>NZ_JAVREL010000008.1:0-290418 GCF_031845365.1 Streptomyces litchfieldiae
CCGCACACTGCACCGGCAGCACTTCCCACACCGGCACCCGCCCCGCCACCCGCGCCGCGTACGCCACCCCCACATCCCGCAGCACCACCCCCACCGACCAACCGTCCACCGCGATGTGATGCAACACGAGCGCGAGCACGTGCTGTTCGTGTCCGATCTCGAACAGGGTGGCCCTCAGCGGCAGTTGTGTGCCGAGTTCGAAGGGCCGCGCGGCCTCCGTCGCCAGCGCCTCCCGCAGCCCCGCCTCCGGCACGGCGGCCACCCGTAACCCGACAGCGGTGCCGATGACATCCGCGGCGTCCCGGATCACCTGGTACAGCACGCCGTCGGACTCCTCGTACACCGTCCGCAACGCCTCGTGCCGGGCCACCACATCGGCCAGCGCCCGCTCCAGCGCCACCCGGTCCAGCCGCCCCGACAGCCGCAGCGCCAGCGGCACGTTGTACAGCGAACCCGTGCTCTCCAACTGCTCGATGAACCACATCCGCTGCTGGCTATAGCTCGCCGGAACCCGGGCGGAACGCTCCGCCGGCACCAGCGGCGCGGTCCGCTCGGCCGCGCGCGTGCCGTGTTCCATCAGGGCGCGCACCGTCGGCCGTTCGAACAGGTCCCGGACCGACACCTCCAGCCCCATCACCGACCGGACACGGCTCACCAGACGCGTCGCCAGCAGCGAATGACCACCCAGCTCGAAGAAGTCGTCGTCCACCCCCACCCCGGGCACATCGAGCACCGCCGCGAACAGCGCGCACAACAGCTCCTCCTGGGGGGTACGCGCGGCGCGGCCGGCGCCGGTCAGCAGGCGGGGCGGGGGCAGCGCGGCCCGGTCCACCTCGCCGGACGCCGTGTACGGCAGGTCCTGGAGGAACACCACCACGTCCGGGACGGCATACCCCGGCTGCCGCTCACCGGCATGGGCGCGGATCTCGGCCTCGGTCGGGACCGGGCCGCCCGGGGCGGGCACGGCGTAGACCACGAGCAGTTCGTACGCGTCCCCGTCGTCGTCCTCGTACGCCAGGAGCACTCCCACGGCGCGGGAGATGCCCGGGTGTGCCGCCACGACGTCCTCGATGGCCGCGAGTTCGGGGGACCCTGATGGGGAGGTGCCGATGACCGAGTGATCGTTCATGGGATCTCCGCGGGTGTCAGGCGGCCGAGGCGGGCCGGTCGAGGCGGGTGTACAGGCGCTGTTCCGACCAGATGTAGCGGGTGCCGCCCCACGCGGCCGCGGAGGCGACGTCCGGGAAGAAGCCGCGTCCGTTGAGGTTGGCGCTGGTGTTGCACAGCACGGGGATGCCGCTGAGGCGCTCATAGGCGGTCAGGATCCGGCCGGTGACGCTGCCCGCCCGTTCGTCGATGGTCTGGAGCCGGGCCGTGCCGTCCAGGTGGACGATCGCGGGGACCCGCTCGGCCCAGCCGGGGCGCATGTGGTGCTCGAACAGCATGTAGGGGTCGCTGCCGCCGGGGGCGAAGACCTCCGCCGCCCGCGAGGTGAGGCAGATCGGGGCCACGGGCCGGTAGGCGGCCCGGTCCTTGATGTGGTTGAGCCGGTCCTTCATGGCCGGGTCGGTCGCGGGCGCGAGGATGCTGCGATTGCCCAGCGCCCGGGGGCCGATCTCGGCCCGGCCGGACAGTACGACCACAGGTTCGCCCTCGGTGTGCAGCAGCTCGGCCAACTGCCGTTCGTCGCAGGGCCGGACGTGCCAGCCGGCCGGCACGCCCCCGGGCACCAGGGACGGTCCGCTGTAGACGTTCCAGTCCAGGGCCGTCCGGCCGTCCTCGCGGAACATCTCGCAGCACGCGGTGCCGATCGCCGCCCCCGAGTCGTTGGAGAACGGCGGCACCCAGATGTCGGCGAACAGCCCGCTGTCGCGCAGCATGCTGTTCCACTTGATGTTGAGCGCGCAGCCGCCGCCGAGCACCAGGTTCGGTTTCCAGGAGGCACCGCGCCGCAGCAGGTCGGAGGGGCGCTGCCAGGGCAGCCGGCGCCCCATCAGCGCGGTCAGCCGCCGCAGCAGCAGGTCGCCGAGGTACGCCTGGAAGGTGGCTATGAGGTCCGCGTTCGACAGACCGGGCAGCAGTTGGTCGCGGTTGACGGCGATCTTTTCGCCGATCTCCTTGGCGTTGTCCTGGGACACCGTGGAGAAGCCGGCGATGATGTCGTCGAACACCGGGAACGCGGTCTCCTCGACGGTGCCCAGCGCCGCGTAGGCCATGGCCTTGCCCGCGATGGACAGGTGGTGCCGGATGACCTCGTCCGCGTCGAGTCCGCTGGTGTCCCGGTGGAACGGCTCGAACTGCGAGCTGAAGTCGGCGAAGCTGTTGCCCATGACCGGCAGGCCCAGAGCCGCCGCGCCGACGGTGCGGGTGCGGGCCTCGACGTGGTAGAGGCGGGGGATCACGCCGCCGTCCCAGACGAGGACCATGGCGTCCTCGCCGCGCCGGGCGAACGGACTGGAGCAGTAGGCGCCCATCAGATGGTTGCTGACATGGTGGTAGCTGGCGTAACCGCCGCGCGCCGCGCCGAAGTCGTGGTCGGCGAAGGTGAAGCGCTCCACCGGGCCGCCGGTGCCGACGCCGTCCTGGTACCAGGCGACGGGGAGTTCCAGGGGGTCGCCGCCACTGCGGGTCGCTATCGCCGGCGCGCCGTCGGCACCCCGCGTGTACCACCCGTCCACGACGAAACGGTCCACGTCGGAGGGGGCGATGCCCTCCGACGCGAGGATCCGCGTCACCCGGTCCAGGTCCCCCAGGTAGCTGTACCGGCGCCCGTTCTCGAGCTTTTCCACTTCGACGCTGAACACAAGACGGCCGTCCTCGATCACAGCGACTCCGCCGTCGTGCGAGATCTTGATTCCGCAGATCAACATGGTCCGACAAGCCTTTCTGGCTCGGCGTGCTTACGTTCGGGATACCGCTGCCGGTGTCCGCGGCTCAGGCGGGGACTTCCGGCTCGTGCGTGGGCACTTCCGGCTCGGCAGGGGCCGGCACCGGCCGCTGGCACAGGAAGCCCACCCCGGTGATCAGCAGGCCGCCCAGCCCGGCGGCGGCGAATCCCCAGCCGGCCGAGCCGTGGTCGATCACCAGGCCCACCACGGGGCTGCCCAGCGCGATCCCCAGCCGGGTGGCCGAGTCCTGGAGCCCCATGGCCTCGCCCCGCACCTGGGGCGGGGCGAGCCTGCTCACCGTCTCGGTGCACGCGACCAGCGTGGGCGTGCACATCAGGTTCATCGGGATCAGGGCGATGCCCAGCAGCCACCAGGGGTGGTCGAACAGGCCGACGGGCATCACCAGAGCGCCCAGCAGCACCGCCAGGGTGGCCTGGGGCAGGGACTTCTTGGCGGCGCCGTATACCAGGCCACCGGCGATCGACGCGACGGACATCATGGCGATGACCACGCCCGTCCACGCCGTCTCGCCGTTCTCCCGCAGCGCCGCGATCAGCGCGATCTCGGTGCCGACCAGGGTGAACAGCGCGCCAACCGAGACGAGCAGGGCCGCCACCAGCCGGCCGTCCAGCCAGTGCCGCATGCGCGGCCGGGCCGTCGCCTCCCCGGGGGTCACTTCCCGCGCGGCCCGGATCGGCAGGTTCGTCACGTACAGCACGGCCGACGTCAGGCCGATGCAGACGCCGATGCCGGTGAGCGCCGTCTCCGTGGAGAACTGAGTGGTCACCAGGACGATCAGCGTCGGCCCGATGATGAACGACGCCTCGGCCAGGGTCGTGTCCAGGGTGAACACGGGCCGCCGCTGTTCCTCCGGCACCAGCGCGGTGAGGAACTGACGGGTCAGCGAGTTCGCGGGCACGGTCAGGAGACCGGCGGGCACCGCGAGCACGGCCAGCGCGACATAGGGCAGGTGCGGCGCGGTGAGCCAGAAGGCGGTCGAGAACGTGCCGCAGACGGCGACCACCCGCCGCAGGCCGTGCCGGTCGATCATCCGGCCGACCGCGGGCGCCCCCAGGGCGCCCCCGATGGTCGTCGCGGTGCCGACAAGGCCGGCCTCCCCGTAGCCGCGGTCGAGGGATTCCACGACGTGCAGCGTCATCGCGATGCCCATGGTCGTCATGGGCAGCCGTGCGACGAACATCAGCAGAATCGTTCCCCGGACCCGGGGCAACCCGAGCACGCGGCGGTAAGCCTGCGGCAGCATCCTCTACAGCTCCTCTGCGGTTCCGCGCGTCAGCGCCCTTGGCGCCCCCGGCCGGGGCAGGCGCCGGCCGGCGGTTCGCCCCGGCGCCCTGGTCCTGGTGGCGGGCGTCCCGCTCTCGTCCGGGGTGACGCGAACGAGGACGCCGTCGGCGCGCCAGCGCACGGGTACGCCCGTGCGGAAGAGGCGGGCGTTGCGTCCCTCGGCCCGCTCCCGCGCCGTCCGAAAGGGGTTGGCGACGAACCCGTGCTCCGTGCCGCGCTCGTCGTCGAGATAGCCCCGGGCCAGGCCGGGGCCCGCGACGAACAGCTCCCCCACCGCGCCCACCGGCACCGGCCGCAGCCGCGAATCCAGCACGAGCACCTGGGAGTTGGCCCCCGGCCTGCCGATCGCCCGGTCGCCGTCGCGGGCGGGGTGGACGAGGACGGTGCCGGTCGTCTCCGGCGTCCCGTAGGCGGTGAACACCTCGGTGCCGCCGTCCCGGGCGAGCCGTGCCGACGCGGCCGGGGCCGGCCCGGGGCCGGTGACGACCGCGCGCCGCAGGCCCGTGAGCCCGGTCAGGTCGTGCCGTTCGAAGAAGGCGGGCGTGCCCTCGACGTGCGTGGCTCCGTGCGCGCGCAGATACGCGGCGAGGTTCCCGCCGGGCGCCGCTCCGTTGTCCCGCGCGGCGGGGCCGGGGTGCAGCAGGAGGGTGTGCCCGTTCAGCAGGGCCAGGCAGGTCGCGGTGACGGCTCCGTCGTGCGGGTGGATGACCTCGTCCGTGCCCAGGCCGAGGTCGGCGCCGGCCGCGTACGCGTGGTGGACGAGCGCCCCATGCTCGATCAGCACTCCCCGGTCCGAGCCCGGCGGGTACCACACGCAGGCGAGGTCCCCGCCCGTCGTCGGCCGGTCCCGCCACGGCCGCGGTCCGGCGTCCCCGGCCCGGGCGCCGGTGAGCGGCACCACCGTCACCCTGTCCGGAACGCCCGCCGGGCCCTCGGCGCACAGCGCGAGCCGGGCCGCGCTGTCCCGCAGGATGTGGCGGATCCGTTCCGCCGACTCGTCCGGGGCGAACGGCACACAGACGGCGCCCGCGCGCCAGATCGCCAGAGCCGCGACGACGGAGTCCGCGCTGCCGTCGGCGCACACGGCGACCGGTTCACCCGCGGTGACGCCGCGGCGGTGGACCAGGTGCCCGGCCAGCTCACCGGACATCTGCTCCAACTGCCCGTAGGTCAGGCGCGTGTCACCGGCGACCACGGCCGGCGCGGTGGGCGAACGGTCGGCCCGGGCGCGGAAGAGGGCGGGGACGGCGGCATCGGGCGGGCAGGGCAGCGAGGTCCCGCGGCCGAGGGCGACGAGGGCGTCCCGTTCGCCGGGCGTGACGTGGCGCAGCTCGCCGACGGGGGTGTCGGCCGTCGCGGCGAACTGCTCCAGGATCGTCCGGTAGAGGGCGACCAGCCCTTCCACGGTGCCCCGGTCGAACAGGCTGAGGGCGTAGGTGAACGTGCCGACGAGGGTCTGCCCGCCGTCGTTGATCTCGGCGCTGAGGTCGAACCGGGTGATGATCTCCTGACGCCCGTCCGAAGCGGCGTCGTTCAACGCGTAGGTGCGCAGCGGGGCCTCTGGAGCGGCATGCGGACTCCCGCCGTCGTGGTCCGCCGCGGTCTGGGCGAATGAGTGGACGTCGAACCATACCTGGAACAGCGGGTGCCGGCTCGCGTCCCGGGCCAACCCCAGCTCGGCGACGAGCCGTTCGAAGGGCAGGTCCTGGTGCTGCTGCGCCTCCATGATCCGGTCGGCGACCTTGCCGATGAGCGTCCTGACATCATCGTCGCGCTCGATGGTGAAGCCGATCGGCAGGGAGTTGATGAAACATCCGATGAGATCATGGGTCGCCGGGTGCTGCCTGTTGAACGCGGGCACCCCGACGATCAGCCGGTCCTGGCCGGAGTACACCGACAGCATGAGGTACCAGCCGGTCAGCAGCACGTGGAACAGGCTGACGTTGAGCTCCTTGGCCAGATCGCGCAGGGCCACGGAGACGTCCGCGTCGAATTCGAGGGTGAGGTACGCGCCGCGGTAGTCGAACCGGGGCGGCCTGGGGTGGTCCGTCGCCAGGTGGGGCGTGGTGTGGCCCGCCAGCCGGGCGCGCCAGTGGTCCAGCAGCGCGGGCAGCCGTCCGCCGTCCAGCCCGCTTCGCTGCCAGGCGGCGAAGTCCCGGTACTGGATGGGTAGTTCGGGCAGCGGCGGGGGCGTGTCCGGGCCGTGGTCCGGCCGTGCGAAGTGGGTGTGGAACGTGCCCACCTCGGCGAGCAGCAGATCGGCCGACCAGCCGTCGAACGCGATGTGGTGGGCGTAGAGCCCGACGACGGCCGGGCGGCCGGAGCCCTCGGGCGGGAGGTAGAAGGAGACGCGGAACGGGCACTCGGCGGTCAGGTCGAAGCCGCGTTCGGCGTCCTGCCGTGCCCGGGCGTTCAGTTCGGCGGTGTCCGCCACGCGCACGCGGTCGACGGCCAGCGGCACGTCCAAGAGGCGCTGGTAGGGCTCGCCGTCGGCGTTCTCCGCTATCACCGTCCTGAGCACGTCGTGCCGTTGGAACACCGCCCGGATGGCGCGCTCCAGGACGTCCAGGTCCGTGCCGGGCAGCACCTCGTAGAGCAGGTAGATGTTGTAGGCGTTGCCGCCCTGTTCGTAGCGGTCCACGAACCACAGGCGTTCCTGCGCGGACGACAGGACCTGGGCGGACTCCTCCCGCGCGTCGAGCCGGGGGATGGCGGCCGTGGGGGTTTCGGCCAGGTCGAGGTTGTTCAGCAGCTCGGCGATCGAGCGGTGCCGGAACAGCGCGGCAATGCTGACGTCCGCGTCGAGCGCCTTGCTCAGCCGGCCGACCAGCTTGATCGACAGGATGCTGTTGCCGCCCAGGTTGAAGAAGTCGTCCCGGACGCCGATCCGTTCCGCCGGCACGCCCAGCACCTCGGCCATCACCTCCCGGGCCCGCGCCTGCGCGGGGGTGCTGGGGGCGAGGAAGTCGTCGGTGGCGATCAGTTCGGGCTCCGGGAGTGCCCTGGTGTCCAGCTTGCCGCTGATCGTGCGGGGCAGCCGGTCCAAGCGCACGAGCGCGGACGGGATCATGTACTCGGGCAGCTTCGCCCGCAGGAATTCCAGGATGTCGACGGTGGCGAGCGCTTCCGCGGCGGTGTAGTAGGCGGCCAGGGTGGCGCCCTCCCCGCGGGCCCGGACCACGACCGCGCACTGCCGCACGCCGGGGAAGCCGGCCAGGACCGTTTCGATCTCGCCCAGTTCGACGCGGTGGCCGCGGACCTTGACCTGGAAGTCGTTGCGGCGCACGAACTCCAGGCTGCCGTCCGGGGACCAGCGCACCAGGTCCCCGCTGCGGTACAGCCGGGCGTTGCGCCCCAGCGGCGACGTGCCGCGGTCGGCCCGGTCCGCCGGTGACTGGTAGAGGTTCGGGATGAACCGCTCACGCGTCAGCTCCGGCCGGTTGAGGTAGCCCTCGGCCAGGCCCTCGCCGCCGATGAACAGTTCGCCGACGGCGCCGACCGGCACCGGCCGCAGCCGCTGGTCCAGGACGTAACCGGCCACGTCGGGCAGGAGCGTGCCGATGTCGGTGGAGCTGACGTCCGTCTCGTCGTAGAGCTTGGCGCAGGTGAAGACGGTGGTCTCGGTGGTGCCGTATCCGGCGGCCAGCCGCGGCAGGCCGGCGTCGTACCGCTCGTACCAGGAGCGCAGGAGCGGAACGTTGAGGGCCTCGCCGCCGAAGAAGACGTACCGCAGGTCGTCCACCCGCTGCCGGTCGTCCTTGGTCAGCGCGACGTCCATGAACTGGAAGAAGGCCGTGGGCGTCTGGCACAGCATGGTGACGCGCTCCCGGCGGCACAGCGCGTAGAAGAGCTTCGGGTCACGGGTCTCCTCGAAGCCGGGCACGACGAGCCGGCCGCCGTAGAGCAGCGCCCCCCACATCTCCCAGACGGTGAAGTCGAAGGTGTAGGAGTGGAACAGCGTCCACACGTCGTCCTCCCGGACGTCGTACACCTCGTCGGTGGCCATGAACAGGCGGACGACGTTGGCGTGGGACTGCGGTACGCCCTTGGGCGTGCCCGTGGTGCCGGAGGTGTACAGCACATAGGCGTGGTTGCCGCTGGTAGCCGGGGTGTCCGGGTTGGTGAGCGGTTCCTCGTCGAGCCGGTCCAGGAACTCGGGGTCGTCGACGGCGAACACGGCCGGCGGCACGCCGTCCGGGTGCGGCGTCCCCTCGGCGATCCGCGTCAGGCGGCCGGCGTGCCGCCGGTTGGTGATGACGGCCCGCGCCCCGGTGTCCCGCAGGATGAAGGCGATCCGCTCGTCGGGGTAGGCCGGGTCCACGGGAACGTAGGCGGCGCCGGCTTTGAGCACGGACAGGATGGACTGGATCAGGTAGTCGCTGCGGTCCAGACACAGCAGGACCAGGGAGTCCGGCTCGGGGCGGGCGTCGCCGAGCAGGTGGTGGGCGAACTGGTTGGCGGTCTCGTTCAGTTCCTGGTAGGTGAGCCGCCTGCCCTTCCAGACTAGCGCGATCCGATCCGGGGCGGCCTCGGCCCGCGCCTCGAACAGCCGGTGCAACAGGGCGTCGGAGTCGTAGCGCGCTCGCGGAGCACTCCACCGGTCCAGCAGCTCCCGGGACTTCTCCTCGCTCAGGTAGGAGAGGTCAGCGACGGTGAGCTCGTCGCGGGAGGCGCCGCGGCCGGCCAGTCGGGCGAACTGCCGCAGCACCGTCAGATAGGTGTCGCCCAGGCTTTGGACGGTCGCCGGATCGAAAAGGCTGGTCGCGTAGTTGAGGCTGATGCGCAGGCTGTCGCCGGAGTCGTCCACGAAGGTGCTCAGGTCGAACCGGGCCACGTCGTAGAGCATCGTGGTCTCCGGCGAGAGGCGCAGCACCTCCGGCTCCCCGTCCGTGCCGTCGCGGGGCGGCGCGCCGAAGCTCTGCACGCCGAAGGCGACCTGGAAAACGGGGTGCCGGCTCATGTCCCGGGGCACGTTGATGCCCTCGACCAGCCGCTCGAAGGGGAGCTCCTGGTGTGCCAGCACCTCCACGACCTCCGCGGCGGTGGCCCGGATGTAGTCCAGCAGCGGGCCGTCGGGATCGATGCGGGAGCGCAGCGGCAGGGTGTTGACAAAGAAGCCGACGAGCCGCTCCAGTTGCGGGTGGTCCCGGTTGGCGAACGGCGTTCCGACGACGATGTCGTCCTGGCCGCTGAAGCAGCGCAGCGTGAGGAAGTGGCCGCTGAGCAGCAGGCTGAAGAGGCTGACCTTCAGCTCCTTGGCCAGTTCGCGCAGGTGCCGCGACACCTCGGGCTCCACGTCGAGGATGATGTCGGCGCCCCGGTAGTCCAGCGTCTCCGGCCGCGGGTGGTCGGTGATCAGCGCCAGGGTCTCGAAGCCGTCGAGCTTGTCCCGCCAGAACCGCATCAGGTCCTCGACGCGCCCCCCGGAGAGGTACTCGCGCTGCCACGCCGCGAAATCCCGGTACTGGAGGGCGGGCACCGGCAGGTCGGCGACCGGGTCGGTGCCGGGGGGCGCCTGGGCGTGCAGCCGGTAGAAGGTGGTCAGGTCCTGGAGCACGATGTCCGTGGACCAGCCGTCAAACGCCACGTGGTGGATCACGAAGGACAAGTAGCGGCTGTGGTCGTCGGCGACCTCGTAGAGGCGTGCCCGGATGGGCAGTTGCTCCGAGAGGTCGAAGATCAGCCGCACCTGCTCGCGCATGTCCTCGTGCATCACCGCGCGATCGGCGACAGTGACCGTGTCGATCTCCCGCGGCACGGCCTCCATGTCCCGCACGACCTGGTAGCCCTCGCCGTCCGGCCGCTCCCGGATCAGGCTGCGCAGGATCTCGTGGTGGCGGTGGAGGTCGCGGACGGCGCGGCTCAGCGCCCCGATGTCGACGCCGTCGGCGAGGCGGAAGACCAGCGGCAGGTTGTAGGCGTTGGATCCGTCCTCGAACTTCTCGATGAACCACAGCCGTTCCTGCGCGAACGACAGCGCCTGGTCCTCGGGCACGGTGCGGGGCGCGGGTGGGATCTCCGGCACGGCGGGCGCCCGGCCGCCGTCGCCGGGCGCGCCGCCGCGGCTGTCGAGGCCGTGCAGGCTGTCGACGAACGAGCGGACGGTCCGGTGCGCCAGGAGCCGGCCGGGGCCGGCGGGGATTTCCAGCTCCCGGGTGAGGGCCGTGACGAACTTGATGGACAGGATGCTGTTGCCGCCCAGTTGAAAGAAGTCGTCGTCGATGCCGATCTCGTCCGGCGGCAGGGAGAGGACACGCGCCATGACGCGGCACACCCCGGCGTCCGTGGCGTCGCGCGGCGGAACGCGGCGGCGCCCGCCCGGCGCGTCCGGCTCCGGCAGCGCGGCGCGGTCCACCTTACCGCTGATCGTCAGCGGCATGCTGGCCAGCCTGACGGTGGCATCGGGCAGCATGACGGCGGGCAGGACCGCCCGCAGATGGCCGGCCAGGGCCTCGGCGTCGACGTCGCCGTCCGCGACGTAGTAGCCCACCAGCGCCGCACGGCCGGTGTCCCGGACGACGGCCACGCTCTGGCGCACCCCGGGGAAGTGGGACAGGGCGGTCTCGATCTCGCCCAGCTCGATCCGGTGTCCGCGGATCTTCACCTGAAAGTCCTTGCGGCCCAGGTACTCCAGCTCGCCGTCGGAGCGCAGGCGCACCATGTCCCCGGTCCGGTAGAGCCGTTCGCCGTCCCTGGTCAGGAACTTCTCGGCGGTGAGCGCGTCGTTGCCGAGGTAGCCGCGCGCGAGGCCGGCGCCGCCGATGAACAGCTCGCCGACCGCTCCGGCGGGCACCGGGCGCAGGCAGGCGTCCAGGACGTGCGCCGTCTCACTGTCCAGGGGCAGCCCAAGGCCCACGCCCGGGCCGGGCCGGGGCTCGGTGTGCGGGTAGGAACGGGAGGTGGACCAGATGGTGGTCTCGGTCGGGCCGTACATGTTGGCCGCGTCGATCGACCGGGCCAGCACCCGGTCCAGCAGCTCCTCGCTCAGCCGTTCGCCGCCGATGAGCAGCAGCGTGCCCTCGGTCCCGGTAAGCCGGTCCAGCATGAGATCGCAGACGCTCGGCGTCATCTGGACGAAATCGAGGCCGCGGCAGTCCAGGGCCTCCGGCAGCCCGGTGGCAAGCTCGACGGTGCCGCCGGTGAGCAGCGGCAGGCCGTACTCCAGGCCAAAGATGTCGAAGACGTGGCTGGTCACGCTGTAGGTGCTGAGGGCGGCCCGGTCACCGAAGTGGCGTGCCTTCACCGCGTCCAGCACCAGGCAGAACGACCGGTGCTCGATCATCACTCCCTTGGGCAGGCCGGTGGTGCCGGAGGTGTAGAGGACATAGGCCAGGGCGGAGGCGTCGGCCGGCGTGGGCGGATCGGTGTCCCGGGCGGCCGCCAGCGTTCCGGCGAACTCCGGTGCGTCCAGGGCGAGAACGGCCCGGGCCGGGGTGCCGGCCAGCCGGTCGCGGTACCGGACGGTGGTGAGGACGACGCGTGCCGCGGTGTCGGTGAGGACGTGCGCGGTGCGCGCCTCGGGGGTGTCCGGGTCGAGGGGCACGTAGGCCCCTCCGGCCTTCATGACCGCGAGCATCCCGACGACCAGGTCGATGCCCTTGTCCAGGTAGAGGACGACGGGCTCCCCGGGCCGCGCGCCGTGGTGGCGGCCGAGGACGTCCGCCAGCCGATTGGCCTGTTCGTTCAGGGCCCGGTAGGTGAGCCGGTCGGCACCGGCGATCACCGCGATCCGCTCGGGCGTGCGCCGCGCCTGCTCCTCGAAGCGCCGGTGGAACGGCTCCTCGCTCGGCGGGTCGGCGGGCGGCGGGTTCAGCGCCGCGGTGACCTGCCGCCGCTGGCCGGGGTCGATCAGGTTCAACTCCCGCCAGGGACCACCGCTCTTGGCCGCGACCTGGTCGAGCAGGTGGCGCTGCGTGCGGAGCATCTGCTCGACGCAGGCGCCGTCGAACACCTCCTCGGCGTAGCTGAGCCGGAACTCGATGGCCTCAGGCGTCTCGGAGACGATGGCCGTCAGCGGGTAGTCCAGCTTCTCGTACTCGCCGTCGTGGGTGACGCGCAGCCGGGCCTGCCACCCGTGCTGAGCGATCCTGGGCCAGTTCTCGTAGATGAACAGCGTGTCGAACAGCCGGCCGCCGCCCTCGTGCAGCGACGAGAGGTCAACGGTGCTGTGCGCGTTGAACTCGTTGATCTGGCGCTGGACTGCCTTGATGCCCTCGACGACCGTCTCGTCGGGGTCGGCGTGCCCGACGACCAGCGGCAGCGTGTTGATGAGCAGGCCGACCGCGTTCTCCACGCCGCTGACGGGAACGGCCCGGCCCGAGAGCACCAGACCCGAGATGGTCTGGCCACTGCCGCTGTAGAGGCCGAGCACCTTGTGCCACAGGGAGAGGAACAGCGCGTTCGAGGTGACGCCGAGCTCCTGGCCGAGGCTCTTGAGCTCCTCGTGCCGCGCGCCGGTGACGGAGAACCGGATCTCTCGCATCTCCCGGGTGTGCCGCACCTGGTCGACCCGGACGCCGCGTCCGCGGGCCTCCGGCGCCAGGATCCCCTGGAGGTCCATCCGCTCCTCGTACCGGGCGAGGTGATCCAGCCAGTACCCGGCGTGGTCCTCGCGATGCTCCTGCTGGTAGCGCTGCACCGCGGCGTAGGCGTAGTCCGGCGCGGAGTCCACCGGCCGGCCGGCCAGGATGTCCTCGTACGCCTCGTGCACGTGGTCGAGCAGGATGGTGTTGCTCCAGCCGTCCAGGATCGAGTGGTGGCTGCTGAACAGACAGGTGACGCGGGCGGGTCCGCAGGTGATCAGGTGGACGCGGAAGAGCGAGCCGCGAGTCAGGTCGTAGGGCTCGGCGCGGTCGGCGGCCCGGATCCGGCGCAGCGCCTCCTCCTGCTCGTCCTCCGGCACGCCGGTCAGATCGGTGACGCGCCAGTCCACGGTGCCCCGGGCGTCGATGATCTGGATCAGGTTCTCCTGCCAGCCGAACCTGAGCCGCAGCCCGGCGAACTTGCGCTGCGCCGACCGCCACGCCTCGTGCAGCGCGTCCTGGTCGATCCCGGTGCCATAGGTCCAGATCATCTGAACGATGTAGGCGTCGTCGAACTGGCCCTGGGTGACGGCGTGGTAGATGAATCCCTGCTGGAGGCTGTTGGCCAGGTGGACGCTCTCGATCTCCCGGTCGCGCTGGGTCTCGTCCAGGTGCTCCTGGGAGACGACGTGGGCGACATCGGAGGGCGTGAGGTAGGTGCGCTCCATGGCGGACAGCTCGTCGATCAGCTCCACCAGCGTGTGCCGGAACCGGTCGGCCAGCAGGTCGGCGGCGCGCTCGCCGAGCTTGCTGACAAAAGTGAAGGTGAGCCGTCCGTCGAGGACCATCCCGTTGATGGTCACGAGGTTGGGGTCGGTGTTGGCTGGGTGCACCGCCACCCCGGCCGGTTCCCGGGTGATCCGCCAGGAGCCGTCCGCGCCGCCGAACCGGCCCAGGTAGTTGAAGTTGATCCGGGGCAGCCGGTCGTTGTCGTAGCCGAAGAACGCGCCGTAGCCGATGCCCTTGGCGGGGATCGCCCGCAGTGTCTCCTTGATGTCCCGCAGGCTGGTGCGATAGTCGTCCGAGGCGGCCAGGCGGACGGGGAACATCGTGGTGAACCAGCCGACCGTCCGCGAGACGTCCAGCCGCGGATCGATCTCCTCGCGGCCGTGGCCCTCCAGAATGATGTGGTTCACCCGCTGGCCGGTGACCTCGCCGAGCGCGTGCGCGAGCGCGGTCAGCAGGACGTCGTTGATCTGCGTGTGGAAGGCGCGGTTGGTGTCCTGGATCAGCCGGTCGGTCGTCGCCGCGTCGAGATCGCAGGCGGACACGGTCCTGGTGTCCTGGCTTTGGACGAGCGCGCGCAGACCCGCGTCGCCCGTTCGCGCGAACCCGTCCAGCACCCGGAGCCAGTAGTCGCGCTCCTCCGGGTGTTCCGCCGGATAGTCGTGCAGCGCCCGCGCCCACTGGCGGTAGCCGCTGCCGACCGGGGCCGGTGTCCGGCCGTGGTACAGGTCCTCCAGGTCCTCCGCCAGGATGCGCCAGCTCAGCGCGTCCACCACGAGGTGGTGGCAGGCGATCAGGATCCGCGCGCCGCCGTCCGGGAACCCGTCCACGTATCCGATGCGGTGGACGGGACCGTCGGCCAGGCCGAAGTCGCCCTGCCACGCGGTCAGCAGATCCTGGAGACCCGCGTCGCCGCCCACGGAGGCGGTCACCAGCTCGCCGGGCCGGGCCGCGTCGGCGTAGAACTGCACCGGCTCGCCCGTCTCCGAGCGCCGGTACCGGAGGCGGAAGGCGCTGTGGTGCCGGGCGAGCGCCCGGACGCTCTCCCGGAGCCGTTCGGGGTCCAGCGCGGGCGTGGCGATCAGGAACGCCTGGTTCCAGTGGTCCGGCCGTGCGAAGTCGTTGTCGAAGAACCACTGCTGGATCGGCAGCAGCGGAACGGTTCCGGCGGGCTCGGGCTCCTCGGTCAGGATCCGCACCGCTGCGCCGCCCTCGGCCTGCCGGGCGGTGAGCAGCGCGCAGAACCGCTCGATCGTGTTGTGGTTGAGCACCTCGTCGACGAAGACGTGCGGGCCGAGGCGCTGTCGCAGCCTGCTCAGCAGTTGAACGGCGACGATGCTGTCGCCGCCGAGCTTGAAGAAGTCGTCGGTGACGCCGAAGGTGCCCTCGCCGCGGCCGAGCAGCTCCGCCCAGACCCCGTGCACGAGGCGTTCGAGCTCGGTACGCGGCGGCACCCGCCCCTCGGCGGGCGGCAGTTCGGGCCGGGGCAGCGCGTCGAAGTCGGTTTTGCCGTTCGCGGTCAGCGGCAGCGTTTCGAGGAAGACATAGGTGCCGGGGCGCATGTACGCGGGCAGCAGTCCGCCCAGATACGCGTCCAGCTCGGCCTCGGAGCAGCCGAACTCCCCGGGCACGACGTACGCGATCAGCTCGCCCGCCGGGTGGCCGGGGCGTTCGGCGGGCAGGACGGCCACGGCCCGGTCCACATCGCCGTGCTGTTCGAGGGCGGCCTCGATCTCGCGCAGTTCGACCCGGAAGCCGCGGATCTTCACCTGCCGGTCGTCGCGGCCGATGTACTCCAGGCTGCCGTCGGGCAGTTGTCGCACGAGGTCGCCGGTGCGGTAGAGCCTGGCGTCGGCTTCGTCCGCGCCGTTCCCCGGCATCCGGAAGGGGTCGGCCACGAACTTCTCGGCCGTCAGGTCCGGGCGGTTGAGATAGCCCCGGGCCAGGCCGGCGCCGCCGAGGAACAGTTCGCCCACCTCGCCGGGCGCGACCGGCCGCCCGTCGGCGTCCAGCACGTGGCCCCGGTAGTTGTCGTACAGGGTGCCGATGTTCGGCTCCCCCCCGGGCAGCGGGAAAACGGTGCCGAGGGAGGCGCCGACGGTGGTCTCCGTGGGCCCGTACTCGTCGTACACCGTCAGGGCCCGGCGCCCGTCGGTCCTGATCCTGCGCAGAATCTTCGGGTTGAGCTTCTCCCCGCCGAGGACGACCGTCGTCACGGCCGTCTCGTGCACCATGTCGGCCAGCAGCGCGAAGTAGCCCGGAGTCAGCTTCAGGAAGTCGACCCCGTGCCGGATCAGATGCGCCCGGTAGGCGTCCAGGTCCCGCGGGTCGCCGTCGTACACGGCGATCCGGCCGCCCAGCGCCAGCGGGGCCAGGGTCGTGGTCACGGTGAGGTCGAATCCCGGGCTGGTCGAGAAGTCGCAGGTGTGGGCGGAGGACAGCCCCGTGCGGTCCCGGACGTTCCCGATGTAGTTGACCACGCTGCGGTGCTCGATCATGACGCCCTTGGGCCGCCCGGTCGTGCCCGAGGTGTAGATGACATAGGCGAGATGCTCCGCCCCGGTCCGCGCCCCGGCGCGTAAGCCGGCCGACCGTGCCATCCGGTCCGCGGCCGCCTCGCCGTCGACCGCGAGGACGTCCACGCCGGCGCACCCGGCGCCCGCCGCCAGGGCGGTGAGGTGCGCGGCGTGCGCCTCGGTGGTGAGAACGCTCTTCGCGCCGGAGTCCTGAAGGAGGAACGCGAGCCGCTGCTCCGGGGTGCCCGGATCGATCGGCACATAGGCGCCGCCCGCCTTCAGGACCGCGAGCATGCTGACGATCAGGTGCTCGCCGCGGTCCTGGACGATCGCGACGAGGTCGTCGGGCCCCATGTCCCGGTTCTCGCGCAGCAGGACGGCGAGCCGACCGGCCCGGTCGTCCAGCTCCCTGTACGTCAGTTCCGTCTCGCCACGGACGACGGCGACGGCGTCCGGCTGCTCGCGCACCCGTGCCTCGATGAGCTCGTGCACGGTCGGACGCGTGGCGGTACCGGTCTCCGCGCGGCTCCGGGTCCCGTGGCCGGCGTGACCCTGCGAAGTGGGGGACATCTGGCACCTTCCTGTTTCGGGTGGGACTCCGTCCCGGCTCGATGAGCCGGGTACCTGATCGCCGGCGCGGATCAGCCGTCCAGCTTCGGGAAGTAGGACTTCAGCCCGCCGCGACGCCTGATGTCCGTGGTGCAGCAGTGGAAGCTGCCGCCGAAGCGGTAGACGTCGCGGAACGGGAGCGGGATGACGCGGAAGCCCAGCGTTTCCAGCATCTTGATCATGGGCTCCTCCTGCTCCTCGCAGATGATCGTCTCCTCGTCCACGTTGAACACATTCATGGAGATCCAGTTGCTGACCTCGTCCGGCCGCGGGATCGTGTCGGAGACCGAGGGCACGGCCTCGACGACCTCCCACCCGTTGGACGTGAACAGCTCGACCGTGTCGTCGAGCGCGGGCCGCTCGGGGTTCATCATGACCAGGCCCGGCCGCAGCGGCACCATGGTCGCGTCGATGTGCTGAGGGTGCGGATCCTTGAACCGGGCGCGGTGGACACGGAATTCGGGGCCGAGGTGGCGGGCCAGCCAGCGGGCGCCGAAGTCGTTGGTCACCACATCGGGCTGGTAGAAGATGTCCCTGCCGATCCGGGCGAAGCTGGCGGCGTCAAAGCACGGTTCGAGCTCGGTCAGCGAGGGGTGGGTGTCGGCGTCGAAGCCGACTTCCTGGGTCGAGTAGTCCGCGGTGTACATCTCGTCCGCCATGGACGGCTTGGGGGCCGCGACCCACCGGGCGCCCCTGTTGAAGTACTCCCGCACCAGCTCGCGGTAGGGCAGGTACTCGAAGAACCGCACCCGCATGCCCATCGTCGCCTCGACGATCTGGTCGCCGATGACCAGCAGCACGTCCCGCGGGCAGGCGCTGGCATTCTGGCCCGCCACCTCGAAGGTCGGCGTCCGTACCGGGGTGAAGAAGTCCGTGGGCGTCGGACGGCGCACGACAACGCCCTCCTGCTCCAGCACCCTGGCCAGATTGTCCAGTTGCATCTCGGCGGCCTCGATCAGCTCGGCCGGTCGCCGGGCGGCTCGGGACAGCCGGTCCTGCGGCGAGCGGACATAGGCGTTGAAGGCGGGCTCGTGGCCGGGTTTCGTGGCCCCGAACGCGGTTCCGACGATGACTTCCTCGAGCGGGTCCCAGCCGTTGTAGGTGTTCACCACGCGCTCGGGCGGGGCGTCCTGACCGTTGTCACTCATCAGTTGGTCCTTTCGCAGCGGAATCGGCACTGTCTGCGCGGGGGCGGCGATGATCCGTCGCCGGCCTCACGCGGCGCTCATGTCCAGCAGCGCCTGACGGTCGACCTTGCCGTTCGGGGTCAGCGGCAGCGCATCGACGACCCGGACCACGCCGGGCACCATGTAGTCGGGCAGCAGTCGGCCGGCCCGCATCCGGATTTTCCGGCCGGATGGCGCGTTCCCGGCCTCCGGGACGGCGTAGGCGACCAGTTGCCGCTCGCCGTGCGGGTCCCTGGTCACCACCACCGCAGCGCGGCTCACGCCGGGCTGGCCCTCGATGGCCGCCTCCACTTCCCCCACCTCGACGCGGTAACCGCGGATCTTCACCTGCCCGTCGCCGCGCCCCAGGAATTGAAGGGCCCCCTCGTCGTCGACGCGCACCAGGTCGCCCGTCCGGTACATGCGGGCTCCCGGGGGACCGTGCGGGTCCGGAAGGAATCGCTCGGCGGTCAGCGCGGCCCGCCGCCAGTAGCCGCGGGCCACTCCGTCGCCGGCGATGAAGAGTTCACCGGCGGTGCCCGGCTCCACCGGGCGCAGGGTCTCGTCCAGCACATAGGCGCGCACCCCAGCGCGCGGCTGTCCCAGCGGCAGCGGGCGACCGCTGTCCCAGTGGCCCGTCAACTCGCCATGGGTGGCGAACAACGTGGTCTCGGTAGGGCCGTACTGGTGCTGGACCCGAATGCCGGGGCAGGCGCGGAGCACGCGGTGCACCCCGTTCGGGGAGATCACGTCGCCGCCGGTGTGCACCTCCACCAGCGAGGCCAGGGCCTGCGGCATCTCCTCGGCGATGACGCCGAACAGGCCGGCGGTCAGGTGCACCGCGCGCAGCTCGTGCCGCAGCAGCAGCGAGCGCAGCAGCGCGCCGTCCAGCGGCTCGGGCGGCGCCACCACGATCCGGCCGCCGGTCAGCAGCGGCACCCACACCTGGTAGACGGAGACGTCGAACGCGTACGGGGCGTGGAAGAGCACCCTGTGGTGGGCCCCGTTCACCCAGCAGGCGTCGTCGGCCGCGTGGACCACCGCTCGGTGCGGCAGCGCGACGCCCTTGGGCGTCCCGGTGGAACCGGAGGTGTGCATAACACAGGCCAGGGCCGAGCCGTGACCGGCGATCCCGGGATCGGAGGCGGGCTCGGCGGCAAGCGCGGGGTCGTCGTCGACCACGACGACCCGGGCGTCATGGCCGAATCCGACCGCGCGCGTGGCCCGGTCGAGCAGCAGGACGGACGCGCCCGCGTCGGCCATCACCGCGCTGTGGCGAGCGGCCGGATATCCCGAGTGCAACGGGACGTACGCCGCTCCGGCCTTGACCACGGCGAGCAGGGACACGACGAGGTCGGCGGTGCGTTCCTGGAAGACGGCGACCCTCGACTCCGGGCCCACCCCGAGCCGCAGGAGCCGGTGGGCGAGGCGGTTCGCCCGCGCGTCGAGAGCCGCGTAGCCGATCTTGTGGCCGTTCCACTCGACCGCGACGGCGTCGGGACGGCGCGCGACATGGGTCGTGAAACGGCCGTGAATGGTTGCTGGGGACAGGGCATTCATCGCTGGATCATTCCCTTGCGGCAGGGCGGGGGAAATCGGTGAATTACACTCGACGGGGTGGCCCTCCGCCGAGTCAGCCCATGGCGACAACCACCTTGCGGGTGCCCTGGAAAGGCTGACGGCCGTGTGCGGCGAGGAGATTGTCGAGCAGCATGATGTCGCCCTGCCGCCAGGGAAACACCACCTTTTCCCGCTCATAGACGTCGCGTATGTGTTCCAGGACCTCGCGCTCGATCGGCTCGCCGTCACCGTAAAACGCGTTGCGCGGAACGTTTTCCTCGCCGAGCGTGTCGATCAACGCCCGCTGTTCGCGCTCGGCGAGTGCCGACAGGTGAAACAAATGCGCCTGGTTGAACCACACCCGCTCGCCCGTCGTGGGGTGCGCGACGGTCGCCTGGCATACCTGCGTGGTCGTCAGTTCCGTCCGACCGGCACGCCACGTCACGTCGATTCCATGGGCGGCGCAGAACTCCTCGACCCGGGACCGGTCGTCGGTCTGAAAAACTTCCGGCCAGCTCAGATCGATACCGGCCGTGAAGTTCCGGACGTAACGGACGCCGGTCCGCTCGAATTTCTCCCGGACGGCCGCGTCGATCCGCCGGTGGACACCGCGGCTGTCGGCGACGGGTGTCTCGCCCCCCACGGCGGCAACAACCGCGCTGTAGAAGAAGATCTTCTCCGGCCACACGTCGGTGTAGGAGCTCTCGTTGTGCAGCGCGATGGTCTTCTCCGCCGGGTACTCCGTCGCGGTGTACAGCTTTCCGCCCAGCCTCGTCCGGGGCGTCGACCGGTTCACATAGTCGAGGAGGTCGGGGTGGAGAAGCTGAACCGCCTTGTTGAAGCCGGACACCGAATTGATGCCGAGATCCCGCAGGACGACACCACCGTGCCGCAGCAGGATCCCGTCGATCGTCTGCCGGCTCTCGCTCAGCCAGGCGTACGTGTCGGCGGTGCCCGCCGGGGGGCGCAGGAGCACCGGGCCGCCGCCGTCCGGGGCGGCGAAGGACAGCGGGGTGTCCGGGAACGGCGCGGTCACGTCCACGAAACCACCGTCTTCTCGTCGATGAACCCCAGCAGACCGGACAGGGTGACGCGGCGGGCCAGGGGATCGGCGCTCGGCTCCACCGCGTGCACATGCGAGCCGTTGAACAGGTAGATGTCGCCCGGGCGTACGTCCAGCGACATGGACTCGACACCCGCCAGGCTGCCGAGTGGATAGGGCACGCCGGTGTACTGGAGCCCCAGCCGCCGCCGGCTCGGCTCGTCGGGCTTGATGTTCCACACGATGAGCCGGCCGCCCGCGCCGTTCGTGAGGCACATGTTCATCGCCACGACCTGGTGGGCGGTGGCCCGCTGAATCTCGAAGTCCGCCTGTCCCGGCTCGGTGCACTGGCCGTAATCCTCGTGCGGGGCCAGCGCGAACTCGTCCTCGCCGTCCCAGGAGCGAAGGATCGCCGGGCACGCCTCGCGGCCGTCGTGCCGGGCGAGCCGCAGTTCGACGCCCTCGTCGGCCAGGACATCGCCGAGCTCCCGCCGGAGGGCGGCGAGAGGGTCGTCGGGCATGTCGAGGATCTCGTCGAGCGCGGACCTGGTGGCCGCTGCCTGGCGCAGATAGTCGTCGGTGGTCTTGGCGTAGTGGAACGCCCCGACGAACTGACCGGGCACGTCCGACCCCCTCGCCCGGCGTGCCGGACTCGTCAGGAACCGGTCGGTCAGTTCGGCGCACGTCGCCGCGGGAATCACCCCGCGGAAGACGACGCCGGCCAGGCGACCGCGCAGGATTTCCACGATCGACTCGGGGCGTAATGTGGTGTGCTCCTCGAAGCGAAAATAGCCGAGGTCGCCTTCCCATCCGGTGACGAGAAGGGGCAGCCGACTACTTGTGCCCTGGGCTTTGCTCACGTCCTAGTCACTCCAGCGAGGTGATGTCGCGAGTGAGGCCATACGGGTGCGCCTCAGCGGTGAATACGGCGAAAGATCGTGGCGAACGGTGCGTGTCTTCGCGTGTCGGCCGGCCCCTCCCGAAGGACCGGTCAACGGCATTCGTAACCTATGGCCGTCCACAGTATTGAACGCGGCCGAACTCACACTGCAAGCACGTTGCGAAGAACCTTGTCCAACGGCAAGAGGCAATAGCGGCTGGAACAGGAGATACCGATGTGACCGCCGAATCGCCGACTCATAGCCTCGCTTAAAGCTTTGAACCCGTCAACCCCCCCTCGGCGCAGGGGTTCGGGAGGGGCCCTGGTGCAAAGACGAGATGTGTGCCTATGCTGACGCGCGTCGGCTGCTTGAACCCGTCCCCCACTCGGAACGTGCGCATTTTCGGTCAGACGCCCGCCAGCAATTCGGGGGTCTTGACAGCCGACCCCACGTCCGTTCCCGCCGCGCCGTGCGAAGGCGGGCTTCGGGTGCTCCGCGATTGACCGCCGAAGGCGCGGACCATGAACGCCGTCGTCCGCTTTCCGGTCGGAAAGAACCTTTCCCACACCCACCATCTCCGCTGGGAGCCCCGCATGACTGATGCGTTACACCTCGCCGGTCTGGATCACGTCGAGTTCTATGTGGCCGATTCCGATGCCATGACGGAGCACATGGTGGCGGGATACGGATTCGAGGTCGCGGGTCGGAGCACGGCCGATCCGACGAGCCACCGCACCGTGGCCCTGCGGCAGGGCGGCATCGTCCTGGCCGTGACCCAGGGGCTGAGCGACGAGCACCCGGCCAGCGCCTTCGTCCGGGCGCACGGTGACGGCGTCGCCAACATCGTCTTCCGCACCCCCGATGTCCGCGCGGCCTTCGCCGACGCCGTGGCGGGCGGCGCGCGACCGCTCGCCGCCCCGGCCGAGGCGCACGGCACGACCACCGCCGCGATCGAGGCGTTCGGAGATGTGCGGCACACCTTCGTCGAGCGCTCCGCCGGGGACCCACCAGGCCTGCTGCCGCCGGGAGTTGAGCCGGTGCGGACCGAGGGGGGCGCATTCGCCGCCGGGCTGCGCGCGATGGATCACATCGCCGTCCTGGTCGAGGCCGGCCGGCTCAAGGAGACGGTGGCGTTCTACGAGTCGGCTCTCGGCTTCCGGATGATCTTCGAGGAGCGCTTCTCCGTCGGCACCCAAGGCATGAACTCGCAGGTGGTGCAGAACCGTGCCGGGGACGCGACGTTCACGATCATCGAGCCGGACCAGGACTGCGAGCCCGGGCAGATAGATGACTTCGTGGAGAGCCACGGCGGCGCCGGAGTCCAACATCTAGCCTTCCTGGCCGACGACATCGTGCGGGCCGTCCGGACGCTCCAGGACCACGGCGTGGAGTTCCTGACGACGCCCGGCACGTACTACGACCTCCTGCCCAGCCGCGTGGACATCGTCGAGCACCCCCTCGCCCAACTGCGGGAGCTGGGCATCCTGGCCGATTCCGACCACGCGGGACAGCTCTTCCAGATCTTCACCCGGTCCACGCACCCGCGGAAGACGTTCTTCCTGGAGATCATCGAGCGCCACGGTGCGGAAACGTTTGGCCGGGGCAACGTCCGGGCGCTCTACGAAGCCGTCGAACTGGAGCGGACGAACGCGGAGCCGCGTCCATGACGTCGGTACCGGCACCGGGGCCCGCGTCCTCCCCCATGTGTCTGGCGGACCTGGCGCGGGCGGCCGAGGCGGCCGCTCCCGGGGCCGTCTGGGACTTCATCGAGGGCGGCAGCGGACGCGAACTGAGCCTCGCCGCCAACAGAGCGGCGCTGGACGCGCTTTACCTGGTGCCGCGGGTGCTGCGGGACGTCGCCCGGCCCGACGCCGGGAGCCGGCTCGTGCGATCGTCCGCGCGCATGCCAGTGGCGATCGCCCCGATGGCGTACCAGCGGCTGCTGCACCCCGACGGCGAACTGGCCACCGCCCGCGCCGCAAAGACCGCGGGCGTCCCGTTCACGGTACCCATGTTCAGCAGTGTCACCGTGGAGAGGGTCGCGGAATCGGGCGCCGCCCTGTGGTTCCAGCTCTACTGGCTGCGCGACCGCGGGGTGACGGCGGACCTGTTGGACCGGGCCGAGGCCGCCGGGTGCCGGGCGGTGATCCTCACGGTGGACGTGGCCCGGCTGGGCCGGCGGCTGCGCGATCTGCGCAACGGCTTCTCGTTGCCCAACGGCGTGCGCGCCGCGCACTTCGCCGAGGAACGCGCCTCCGCGCCACGGCGGCTGCCGGACGGTTCGCTGGATGTGCGGCACTACGTCGACACGTTCAATCCGTCCGTCACCTGGTCCGATGTGGCCTGGCTGCGGGAGCGGACCCGGCTTCCGCTCGTCCTCAAGGGAATCCTGGCCCCCCAGGACGCCACCGAGGCGGTAACCACCGGTGCCGACGCCATCGTGGTCTCCAACCACGGCGGGCGACAGCTCGACGGGGCCCTGCCGGCCATCGAGGCGCTGCCGGGTGTCCGCGAGGCGGTGGGCGACGCCTGCGAGGTGCTTCTGGACGGCGGGATCCGGTCCGGAATCGACGTGCTCAAGTCGCTGGCCCGCGGCGCCTCCGGCGTGCTGCTGGGACGACCGGTGCTGCACGGGCTCCTGGCCGGTGGCGAGGACGGCGCGGAACGCGCGCTGTCCCTGCTGCGCGACGAGATCGACGACGCGCTGGCGCTGGTGGGGTGCCGTCACATCGGGGACACGGCAGAGCTGCGGCTGACGAGGCTGCCGGTGTGAACACGAAAGAGGCGGCGGACCGCCGCCGGCCGCCCGGATGTGACAAGTTCGAAGCCTTGATGGGGTGGATGCCATGACAGTCAGGGACGACCGTTCACTCGATGCCGCCGCGCCGGAAGAGCACGTGAGCGCGGAGGGCCCCGACGCCGCCCTCCTTCCCCAGGCCGGGCCCGTGGTACCTCCGGCGTTCAGCACACGGATCGAGCCGGAGCCGCTCTACGGATCCGTGGCCACGCTCGCGGACGATCCGGCCGGGCTCACCTGCAGCGTCACGGTGGGGCTGCGGTGGGCACCGGGCAACACGAGCAGGCTGTTCGGCTATCCCTCCTACGAGTTGGCCGCCGAGACCGTGCGGCGCGGCCGCCATGACGCCCTGCTCGTGGCCGGCGCCTATCCGGAGATACGCATGTTCTTCTTCGACAGCGGGCTCCGGGCCGCGGAGGCGTTCGTGACGCCCCTGCCGGACATCGTCTTCGCGGCTCCCATCGACAGCGCGTCGCTGGAGCACTTCGACCGCGTTCACTACCACCCCGCGACCAAGCTGCTGCTGGAGTCCCGGGTCCTGGCGCGCACGGACCGGGCGGTGCCCGCCACGTCCAACAGCGGGGCCTGCCGGGACGCCCTGTCGGGCGCCGGTTCGGCGGCTGTGATAACCAATCAGATCTGTGCCGATCACTATGGACTCAAGACGATCGAAGTCCTGTCCGCAGGAAAGCCCATGGGGTTCGTCGTCTTCGCGCGGAGCACCTGAGCCGTCCCAGTGGCCGGGCCGCGTGGCGGAGGGCCGTTCGGCACGCCGCAACTCAACGACCAGGAGTGGAGCAGCAGTATTCATGTCGGATCTCCTCCGCACGGCCATCGCCGTGAACAAGGCGCTCGCCCCGGGCGCCGTGGCCAACGCGGCCGCCATCGTCATGGGGCAGCTCGCCCGCATCGAACCCGCGATCTACGCGGACGACGTGCGGGACCGCGACGGACTGCTGCACGCGGGTATCCGTTTCAACACCGTGATTCTGTCCGGCCGTTCGAGCCATCTGCTGGCGCTGGCCGAGGCGGCGCCCGCCGAGGGCCTGGCCTCCGTGGTCTTCACCGAGCGGGGCCAGGCGCTCAGCAACCGCTTCGACGACTACCGCGCCTTGGTCGGCGGCGGCTCCGCCGCCGAGCTCGGCCTCTGCGCGGTGGGCGTGGCCGGCGGCGAGGAGGCCGTGCGGACGCTCACCAAGCGCTTCGGCGTCTACCGGGGCTGACCGGGCGCCGCCCCGGCCAGGAACGGCAGCACGTGCGGCAGGACGTCGGCGGACCGCACCCAGCCGCCGCGGTGGTCGGCGCCGGGTATCGAGAAGAACGCGGCGCCGGTGCGCACGGCGACCCGCCGCATCGGTTCGTGCCAGGGGTCGGCGGTGCCGCAGTACATCAGCGCGGGAACGTCGGCGGACGCCAGCCCGGCGTCCAGGTCGCGGTCGCGGGAGAACGCCTCGTAGTTGGCGCGCAGGGCCGCCGGGTCGGCGGCGTCGATGACGGCGGCCTGGGCGGGGTCCGCGTAGGCGCCCCGCCACAGCAGGCCGAGCCCGTCGGTGTCGGCGGGCAGGCCCAACTCCCTCAGCGCGAGGTCGAGTCCGGAGGCGAACCCGGCCACCGGGTCCCAGAAACCGGCGACAATCCGGGCGCAGCGTTCCGGTGCGTGCAGGGCCATGCCGAGGGCGGTCAACGCGCCCATGGAGTAGCCCCAGACGGCGGCCCGGTCGGCGCCGATGTCGTCGAGCATGGTGGTGACGCAGGCGACGCGGCGTTCCAGGGCAGGTCCTGTCCGGTCGGTCGATGGGGGTCCCCCCGGACCGAGTCTGGGGGAGGATCACCCTGCGGCGTCTGGTGCGACACATCTTCGCGGCGACTGGTCCACGGTTCCGGGGTTGGGCTTGCCCGGTGACTGGTGTGGGTGTCCGCGCGGCCGGCCGGAGAGGCTTGGGGCGGGAGCTGCCATGGGGCGAGAGAGCGGGGGGCCGTACGCTGGCTAGCGGATCGGGCAGTCCTGGCCTGCCCGCGTAGTGCCCGATTGGCCCCCCGCTCTTCGAGGCTCGCCCCATGGTGGCTGCCTCAAGCCTCGGAGGCCGTCCGCCCCAGCCCGGCGGGGCCCTGCCGCAACGCGTTGCTGTCGCCGTTCGGGTCGAACCGGATGGTCTCTGGAATGCTGGGCACCTGACGAGAGAGGCGGCGTCCGTGGAGTGGCAGACCTTCGGTGAGCGGCGAATCTACAGCAATCATTGGCTGAACCTGGATCTGGTCGATGTCCAGCAGCCGGACGGGCGGCGCTGGGAGCATCACGTGGTGCGGCTGCGTCACCTGGCAGTGGCGGCGGTGGTCAACAGGCGTCGTGAAGTGCTGATGCTGTGGCGGCACCGGTTCATCACGGACACGTGGGCGTGGGAGTTGCCCATGGGGCTGATCGAGGATGGCGAGACACCGGACGAGGCGGCGGCCCGTGAGGTGGAGGAGGAGACCGGCTGGCGGCCGGGACCGTTGAAGCCGCTGATCTACGCGGAGCCCGCGAACGGCATCACGGACTCGCAGCACCATGTGTTCCGCGCCGATGGGGCCACCCACATCGGCCCGCCCACCGAGCAGAACGAGGCGGAACGAATCGAGTGGGTTCCCCTGGACCGGGTCCGGGGCCTGATCGACCGCCGGGAGATCGTCAGCAGCGGCTCACTGGTCGGTCTGCTGTACCTCCTGATGGACGAGTCGGTCCGCTGACCCTCTTCAGGTGAACGCCTCGCGCAGCCGCGAGCGGAACGCGGCGGTGACGGGGTCGCGCAAGTGCGGGCCCAACTGCTGGTGGAACTCGCGCAGGTGGCCCGTGACGCGTTCGGACGCGACGGCCGTCGCGGGTTCCAGGGCGTCGGTGGCTGTGCGGCACGCATGGTCGAGGTTCCCGCGCTGGAACTGGGTGCGGGCGAGCCAGAACGCGTGGAAGGCCCTGCCGCGTTGATTGGTGCCGTCCTTGCGGGCAAGGGCGTCGCCGATCAGCGGTTCGGCGGTCTTCGCCTCGCCCAGTTGGCCGTGCACGATTCCGGTGTCCACCATGAGCTTGTCCTCGCCGAAGTAGGCCACCCATGCGGGGTCCGGATCCGTTGCGGAGACGTGCTCGAACTGCCGGTGTGCCTGCGCGATCGCGGTGTGCGCGGCGCCCGGATCGTTAAGGGCCGCGTGGGCGAAGGCTTCCCGCATCGACAGCATGGCCATCACGCGCGGGGTGCCGGCGGTCCGGACCTGGTCCTGCGCCGCTGCGGCGAGCGCCAGGGCGTCGGCGGCGCGGTCCTCATAGGTGGCCTGAAGGCTCATGCAGGCGAGCACGTTGGCGACAAACTGCTGGTCGTCGGTCTCCTTGGCGAGGCGAAGCGCCTGGGTGAAGTACGCCCGGGCCTGGCTGTATTGCCGGGCGTCGAAGTACGTCCAGCCGGTGAGCCTGGCCAACTCGGCGGCGACGGCGATCAGTCCGTTCCTGAGTTCGCCGTGTCCGGCCCGGTCGATCAGGCCCACGACAAAGCGGAACTGCCCCACGACGGCCGGTCGCAGGGCCTCGCCACCGTGCTGGTCGTCACGGCGCCAGTAGTCCTCGATGGAGGAGCGCAGGGCGAGCAGCGTTGACGTGCTGGGGTTGGTCCCGGCCGCTATGGCCAGGATGCTGTCGATGTCGCTGCCACTGGAAGGCTCGGCCGGAACGGGCGCCGCGGCCCGGCTCGTACCGGTCTCCCAGGCGCGCGGCGCGAGCCCGATCAGATGCCCGGGGATGCGCAGGCCGTCCGCGACGGCGGCGATCTTCTCGTACGTGGTGATGGCGGCATCGCCCCGGGCGACCTTGCCCACGCGCTCGGGCTTGATGTCGCAGGCGTCCGCGATCTTCAGGAAGCTGATCCCGCCGTACTTCCTGGCCAGTGTGAACACCGTGCCGAAGTCATGACGTGCCAGTGCGGCTCGCATGTCCGGGCGTTCCAGGAGACGCGCGGGCAAGGCGGCCAGAGGTCGGTATGTCATCTCGCATCCCCGCGTAGTGGGTCCAGGGGGCGGTACGGGATCTTTCGCGGGGAGTCTACCCATGGTGGGTATCCCCTCGTCGGGAAATCATGATGGGCCGTCAGTGCGCGAGCGTGAGCCTCCCCAAGGACTGGCAGGGAGTGCCGATGTTGCCGTTCTTCGCGCGACGCCCCGCGACGCGCCGTCTCCTCTCGGCGCGGGGGTCGCGTCATGCCTGAATTTCTCCCGGCTGCCCGACCGTTGCTCACCTGCGGCGCCTGCCGGAACCTCTACCTGGAGGGAACCCGGCACCTGTGCCCGGCACCGCCGGAGCACCTGCCGCTCGCACTGATGGGGCTGGATTTCGACGAACGGCTGACCCACCGCCAGTGGAAGGGCGCCGCATGCGTGCTGTGCGCCCGGAGCCTCGACGCTCGGGCGCGGGTCCTGGCCACCATCCGCGACCACGAACTCCGCGCCTGCGCACCCGCCTGCCCGCCCCGATAACCCCCGTCTCGACAAAAGAAACATCGCCGTGTCCTTCCGCCCCACACCCCCCATAACGATCCCGCCGACCGCCCCGGTCCTGGTCTCCGTTGAAGTCGACGCCCGCACCGTCCAACGCGGCGACCAGTTGATGATCGGCGGCCAGCAGTTCACCGTCAGCGACATGACCGCGCTGGGACCCGGTCGCAAGCGCCTGGCGTTCACCACGGGGGAGATCTTCACGATGAACCCCACCACGGTTCTGTGGGCCGCCCGCCGCATCGACCCCCGCCTACAAAGGTGGGCGCGGCGCTAACGCACCCCTCCGTGCGGTGGCACCGAGCGAGGAAGCGCCAACCGTGAGCGCGGGGAGCGTGCCGCTGCGGCATCGTGTGCAGTGAGGCCGACCTGTTTCGGGCCGCCGAGGAGCTGCGTCGGCATGCGGGCGGCGGGCCGCTCGCGCGGGACCGGCCGTAAGGCCGCAGCCCGCGCGAGGGCGGCCGGACCCCAGCGGAGCGGTGGCGGTCGGCCTACGCGTGCGGGGCGTGGCCCGGGGCGTACTGCTCGGCGTACTCCCCGGTGGCCGGGACGGGCGTGATGACGTCGATCAGGACGCCGTCCGGTGCCGCGACGATGAAGTGGCGCTGGCCGAATTCCTCGGTGCGCAGGGAGAGGAGCTCGGGCAGGCCGGCCTGCCTGACCAGCCTGCGGTGCTCCGCGTCGACGTCGCCGACCTCGAAGTTCAGCAGCAGGCCGCCTCGGATGGGGTCGCGGTGGCCCTCGGGGAGGGTCGGGTGGGCGTGGTCGAGCAGGGCGAGCTCGTACTGCGGGGCGTCCGGGCGATGCAGGCTGACGTACCAGTCGGCCTCGAAGGTCGCCTCGAACCCGAAGTGGCCGGCGTAGAAGCGGTGTGCCGCGGCGACGTCGCGGGTGGCGATCACCGGGTAGAAGCCGCCGAGTTGGGCGTTCATGACATGTCTCCATCTGCTCGGACGCGCGATTTCACATACCTTGGGTATGCAAAACGGAACGCTAACATACCGGGGGTATGCGAACGGAAGGGCGGAGCGCGGATGGCTGTCACGAGGGCCGAGCAACGGGCGGCGACGCGGCGGGCGCTGCTGGCCGAGGGGCGCCGGCGGTTCGCCGCCGACGGCTATCACGGCGTCGTGCTCGCCGAGGTGGCGCGGGCCGCGGGGGTCACCAAGGGGGCGGCCTATCACCATTTCCAGAGCAAGGCCGGGCTCTTCCGGACCGTGGTCGCCGAGGTGCAGCGGGAACTCGGCGAACGGGTCGCGGCCGCCGCCGACCGGCACGACGATCCGTGGGAGCAACTGCGGGCGGGCTGCCGGGCCTTCCTGGCCGCCGGGTCCGACCCGGCGGTGCGCCGGATCCTGCTGGTGGACGCCCCGACCGTGCTCGGGTGGGACGAGTGGCGGGCCATGGACGAGGAATCCTCCGCCCGGCACCTGGCCGAGGCGCTGGAGGACCTGGTGGCGGCCGGGATCATCGCCGACCAGCCGGTCGAACCGCTGACGCGCTTGCTGTCGGGCGCCATGAACGAGGCCGCGCTGTGGCTGGCCCGGTCGGCGAGCACTCAGGCACTGGCCCAGACGGAGCAGGCACTGGACCTGATGCTGAACGGGCTGCGTGCCCCGGCGCGTTGAGACCACACACGCGCCAACCGGCCCAGGAGGGCGGCGCGTTGACCGCCTGCGCGCTGCCCGGGGTTCGAAGGCCCGGTGCGCACTACCGCGCGACCGCGAGCGCCAGGGCGGCGACGGCCAGCGCCAAATAGCCGCCCGGGAAAGCGATGTTGTAGTACACACCGGCCCGGACGTGCGCGGCGACGGCGCCCAGGTAGAACAGCACGAGCCCGGCCGCCGCGGCGATGCCGATGACCGGGACGCCCAGCAGTCCGAGCAGGAGCCCGGCGGCTCCGGCCGCCTTCAGCGCGGCGAGCCAGGGGAGCCAGCTCCGCGGGACGTCCACCTCGGCCGAGTTGGCCAGGACGAACTCGGCCCTCCTGAGGTCCGCGACGACAATGGCCGCGTTGACCAGGATCGTGATGACAGTGATGACCACATAGGCCGTGAACATGTGCGTCGCCCTTCGTTCAAGCGCCTCGGCGCGGACGGGCGAGCCCTCCGCGCTCACCGCGACCAGCCTTCCCGAGCCCCGGAGCGGCGTCCAATACCTGCGTCTATAACCTGGCGGCATGGATGTCGACACCCGGCTGCTGCGCGCCTTTCTGGCCGTCGCCGAGGCGGGTACCCTGACCCGCGCCGCGACACGGCTGTTCGTGTCCCAGCCGGCGATCACCAAACAGATCGGGCAGTTGGAAACCCGGCTCGGCGTACGGCTGTTCACCCGCTCCCGCGCCGGCATGGCGCTCACCGCGCCGGGCCGGGCCCTGGCGGCGCGGGTGCCCGCCCTGCTCGCCGACTGGGACCACGTGCTGCGCGAGACCAGGAGCACGGCCAGCCGGGCGGCCCGGGTGCTGCGGGTCGGCTTCCTCGCCAGCGCCGCCAACGAGGCGACGCCGCGCATCGTCGCGGAGTTCGCCCGTCGCCGGCCGGGCTGGCGGGCGGACACGCGGCAGGCCACCTGGTCGAATCCGACGGCCGGGCTCGCCGCCGGGGAGGTCGATGTCGCCCTGCTGCGGCTGCCGTTCCCCGGCCAGGAGACCCTGCGGACGGCGGTGCTGTTCACCGAGCCCCGCTGGGTGGTCCTCCCGGCCGGGCACCGCCTCGCCGGGCATGAGGTCATTCCCTTCCGGGAGTTGTGGGACGATCCGTTCGTGGCCGCCCCGCCCGAGTCGGGCCGCTGGCGGGACCACTGGCTGGCCGCCGACGAACGCGACGGGCACCCGGTCCGCGTCGGCGCCGTCACCGATCAGCCGGACGAGTGGCTGAGCGCCATCGCCAACGGCTATGGCATCGCTCTCGCCCCCGCGTCCGCCGCCCGCTTCTACGCCCGCCCCGGCGTCGTCTTCCGGCCCGTCGACGGCGTCAGCGCCACCCGGGTCGGCGTCGCCTGGGCCCCCGCCGACGACATGAATCCCGTCGTTCAAGACTTTGTCCGCTGCTGCCTGGACAGCACGCCCGGGCCTGGTGGGACCGCCGCCCGTTGATGACGTCATCCGCCGAGGTGGTGCGCGACCTCGTCCGGGTGCGTGAGCTGCGGGTAGTGCCCGGCCCCGGCGATCTCGGTCACCGGGTGCTCGACGGCGGCGGTCAGCGGGTCGGCCGAGCCCATGATGATCCGGACCGGGACGCCGACCGTGTCCAGCAACTGCCGTGAGCGCGCGCGCTGGGCGGACGTCGCACGCAGGGCCGCGACCACGCGCCGCGCCACGCCCGGCCGGCGCAGGTCCGCCGCGGCGCTTTCGACCTCCGGACCCTCGGGGAGGCCAAGGGCCGCGGCCAGCCGGGCGGGCGACAAGCGGCGCATCGTCGGCACGGCCAGGACCGAGCGGCTGAGCCGGGGCCCGGGAGCCTGGAGGAACGCCGGGGCGACGAGGACGAGTTCGCCGACGCGTTCCGGATGCCGGGCGGCGAAGCGCAGCGCGGGTTCGCAGGCCAGCGAGTGCGCGACCAGGACCGGGCGGTTCACCACCGGGCTCAGCAGGTCGGCGAGCCACGCGTCGATCCCCCGCGCGGCGGCGGCCGAACGCCCCAGGCCAGGCAGGTCGGGCGCCAGGACCGGGCCGGGGAGGCGGGCGGCCAGCGGCGCCCAGAGGTCGGCGTTCATCGGCAGCCCGTGCAGCAGGACGTGGGCGGGGGCGTGCCGTTCACCGGTGACCCAGGTGCGGCTGCCCGCGACGGCGTGGAAGCCGTAGGGGCTCAGCCGGGGCGTCACGGCGCCGAAGCGCGTGGCCACCAGGTCGTCGGCCCACGCGCGCAGGGCCTCGGCGGCCGGCGGCATCTCCAGGCCGGCGGACGCCGCGAAGGCGCGGGCGGAGGCCGTCGGGTAACGGTCGGCCGTCAGGAACGTCAGCGTCTCGGGGTCGGCGCCGGTCATCGTGCGCGGCAGGCGCCGCACCAGGCCCACCGGCACGGTCCGGCGGGGCGCGCGCACGCCCAGGTGGCCGGCGAGCGTGCCGATCAGCTCCGGGAAGAGGGGGGTGTTGTCGTCGAGCACCCAGTAGTGCTCCCCCGGGGGCGCGGCCGGGATCTCCGCCAGGAACCGCGCGAAGTAGTCGACCGTGACGATCGGCAGGAAGGTGTCGGGGCCGCCGGGCAGCGCGGGGAGCTGCCCGTTCCACAGGCGCTCGACGAGGGTGGCGAGGCCGACGTACTGGCCGGGCCCGATCACGGTGCTGGGGTTGGCGATGGTCAGCGGGATCCCCAACTCGCCCGCGCGGGCACGCAGCGCGAGATCCCCCTCCAGCTTCGACGCCTCGTACGCCCCCAGCCGGGCGTAGTCCGGACTGCCCTCCGGCGCGCTGACGCGGTATCCGCTGATGTGCACCAGCCGCCGCAGCCCGGGCAGCGCGGCGGCCCAGTCGAGCACGTTGAGCGCCCCGGTGACGTTGGTCGCCCGCGCCTCGCGCACGCCGAGGCCGAAGGCGTAGCGGGCGGCGGCGTTGTAGACGTCGCGCGCCTCGGGGAGTTCGGTGGGCGGGCGCGTAATGTCGGCGGTGACGGTGACCAGTTGGCCGGTGTCGACGCCCCGGGAGGTCAGCCAGGGCGTGAGGGTGTCGTTCCGTACGGCTGCCGCCACCCGTTGCCCCCGGCCGAGCAGTTCGGCGACGAGGGAACGGCCGATGAATCCGGTCGCGCCGAAGACGATCGCGTCCATGAGCTCCTCAATAGATCGGTCTACATATTTTTGGGTGTGACAAAAGGCCCGCCGGTCGCGGCGGGCCGGGTCAGCTCAGCAGCGCGCCGATCTGGCGGGCGGCACGGTCCAGCGGCTCCCTGCTGCGGTGCGCCCGGGCGAGCAGGAGCGCGCCCTCGATCAGGGCCAGGATCGTCGCCGCGAGGTCGTCGGCGTCCGCGCGGCCCGCCAACCGGGCACGCAACACCGCCTCCCACGAGGCGTAGATCTCCGAACAGGTCTCCCGCAGCGGGTCGTTGGTGGCCGCCACGTCGAGCACCACGGTGGCCACCGGGCACCCCTTGCGCCAGCCCGACTCCGCCAGCCGCTCGCCCAGGTGCCGCAGCACCTCCGTGACGAACTCGGCCACCGACGCGCTCTCGTCGGCCAGGCCCTCCAACTCCTCGCCGATCCCCCGGCCGGCCCGTCGCACCGACTCACCGACCAACTGGTCCTTGCCGCCGGGGAAGTGGAAGTAGAGCGAACCGCGGGGCGCGCCGCTGGTGGCGATCACCTGGTTGAGCCCGGCCGCGAAGTACCCGCCGGTCTCGACGAGTTCCTGCGTGGCGGCCAGGAGCCGGTCCCGTGTCTCGGCGCCCTTCTGTCCCATGCCGACACGGTAGACCGATCTACATATTCTTTCAACTGCGGTAGCCGGCCAAGCCGTCGGCCCGTTCCTCCGCGTCGCCGTCGCGGTGCCCGGACAGTGCCTGCTGGAGGGCGAAGGTGCCGCGGATCGCGGCGATGCGGGCGGCCAGCCCGCCGGGCGGGGGCCCGCCGTGCGCGAGCACGTCTGCCAGGAAGTCCTCGCCGTAACTGGCGCCGACGGCCGCCAGGTCCTCGGCGGGGTCGCCCAGCGTGACCTCGTCCCAGTCGACCACGCCGCCGAGCCGGGGCAGCCCGTCGGTGTACTCCCAGAGGACGTTCTCGGCGCCGAGGTCGCCGTGCACCACCGCCGTGGTGAGGTGGGGCAGGCCGTCGAGCGCCGCGAGTTCGCGTTCGGCCCGCCGCCGCCCGGCCTCGGACATCAGGCCGAACAGCTCCGCGCGGACGTCCGCCGCGAACCGCCGCCACCGGTCCGCCGGCGCGTGCGGCAGCGCCGCCCGTACCGCCTCCGCCGCGCCGGCCCGGGCGAGTCCGGCCAGCAGCGCGGCGTACTGCGCCGCCGCGGCCTCGGCCGTCTCGGAATCCTGGAGGGCGTCCGCGTCCAGCGGCCTCCCGGGAACGCGGCCGAGCACCAGGAACGGCGGCTCGTCCGAGCCCGGCACCCCGCCCCACGACAGCGGCTCGGGGGTGCGGAAGCCCAGATCCAGTCCGGCGAGCAGGCCCAGCACGGCGGCTCGTTGGGGCAGCCGGTCACCGGCCGCCGCGGTGCGGGGAAAACACACGACCCGGTCCGCGCTCAGCACCACGTCGTGGAACTGCCCCCGGCAAACGGTGAGTTCACCAGGCTCGTCGTCGGGCAGCAGTCGGCGCAGCAGGGCGCGGCGCGCCCGAAGGATCTCCATGGGACGACAACTCTCCCACGGCAGCGGCGCGTTCAGCCCACCAGGCGGGCGTAGTCGGCGAAGGTGGCGGCCTCGTAGAGAAGCGCGATGTCGACCTCCCTGCCGAGCGCCTCCTCCACGCGCAGCGAGTACTCGACGGCCGCCAGCGAATCGGCGCTGAGCGCGAAGAAGTTGTCCTCGGGCCCCACCGGGCGGCGCAGTACCTCGCCGGCCAGGCGGAGCAGCAGGTCAAGTGATGGCTGGTCCATGGTGCCGTCCCGAAGTGTGCGTGGTGGATGATGTGGTGGCGGTCCGTCAGCCGGCGCCGGCCGTGACGGCGACGCGTTCCACCGTGGCCCTCTCCTCCCGCGCGAGGATGCGCAGCAGCCGGGGCACCTGCTGAAGCATGCGGGTGCCGGTGGCCGGCGACCCGGTCCCGCCGAGCCACAGGGAGGCGACGGTGTCCCACTGCCGGGCGAGGGCGGTCACGGTGTCGGCGTGTGCGGCGAGGGCCGCCGGGCCGAACCGGGCGGCGCGGCGCAGCCAGCGCGCGTGGCCGTGGCGGGCGGCGCCGATGTCGACAAAGCTGCTGACGGGGAGTTCCCGGCGGAGTGCCGGCTCGTGCGGCGGCGCGGCGGCCAGCCACTCCTCCAGCCGGTCGGCGAGGACGCCGAGCGCGCCCACGCCCCGGCCCGGCGAGTCGTCCAGCAGGGCCTCGGCGTTGCGCCGGATCTGCTCCCGCCAGGTGCCGTCGAGGTAACGGCCCGGGGCGCCGGAGTCCGCCGGGTGCCGCCCGAGCGCGAGGCCGGTCCAGCGCACCGCGCCCAGCTCCTCCGGCCCGGTTCACCGCGCCAGACGCCGCGCGGGCACGACCGCTTCGAGCGGGCAGCGCGGGTAGGCGTCGGTGACCGCGAACCCGGTGTCGTCCGCCGCCGTGACCAGCAGATGGTGCGGCACGTGGGCGACGCCCTGGAACGGGGCGCCCTCGTAGGCGTACTGGTCGACGGTGATGACGGCGAGCGCGGCGCCGGGGCCGGTGGTCTCGCGTATCCACCGCAGATAGCCGTCCGCGTCGGCAGCCTTGTGGCCGGTGAGGGCGAGGCCGAGGTGGCGCGGCAGGACGCCGAGGTCCGGGGTGGGGCGGAAGGAGAGCACCAGCCCGTCGTCGACGCGCAGCGCGGGGTCGAGCCGGAAGCCGAGTCCGCCGAAGAGGACGTCCTCCGGGTGCCGGATCCCGGCGCGCAGCAGCGCGGTCCAGTGCGGTGTCCCGGCAGTCCCCGTGCGGGAAGACCGCGGTGGTGCGGGCGGTGGTCATCGGTGCGGCTCCCTCGGCGTCATCGGTGTTCAGGCCCAGCGGTGTTCAGGCGCAGCGGTGTTCAGGCGCAGCGGTGTTCAGGCGCAGCGGTGTTCAGGCGCAGGGGTGTCAGGCGGAGTAGGCGGCTGCCTGGATGCCGTACAGGTCCGCGTACCGGCCGCCCTCCAGGGCGACCAGTTCGTCGTGGGTGCCGGCCTCGACGAGCCTGCCCCGTTCCAGGGTGAGGATGAGGTCGGCGCCCGTGGCGGTGGAGAAGCGGTGGGTGACGATGACGGTGACGGCACCGGTGCGGGCGGCGATCTCGCGGGCGCGCGCCATGTACCGCTCGAAGATCTGCTGTTCGCTGGAAGCGTCGAGGGACGCCGTGGGCTCGTCCAGGACGAACAGCAGCGGCCCGGGCCGCATCGAGGCGCGGGCCAGCGCGACCTTCTGCCACTGCCCCTCGGACAGGTCGACGCCGCCGAAGCGGCGGCTGAGCTCGGTGTCCAGGCCGTCCGGCAGCGCGGCGACGAACGCTCCGGCGTCGGCGGCCGCGACCGCGCGGCGGATCCGGCGGACGTCCCGGGCGTGCGGCAGGTCGCCCAGGCCGATGCTCTCGCCGAGCGTCGTGCGGAACCGGCCGAAGTCCTGGAACGCGGCGCTGGACCAGGCGCGCCACAACTCGGTGTCCAGCTCGGCGAGATCGGTGCCGTCGATGGAGACCGTGCCGCCACTGGGCCGGTAGAACTTGCACAGCAGCTTCACCAGCGTCGTCTTGCCCGACCCGTACTCGCCGACGAGCGCGACCACCGAACCGGCCGGCAGGTGCACGGAGACGCCGTCCAGCGCGGGCCGGGCGGCGCCGGGGTAGCGGTAGGAGACGTTGTCCAGGGTGATGCCCTCCCGCAGCCGCTCCGGCGCGGGGCGGGTCCCGGGGTCCTCGGCGCGCGCGGCGGCGGCGTAGTCCCGCAGCCACAGGTAGGGCTCGATGAGACGCCCGGCCCGGGCGACGTTGGTGGTGTAGTGCACGCCGGTGAAGACCGACTGGCGCAGGCTGGCCGCGACCGTGATGGCCAGCACGATGTCCCCCGGGGAGCCGTCGCCGCGCCGGACCTGGACGACGATCAGCGCCAGCCCGGCGCCGAAACCGAGGGTGAAGACGCTCCAGCCGCCGAGTTTCCACAACGCCGCGGCCAGCCGCGCCCGGTACCGGCCCGCCATGGCCTCGTTCCACGCCGCCGCCTGACGGCGGGCCAGCTCCGCCCCGGCGCCGCTGACGCGGATCTCCTTGCCCGCCGCCGCGTCGGTGCCGAGGTCGAACAGCTCGCGCTGGAGGCGGAACGGCGCGGCGGTCGCGGTCTCGGCGCGGATGATGGCCCGGGTGCCCCGCTGGTCGAACCACAGCGGGAGGGCGGCGAACACCAGGAGCAGCAGCAGATACGGGTTGACCGTGCCGAGCAGGAACAGCGTGACGACCAGTTCCAGCACGGCGAACAGCACGCCGTTCGCGGACCACAGGCTGAGCACCGACTCCCAGGCGGAGTTGCGCACGACGGTGAGCCGGTCGAGGTAGTCCGTCCGCTCCAGGTGCTCCAGGCCCTCCAGGGTGGCGATGTCCCCGTAGACGCGCGGGTTGACGTCCAGGACGGCCACCTTGCCGATGAGGATGCCGGCGGTGTTGATGTCGAACGCGCCCAGCACCATGAGGGCGGTGCCGGCCAGCCCCGCGCCGACGGCCCAGGCGACCGCGGGCCCGCCCGCGCCGCGCAGCGCGGAGTCCACCGCGCCGCGCAGCGCCAGGGCGCTGCCCGCGACGGCCGCGACCATCAGCGCCGGGATGACGAACTGGCAGGCCGTCAGCCAGGGTGCGCGCCGCCAGCTCAGCCGCAGCAGTTCGAACCACAGCGAGAAGTACCGCCGGCGGGGAACGGCGTCCCCGGCGGCCGGACGCTCCGTCATGAGTGGTGGCCCTCCTCCAGCCGGTCCTGATGGCCGCGTCGGAAGCGCGCGGCCTGGATGGCGAACATCTCGGCGTAACGCCCGCCGGCGCGCCCGCCGGCGGCCACGAGTTCGTCGTGCGTGCCGCTCTCGGTGATGCGGCCGTCCTGGAGCAGCACGATGCGGTCGGCGCCCCGGACGGTGGACAGGCGATGCGAGATGAGGACGACGCTGGCCCCGGTGCGGCGTTCGCCGAGCCTGCGGAACACCTCGAACTCGGTGCGCACGTCGAGATGGGCGGTGGGCTCGTCCAGGACGAGGATCCGGGCCCCGCGCCGCACGGCGTACAGCACCCGGGCCAGCACGACCTGCTGCCACTGGCCGCCGGAGAGGTCGACTCCGCCGGACACCGTCCGGCTCAGCGGGGTGTCCCAGCCGGCCGGCAGGCGGGCCACCACCGGGTCCAGGCCGGCCTCCCGGGCGGCGGCCTCGATCTCGCCCGGCGGGACCGGACCGGCCACCTGGCCCAGGGCGACGTTGTCGCCGGCGCTCAGGGGGTAGCGGACGAAGTCCTGGAAGGCGACGGCGACGTGGGCCCGCCAGTTTTCCGGCCGCAGCAGCGCGATGTCGTGCCCGTCCGCGGTGACGGCGCCGCCGGTGGGCCGGTACAGCCCGCACAGCAGCTTGATGAGGGTGGCCTTCCCGGCCCCGTTGAGGCCGACCACGGCGAGGAGTTCGCCGGGCCGGATCTCCAGGTCGAGGCCGCTCAGCACCTCGCGCCCGGTGCCCGGTGCCCGGATAGGTGAACGACACCCGCTCGAAGCGGATACGGGGCGGGCGGTCGCCGGCCTGGCCGTCGGTTTGGTCGTCCGCTCGGTTGTCGGCGGTGCGGGGGGCCAGCAGCGCGCGGAGGTCGTGTTCCGCGCGCAGGCCCTCGGCGGCGGTGGCCGCCGACCGCAGGTCCTCGTTCCAGCCCAGCGCCTTGAACACCGGCCAGGCGGTGACCAGGACGGCCGTCGCCACGGCGATGGTGGTCGCGCCGCGCACCGCGTCGTGCGCCACCCGCGCGTACAGGGCGCACAGCGGGACGCCGACGAGCAGGACCTGGCTCCACTCGGCGCGCATCATGCCGGTGATCGCGCCCCACACGGGCCGTTCCATCGCCAGGCTGTGCTGCCGGATGCGGTCGACGGACCAGTTGCCGAGGCCGAAGACCCGGATGTCCTTGCCCTCGGCCGGGGAGATCGCCGAGTCCTGCCACATCTGGGCCTTGGCGCCCTCCAGGGTGCCGGCCCGCCACGTCCGCACGTAAGCCAGCGCCTGCCGCTGGCGCAGCAGCCAGTTGGCCACGGCGGGCAGCACGACGGCGGGGACCGCCCACCAGGCGTAGCCGGCGAGGACGACGCAGGCCCCGGCGACGCCGACGAAGCCGGCCAGGACGCGCAGCAGCGCGTCGGCGCCGTCGCCGGGGGTGTGCTCCGTCCAGTTGTCGGGGTCGGCCCGGGCCGCGCGGATGAGGGCGCGGACCTCGGGCGTCTCCAGTTGGTCGATGGTGGGCGTGGCGGACACCAGCTCGGTGAGCGACGCCCGGTGGCCGCCGTCGACGGCGGCCTGGACGCGGAACGCCAGCGGCTCGATGACGGTGTCCATCAGGTGCCCGAGGAGCAGGACGGCGACGAACGCCAGCAGCGGCGCCAGCGCCTCGGACAGCGGCGGCACCGCGGTCCCGGCCGACTCGAACCGGCGCAGCAGCGCGGCCAGCAGCAGGGCCGTCACCGCCGGCACCAGACTGCTCAAGCCCAGCAGCAGTGCCAGCGACAGGCCGAGCGGTCTCCTCGCGTGCCGCAGGGTCCGCAGCAGGCTCAGGGCGTCGGACACCCTCATAGGTCCTCCTTCCGGGGGGCGGCGGGTGGCCGGGGCGGTCCCTGCCGGGCCCAGGACCAGGCGTGCGCGGGGTCGCGCGACCAGGGGTCGAAGGACTCCAGCCACCAGGTGGCGCCGGCGTCGAGGTGGCGTTCGACGGTCTCGCGGGCGGCGGTCGGGTCGTCGGGCGGGGTCCGGCCGGGAACGGCGACCGTCCAGTGCGCGGGCCGGCGGTCGGCCGGCGGGAGCAGCGCGGCCAGTTCGCCGGGGTCCGGGCCGCGCAGCCCGCCGCGCGCGTCGGTGACCATGGGCACAATGCCGTCCCGGCGCAGGGCGCGCCGCAGCGGCCCGGGCGCGCGGGCCGGCCAGGTCGCCGCGACCCACACGGGGACGCGGGACCGCTGGGGTGTGGGGAGGTGGGTCACCCGGTCCAGGCGGTATCTGAGTCCGGTGTGGCTGACCTCCTCGCCGCTCCACAGCCGGTCGAGCAGCGCCAGCGCCTCGTCGGTGCGGGCGGCGCGCCCGGCCAGGTCAGGGTCGTCCCCGTAGGCGGCGAAGTCCAGTTCGCCGGAGGCGCCCAGGCCGACGCCGAGGACGACCCGGCCCCCGGAGAGCTGGTCGAGGGTCGCGGTCTCGCGGGCCACTTTCCACGGCTGGCGGGCGGCGAGCGGGGTGACCAGCGGTCCGCAGATGATCCGCCGGGTGGACGCGAGGATGGCCGTGACCGCCGTCCAGGTGTCCGCCACGGGCAGCCGCAGGTGGCGGTGCAGCATGAGGTGGTCCCACAGGAAGACGCCGTCCCAGCCGGAGTCCTCGGCGGTGCGGGCCAGGCCCACCAGCAGCCGCGGGTCGGCGTAGGTGCCGGCGTTCGGCAGCAGGAGGCCGTAGCGGGCGGGCCTGGTGGCGGCGGTCATGGCGCGGCCTCGCCGGCCGGCGCGCCCAGCACCCGGGCGGCCACCGCCCGCCCGGAGCGCACGGCGCCCTCCAGGTGTCCGTAGAACGCGCCGCTGTGCTCCGTTCCGCAGAAGTGCAGCCCGCCGTCCCGCTCCCGGCCGCCCGGGGCCGGCCGCGGCGTGGTCCACGCGCCGAACTCGGGCACGGCGGCCCAGCAGCCCTCGACGAACTCCTCAGCCTGCCAGTCCTGTTGGAGGAACGCGACCGGTTCGCCCGCCTCCGGCCCGAACCAGCGCGTCACGCGCGCAAGGACGGCGCGGCGCCGTTCGGCCGGCGGGGTGGCCGCCCAGCGGCGCGCGTCGCCCCCGGTGACGAACCCGATCAGGACGCCCGCTCCGCCGCGGCCCGCCGAGTCGTCAACGGTGAACCGGACCGGGCCCCGGTCACCCGCGGCCCAGCCGGACAGGCCGGCCTCCCGCCAGAACGGCCGCTCATAGACGAGGTGCAGCTTGACCGCGGAACCACGGCCCGCCGGCGGCCGGGCGACGGGACGGGTGGGGGCGCCGCCGGGGCCGCGCACATCGATCCGGGCGGCCATCCCCGGCGGCACGGCGAGCACCGCGTGCCCGCCCGCCAGGGACAGGCCCGGCCCCTCGACGAGGACGCGCGGCCCGGCGTCGAGCCGGACGCGCCTCACGGGGACGCCCAGCAGCACCGGCGGGTCGAGCGCCGCCGCCAGCCGCTCGGCCAGCGTGTGCGCGCCGCCCTCGAACCGTTCCTGCTGGGCGCCGCCCGAGAACGCCGTCAGGTAGCACCCCGCCGCCGGAGCGGACATAGAACAGGAGGTGCAGCAACGACACATCGGCCGGCTCGGCGGCCAGCATCTCGTGCGCCAGGAGCCCGGCGACGAGGCCCGCGTCGGGATGGCGGAACTCCCGCGCCGCCCAGTCGGCCACGGACAGTTGGTCCAACTCCGGGGCGCCGGGCGTCTCCCCGGGCCGCTCCACGTCCACCCCCGCCGCCAGCGTCTCCAGCCGGTCCAGCACGTCGCCCAAGGCGAGCGCGCTGAACGCCGGCACCGGGTCGCCGGCGCGGCTGAGCCGTCCGCGCACGTCGAACAGGCCGGCGCCGGGCGCCTCGGTGCGGCGCAGCGGCACGCCCAGCCGCGCGGCCAGGGCCCGCACGGCGGTGTGCCGGTCGCCCACCCAGGCGCCCCCGGCGTCCAGCCGCTGCCCGGCCACCACATGACCGGCCGTGCGCCCGCCCACCCGGTCCCGCGCCTCCACGACCCGTACGCGCAGCCCGCGTTGGCGCAGTTCCGCCGCCGCGGTGAGCCCGGCCAGGCCCGCGCCGACGACCACCACGTCCGCCGCCTCCCCCGTGTGGGCGCCGGGGGCGGTCACGCGGCGCCGCCCGGGACCGGCCCGGCGGCACCCGGTCCGCAGGCGTCGGCCAGCCACCGGTGGAACGCCCGCAGCGCGCCCTCGTGCGGCGCGAGCGGCCCCGGCACATACCGCGGGTGGGAGACGCCGCGCTGGGTGGATTCGCAGGCCGCCCAGTCCTGGGCGTTGGTGGTGTGCCAGAAGTCGACCGCGTAGGCCGGGTCGGTGCCCCGCGACAGCAACTCCTCGGGGAACAGCCACTCGCACACCACCCGGGTCCGCCCGGCGGCCAGCGGCTCCAGACGGTGCGTCACCAGGTAGTCGTGCAGGGCCGTGACGAACAGCCCGGGCAGCAGTCCGTGGTAGCAGACCTGCCGGGCCCGGTCCTCGTCGAGGCGGGGGAAGACCCAGTCGGATCCCGATCCGTCGAGCGACATCGACCGCGCCGAGTTGCGCAGGTCGAGCAGGCCGCCGAACCAGGCGCCGGTGGCGGGGAAGTCCTCGCCACCGGCGGTGCGCTGCACCCGGCTCAGCTCGGGGTGGACGCTGGGGCAGTGGTAGCACTCCAGGTAGTTCTCGAAGATCAGCTTCCAGTTGGCGGCCACCTCGTAGCGGCGGGTGGCGACGGTCACCAGGGCCGCCGGGTCGTAGGCGTCGAGGTAGGACCCGAGGTTGCCGGTCACCGTCTCCAGCGGCTCGGCGTCACCGGCGGCGTTGACGAAGAGCCAGCCGTGCCAGACAGCCGAACGCACCGGCAGCAGCCCCAGGTCCTCGTCGTCGGGCAGGTCGAAGCGGGGCGCGTTCCGCAGCGAGCCGTCGAGCCGGTAGACCCACGCGTGGTAGGCGCACCGGATCGCGCGGGCGCGCACCGAGCAGCCCGCGCGCACCAGTTCGTGCCCCCGGTGCCGGCAGGCGTTGACCCAGGCGCGGACGATCGTCCCGCCACTGCCGCCGGGTCACGTCCCGCCAGCCCGGGAAACGGGTCCAGTCCGGCTCGACCAGCTCCCGGCGGCGGTATAAGTAGGAAACGGCGCCGCCGGTCATGGTCTGCCTTCCGGCCCGGCGGGGCTCGCCTCCGGGGCGCGCAGGCGCTCGGCGAGGGCGCTGGGCGTGCGCCGCTCGAAGATGTCGACAAACGTCAGCTCGACGTCGAAGCGCCGGTAGATACGGGATATCAGCCGGGCCGCCAGCAGCGAGTCGCCGCCGGCCTCGAAGAAGTCGTCGTCCACGCCGTAGGGGCGGCCCAGGATCGCGCCGGCCAGCGCGGCGATCTCGGCCGCCGCGGCGCCGGGGTCCGGGCCGGGCGCGGGGTCCTGGGGGATCTTTCCGTCCTCGAGCATCGCGTAGTCGGTCTTCCCGTTCGGCAGGACTGGCAGGTGGGAGGCGAAGTGGAGCAGGCCCGGCAGCAGGTGCGGCGGCAGCCGGACGCGCAGCCAGTCGAGGAGTTCGGTCACCGACGGGCGGGCCCCGGTGGCCGGGACGACCAGGGCGGCCAGCCGCCGCGCGCCGTCCGGGCCGGGCGGCGCGTGGACCGCGACGTCCCGCACGCCGGGGTGCGCGCCCAGGGCGCGTTCGACCTCCTCGGGCTCGATCCGGAACCCCCGGATCTTGAGCTGCCGGTCGACGCGCCCCAGCCACACCAGGCGTTCATCGGGCAGCACCTCGACCACGTCCCCGGTGCGGAACAGACGTCCCTCCGGGTCCGCCGGATCGCCGGTGAAGCGCTCGGCGGTGAGGTCGGGCCGGCCCTGGTAGCCCGACGCCAGGGACGGCCCGCCGATCAGCAGCTCCCCGCTCCGGACACCGGGCGCGAGGCCGCGGACGACCTGGCGCACATGGGGCAACGGCCGCCCGATCGGGACGCGTCGGTCGTCGGTCAGCGCGCGTCCCGCGTCGCCACCGAGGTCGGCGGCGTGGGTGACGAGCGTGGTCTCCGTCTGGCCGTACGTGTTGACGAGCCGCACCTCGCGGGGCACGCGCGACACCCAGGACCGCACCGCGGGCGCCCGCACCTCCTCGCCGCCGATGACCACCACCCGCAGGGAGGCGCCTGGCCGCCCCGGACGTGTGACCCCGCGCGCGTGGCGCCGCCTCAGTCGTTGTCCGGCCAGGCGTTGTGGCGCGTGACGCGGATCCGGGCGACGAGCGCCATCAGGAGCGCGGTCACGCCGCCGAGCGTCATGACCAGCGACGGCGAGGAGCGGTCGACGACCACGCCCCCGGACAGCGCCCCGAGCGAAATCGTCGCCTGGAACGACGCGGTGAACATCACCGACGACGCCTCCGGCGCCCCGGGAGCCGCCTTGGCGAACCACGTCTGGGAACACACCGGAACGGCGCCGTACGCCGCGCCCCAGACGATGAGCAGCGCGACCGCGCCCACGCGCCACTGGCCGAGCACGGGCAGGAGCAGGGTCGCGGCACCGATCAGCACGGCCGCCGCCGCGAAGGTGGCGCGCGGATGGCGCGGCGCGGCGGATCCGCCCAGGAAGTTGCCGGCGATGCCCGCCGCCCCGTAGACGAGGAGGAACACGGTGATCGATCCGGTCCCCACCTCGGTGACCTGCTCCAGGAACGGGGTGATGTAGGTGTAGGCCTCGAAGTGCGCGAGCACGACGAGGAATGTGGCGGCCAGCGCGAAACGTGTGTGCGTGCTCCGCAGCATGCCGCCGAGCGCGTTCAGCCGAGTGACCTGCTCCGGCGGCAGCGGGGGCAGCACCAGGGCCAGCGCGGCGAAGACGGCCAGGGACAGAACTCCCAGCGCGGCAAAGGCGATTCGCCAGCCGGCGAGGTCTCCGATGAGGGTGCCCAGCGGAACTCCGAGCACCGACCCCAGCGGCACCGAGGAGAAAATGACCGCCGTCGCCCGCCCCACCGACGCGGGCGGCACCAGGCGGCTCGCCAGGCCGGCCCCGATCGACCAGAAACCACCGATGGTGATCCCCACCAGAATCCGGGAGATGAGCACCAGCCAGTAGCTGGACGCCGCCGCGGCAAGGAAGTTGGCCGCGGCCAGCAGAAGGATGAAGGCACACAGGACGACCCGGCGGTCGACGCGCGCCGCGGCCACCGTGACCAGCGGCGCGGAGACCGCGGCCAGGAATCCGGGCATGGTCATCATCAACCCGGCCATTCCGTCCGAGACGGTGAAGCCGGAGCCGATCGACGTCAGCAGGCCGATGGGCAGGATCTCGGTCGTGACGATGGCGAATATCCCCATCGTCACCGAGGCCACCGCCAGCCGGGACATGAGGGGCGAGCGACGCGCCGCCCCGGTTCCGCCGGCGGAAACGACAAGAGCTGGGGGCATGAATGTCCGTCCTGTGTCGGGCGATTCCACGAACTGTGCGATCACCAGCTCAGCAACCCCGCCCACCGGAAGCTGGCGGAATCGCGACACCGACGAGGGGCCGGACGGTGATGTCGCGTTCCCGCGACGCCCGGCCGGGGGCACCTAGGGCCTGTATCGAGTTCCCGGTCGGATCAGCCCGCGGCGTCAGACGCGGTGCCCCCCCAGGCCCTTGGGGGCCTGGGAGGTACCCCCAGCAAGGCACCGGATCGCAGCTCATACCCGGCCGTATTCGCGCGATTCGGCTGGGGGCACCTCCCAGACGGAGTCTGGGGGAGCGGCGAGGTGCCGTGACTGGCGTCGCGGGCCCGGACGGGAACTCGACACAGGCCCTAGGCTGGTCCTCGAACCTGCGACGGCCCGGACCTGAGGGAAAGCGAACCGACGTGGACGACGACGGCAGGCGCGAACTGGGCGACGCGCAACGGGCGCACTGGCAGGAGACCTACACGGCCCACCCGGGCATGTACGGCGAGCAGCCGTCCGCGCCCGCGCGGCACGCCACCGAGGTCTTCCGCGCGGCCGGCGCCCGGGACGTGCTGGAGCTCGGCGCCGGACAGGGCCGCGACACGCTGGCCCTGGCCCATGAAGGTTTCACCGTCCGGGCCACCGACTTCAGCGCCGCCGCTCTGGAGCAGCTTCGGGCGGCCGCCCGCGCCCAGGGCGTCGAGGACCGGGTCACCTGCGTGGTGCACGACGTCCGCCCGCCGCTGCCGCTGCCGGACGACTCCGTGGACGCGGTCTTCGCGCACATGCTGCTGTGCATGGCCCTGTCCACCCCGGAGATCCACGCCGTGGCCGCCGAGGTCCGCCGCGTCCTGCGCCCCGGCGGGGTCTTCGTTCACACGGTCCGGCACACCGGGGACGCCCACTGCGGCACCGGCACGGCGCACGGCGACGAAACATCTACGAACACGGCGGCTTCGCCGTTCACCCCTTCCCTCGCGCCCTGGTCGACGCCCTCGCCGACGGCTGGGTCCTGGAGGAGGTCCACGCCTTCGAGGAGGGCGACCTCCCCCGCCGCCTGTGGCGCGTGACGCAGCCCCTCCCCCGCCGAGCACCGCGCCGACACCGGCACCCCGCTCAAAGCCGCATCCCCTGCGGAAGCACGGCGGCGTTCTAGCGTCGGGGCATGGACTCCCCTCACGTACCGCGCGGGCGACCGGGCAGGAGCGCGGCCGTGGCACCCCCGCCGGTGACCCGCGCGCGGCTGGCACGCGCCGCCGCGTGGACCGCCGCCCTCGGCGGCGCCGCCACCGCCGGCTGGCTGGGGCTGGTGACGGGGGCACTGCCGGCCGACCTGGGCGTGGGCCGGCGCACCCGGGCGCTGGGACCGCTGACCGCCGACATCGCGGCGCCCCGGGAGGTGGTCTTCGATGTGGTGGCCCAGCCGTATCTCGGCCGCGCCCCGCGCGCCATGCGGGCAAAGCTGAACGTGCTGGAACGCGGCGGCGACCTCGTCCTGGCCAAGCACTTCACCCCCGTCGCGGGCGGGCGGCTGACGGCGGTCACCGTGGAGACGGTGCGCTTCACCCGGCCCGGGCGCGTCGACTTCCGTCTCGTGCGCGGGCCCGTGCCCGAGGTGACCGAATCCTTTGTGCTCGGCGAGCACGCGGGGGGAACGCGGCTGGTGTACGAGGGGCGGATGGGCACGGACCTGTGGCGGCTCGGTCAGTGGTGGGGCGCCGCGGTCGCCGCCCGCTGGGAGGGCGCCGTCGCCGCCTCCCTCGCCACCGTCCGGACCGAAGCCGAACGCCGGGCGGCGGCCGCGCGCCGGTGAACGCGCCAGTCCGCGCCCGCTCGCCTCTTCCGGTGAGATACCGGCCGTTCCTGGCGCGTACCGCCCGGCGCGCGCGGCCCCGGGACCACGCTGACCGTGCCGCCCGTCGTCGGCGGACCGGCGACCGGGCATACGACAGCGGCGAGGCGGGAGCAGAGACGCGATGACAGTGGACGACACGGCACGGCCGGCGGGGCCGCGCGCCAAAACGCGGGCCCAGGAGAAGCGGGACCGGGACGAGGTGTTCGTCGAGTTCACCCGGTCGATCTGTCCGCTGTGCAAGACCCCGGTCGACGCCCAGGTCAACATCCGCGACGGCAAGGTCTACCTGCGCAAGCGCTGCCACCGGCACGGCGCGTTCGAAGCCCTGGTCTACGGCGACGCCGAGGAGTACCTGTCCTCGGCGCGATTCAACAAGCCCGGCACCATCCCGCTGGTCTTCCAGACCGAGGTCCGCGACGGCTGCCCCAGCGACTGCGGGCTCTGCCCGGAGCACAAGCAGCACGCCTGCCTGGGCATCATCGAGGTCAACACCGGCTGCAATCTGGACTGCCCGGTCTGCTTCGCCGACTCCGGCCGCCGGCCCCGCGGCGGCTCCGGCGCGAAGTCCTGGGGAGGCTACTCGATCACCCACGAGCAGTGCGCGCGGATGCTCGACGCGTTCGTCGCCTCGGAGGGCGAGGCGGAGGTGGTGATGTTCTCGGGCGGTGAGCCCACCATCCACCGGCACATCCTCGACTTCATCGACCTCGCCCAGGACCGGCCCATCCGCGGCGTCACCCTCAACACCAACGGGATCCGCCTCGCCACCGACAAACGCTTCGTCGCCGAACTGGGCCGGCGCGACCGGGCGCCGGGCAAGTCGCTCACCATCTACCTCCAGTTCGACGGCTTCGACGAGCGCACCCACCGGGAGATGCGCGGCCGGGACCTGCGGACGGTCAAGCGGCGGGCGCTGGACCACTGCGCCGAGGCCGGGCTGACGGTCACCCTGGTCGCGGCCGTGGAGCGCGGGCTGAACGAGCATGAACTGGGGGCGATCGTCGCGTTCGGCGTCGACCACCCGGCGGTGCGGTCGGTCGCCTTCCAGCCCGTCACCCATTCCGGGCGGCACGTCCCGTTCGACCCGCTGAACCGGCTCACCAACCCCGACGTGATCCGCCTGCTCACCCAGCAGCTACCGGACTGGTTCACCAAGGACGACTTCTTCCCCGTGCCGTGCTGCTTCCCGACCTGCCGTTCCCTCACCTACCTGCTCGTCGACGGCGAACCGGGCAACCGGACCGTGCTCCCCATCCCCCGGCTGCTCAACGTGGAGGACCACCTCGACTACATCACCAACCGCGTCCTGCCCGACCCCGGCGTCCGGCGGGCGCTGGAGAAACTGTGGTCCGCCTCGGCCCTCATGGGAACGGAGACCACCGAGGAGAAGCTGCGGGCCACCGCCGAGGCCCTGGACTGCGCCGCCGCCTGCGGCATCGACCTGCCCTCCGCCGTGCGGGACCTGAACGACAAGGCGTTCATGATCGTCGTCCAGGACTTCCAGGACCCCTACACCCTCAACGTCAAACAGCTCATGAAGTGCTGCGTCGAGGAGATCACCCCGGACGGACGCCTGATCCCGTTCTGCGCGTACAACTCCGTCGGTTACCGAGAGCAGGTCCGCGCGCTGATGTCCGGGGTCACCGTCGCCCCCGTCGCCCCCAACGCCCGGCCGCTCGCCGACCGGCTCACCGACACTCCGTACGGCTCCCGCACCGCCACCGAGACGAACGCGCCATGACCGACCGGAACGCGCTCAAGGCCTGCTGCGCCGCCGCGTACTCCTCCGACATCGTCGCCCTGCTGCTCGGCGACTCCTACCACCCCGGCGGCACCGCCCTCACCCGCCACCTCGCCGACGGCCTCCAACTGGACAAGGGCCACCGGGTCCTCGACGTCGCCTGCGGACGCGGCACCACCGCTCTCCTCCTCGCCGACGGCTACGGCGTGCGGGTGGACGGCGTGGACTACTCCCCGGCCAACACCGCCCACGCCCGAGATACCGCCCGTGCCGCGGGGCTCGCCGGACGGGCCGAGTTCGTCACCGGCGACGCCGAGCGCCTGCCCCACCCGGACGGCGTCTTCGACGCGGTGGTGTGCGAGTGCGCCCTGTGCACGTTTCCCGACAAGGCCCGGGCCGCCGCCGAGTTCGCCCGCGTCCTGGCGCCCGGCGGCCGGCTCGGCATCACGGACGTCACCGCCGTCCCCGACCGGCTCCCGCCCGAACTCACCACGCTCGCCGCACACATCGCGTGCGTCGCCGACGCCCGCCCGCTCGCCGCGTACGAACGGCTCATCACCGCCGCCAGCCTGCGCACGGTCCGCGCCGAACGCCACGACCGAGCCCTGACCGGCATAATCGACCGGATCGAGGCACGGCTGGCCCTGCTGCGGATGACCAACCCGGCCCTCGCCGCCGACCCCGCCCTGAACCCCGAAACGGCCCGCCCCGTCCTGGCCGCGGCCCGCGCCGCCATCGCGGACGGCACCCTCGGCTACGCCTTGCTCATCGCGGAGAAGTCCCGCTGAGAGGGGGCCGAGGCCCGGCACATGGGTCCGGCCGCCCCCTCATGCGAGTGTCGCGCCGCACGCGGGCCGGGGGCCTTCCGCCCCCGGCCCGGCGTCAGCGGCGGATCAGCCCGCCCGCTGGAGGGTGCGGACGGAGTCCCGCCGACCGGCCTGGTCGGCGATCGTCCCCGCCAGATCCCGCGCGTTCTCGGTGTAGCCGGTGACCCGCAGAACCTCGCCGCCCGTCAGGCGGACGCGGCAGACGACGTCGTGCCCGAGGAGCCGCGACAGCGCCCGGACCCGGTCCACGATCGCGACCTCGTCGATCTCCTGCCAGGGCACCGCCCGGGCGGTGCCGGCCCGGCGGTTGATCAGACCGCGCTCACGAATCATGAAGATCTCGGCACCCGCGCGCCGGTGATCGAGTGCCCGCACCGCGCCCCGCCACAGGGCCAGCAGCCCCACGGCCAGCACGGGCCCGACGGCGTAGCCGGGCAGTCCCACCGGGACGGCGACGACGCCGGCCCCCACCGCCACCACCCCGACAACCAGCGAGCGGACGGCCGCCCGCCCCCTCCTCCGGTTGTCGGTCCGGTGCTTGCTCAACAGTTTTCCCAGTGCCCTCTCAGTTGCTGAGGCCATATGCGCTACCTCGGGTAGTCGGTGATCGTCGGACGGTCCTCAAAACGTGTACCATGCGGGCCGCGCCTGAGGCGACGATGTGAACGGCCTGAGAATGGGATGAGAACCGCCGGCCGGGACCTTCAGACGGAGAGGTCCCCGTCCACATAGACCCAGGCCCCGTCGACCCGCTCGAACCGGCTGCGCTCCCGGAGAAAACCGGGCCGCCCGCTGTCGGTGTGCCGGGCCTGGAAGGTGACCGTTCCGGTCGTGTGCAGTGCCGTTCCGTCGCGGGTGTCGAGGATCTCCAGGCCGAGCCAGCGCGTCCCGGCACCGAATTCGATCCGTGGCGGCCGGGTCCTGGGGTGCCAGGTGTGCAGCAGATAGTCCGCGTCCCGCAGGGCGAACGCGCTGTACCGGGAACGCATCAACGCCTCGGCCGTGGGCGCCGCGGCCTCCCCGCTGTGGTACCGGCCGCAACACCGCTGATAGGGCTCGGGCCGGCCACACGGACACCCGGCCGACTCGATGCCCCGCCCGGACTTCCGCCGAGGTGCGCGAGATCGTCGTGAGGCCACGCCCCCATTGTGCCCGGGCACCGGACGCCGCCCCGGCCGGGTGACGTCGGCCTCACTGCCCGGCCGTCACCGGGCAGGGCAGCGAGCGGTCCGGGCCCCAGGTCCGCTGGGGCAGATCCTGGGTGATCGCCCCGCACACCAGGGTCGCCGTGATCTCCCCCTCCGGCTCGGCCCGCACGATGATGGTCAACTTGTCGTGTGTCCGGCGGTCGTTGGTCACCGCGGAGGAGTCGACGCGCCCGGTCGCGCCGTCGAATCCGCCCTCGCCCAGGCCCTGGTAGAGCACGCCCTGCACCACATCGCGATCCAGCCGGGCATTGCTGCCTCCCGTGGCCCGCCACGCCTGGTCCACCCCCTCGGCCAGATAGCGCAACGCGTCCCAGGCCAGTGCCGGATGGGCGTCCACGCCCAGTGCCCTGGTCGCCGCGTCCCGATCGCCCGGGTCGTACGCCTGGTGGTAACGCTGGTAGAACTCGAACGCCTCGGGGCTCGCGCCCTCGCCCCGGGCGTAGTCCGCCAGCAACGGACCCGCGCCGCCCACCACGAAGTAGAGGTGGAGCCCGGGGTAGGCCTGCCAGGGGTCGTTCTCGCTGATCCTCGCGTTGGTCACCTCGTCACCGCCGAGCATGGTCAGCTCGGGGCAGCGCCCGGACTGCCGTTGCAGCTCCTGGAGGAACGGGCCTATCTCGCTGCCGCGGGCCGTCCACACCAGCACGGTGCGGGGCTCGGCGACCACCGCGTCGCACACGGTGCGGGCCAACTCCCGTGCGTCCTGCTGTATTTCGCCCTCGACAGCCGGTCCCTCATCCCGGCGGCCACCGTCCACCGGGCTGTAGAGCAGTGTGCGTGCCTCCGGATAGTCCTCCTGGAAGCCCCGTGCCAGATCGCTGCTGTAGGAGTCCCGCGGATCCGCGACCAGCAGCGCGACCTCCGCGGTGGTGTGGCCGTCCCCGTCGGGGATCAGCTCGCCCCGCCGGGCGAACTCGGCCATGATCGCGGCGGCCCGGCTGTTGGTCGGCGCGATCTGGTAATAGTGCTGGCCGTGGTCGAGCAGCTCGTCCGCGGTCCCCGAGGTGCCGATCACCGGCAGCCCCGCCGCGCTGAAGATCTCCAGCGCGTCATAGGTCGGCTGGCGGCTCTGCCCCATGCCGATCAGCCCGACCACGGAGCTGTCGCGCTCGGCCAGCTCCACGATGTGACGGGCCACCTCCCGCGCGTCCTGGAAGCGCTGTCCCGCGTCCGCGACCATCACGCGCAGGGGCACCCGTTCCCCGTGGAGCGCGCTGTCGTTCGTGTAGCGCTGCGCCAGCGCGATGCCCCGCAGCTCGGCGAGGGTCCCCCCGAGCACCGGATCGCTGGCCTCCACCGCACCGCTGAGCGTCCCCACGTAGACAACGGTGCGCGGCTGCGGGCGCCGGCCCTCGGCGGGCCAGTCCCGGGTGGCCTCGGCCACCCGCTCGTTCTCCGCCTCAATGGCCTTCAGCACGGCGGCCACATCCTCGTTGACCGCGCTGTCCGCCTCCTGGATGCCCACGCAACTGCCGTCCGTGCCAAGGATGGTGTTCTTCCCGCAGTGGTCGTCGTCGCCCAGCGGGAACGGGCCCACGGTCGCCGCCACCGCCAGCACCGCGCAGGCAAGCGCCCCCGAGGCCAGCGAGGCAACCAGCTCGGTCGTCGGCCCGAAGCGGCTCTCCGGGACCACGATCTTGGGGTGTGCCTTCAGCTCGAAGGCGGCGCTCTCGTCCTCCGCCGGGCCGGCGGGCAGCCGCACCACCAGGCCGCTCTGCCGGGGAGCCTCGTGCAGTGCCGCGCTCAGCTTGTCCGCCGCCCGGCCGAGGCCGGTGGCCGTCTCGTCCTCGATCTGGTCGGCCAGCGAGCCGACGCCACAGGCCAGGATCAGCGTGGAGGTGGCGCCCAGCCGCGCCGCGGAGGCGCGGGCCTCCCTGACGAACTGCTGCTCCCAGGAGTCCTTGTCGCCGGCCCGCTCGAAGACCAGCACGAACCGGGTGGCCCTGCGGCGGCGCCAGGGGTTCAGCCGGCCACCGCGCACGGCCCGCTCCAGATCGGTGAGCAGGGCCTGGGCCAGGGCCCGGTACAGCTCCTCCTGCCGCTCCCCGTCGAGCTCGGCCGTCCCCGCCTCGGGCACCAGCTCCTGGGCGTAGGCGAAGAGACTGAAGGGCCCCTTTCTCGCCTGCCCCAACTGCTCCTTCCCCCAGCGGCGGAACCAGCCCAGGCGGCGCCGCAGCGACACCCCGAACCACCAGCGCGGCAGCCACTGGAACAGCCAGGCGCTGGCGCCGTGCCACAACAGCGCCGGCAGTCCGCCGGAGGCGGCCTCGCCGTCCGCCGGCCCCCCGGCCAGCCGCCACAGCGCGTCGGCCACCGGGGAACTCTCCCGGTAACGCGCGTAGCAGTGATCGCGCAGCGCCCGTGGGCGGACCAGATCCGCGCGCGCCTCGTCGGGCGCCCGCGCCACCGTGGCGAGGAACCACAGCCCCGGCAGCCCAAGCCGGCCCTCGTCGCGCTTCTTGGTGATCTCCCGCAACTGACGCGCCATCGTGTCGATCATGGTCAACGGCCCGTCGCCGGGGGCGCGCGCCGGCACGTACGCATACCGCGTCAGCGGCGTCTCGGCACCGCCCAGCCAGCGGTCGAGGCCCGGGGCGATACGCGCGCTGTCCGCCGTGCCACCGGCTTCGGGATCGCACAGCAGCACCACGGGCAGCCAGTCCCGGCCCTTCCGGGGCTGGGTGATGAGTTGTTGCAGGGCTCGCGTGAACGCCCCCATCCCCGCGTACGCGGGCAGCCTCCCGCTGTCCCGTCCGTTGCTCCTGGTCATCTGCCCCCCATGTGACCCGGTGACCGGTGCGCCACTCCCCGTGAGCGGGCACCCGGCAGTCGCTCAACGTACGGAGACGCTCACGCGTTCCGCGCGGTTCGGGGCCGTCGGCGGTCGTCGCGGGACGTACCTCCATGGCGGAGGGCCGGCGCCCCTCCGTCGCGCCGGCCCTCCGCCTCGTGGGTGCGGGTCAGTGCTGCTGGGCGACCACGCCGCTGAGCTCGTTGGGGACCTCCGGCAAAGACACCGTGTTCACCACCTCACCCGACTCCAGGTCCACCGCGTGCAGTTCCTTGGCGGCCGGGTCGGTCACGTAGGCGGTGTGGTCGCGCACGAAGATCGCCGGGCGGGGCTGCTGCCACTCCAGCGGCTCCCGCCACTCCTCCTCGATCACCGGGATGGTGTCCACGACCTCGGCGCTCTCCGGGTCGATCACATGGATCTGCCCGTCGGTGCCCAGGACGAGGGCCTCGCCCTCCGGGCCGCGCGCCAGGGAGCGGAACGTGTAGCTCGTGCCGAGGTCGACCCGGGTCAGGGTGGCCGTCCTGGTGTCGATGAGCGAGATCTGCTCGGGGCGTTCGAGTTCCGCGTCGGCGTCCTGCTTGTAGTCGCCGAGCACGATCGGGGAGGCGTCGGTGCCCGCCTGGTTGCCGACCCGGCCGTACTCGGTGGGGCTGTCGACCTTCGTGATGGCGCCGTCGCGGTAGATCAGCACGCCGTCCTCGCAGCCGATCACCACGGCCTCGTCCTGCGCGGTCGCCTCGCCGTGCACGCCGGGGCAGTCCTCGTTGCGGGCGATCTCCTCGCGGTTCTCGTCGAGCACGATGATGCCGGTGCGCTCCTCCTCGGTGCCGAGCGTGACGACGAGTTCGCCATTGGCCAGCTCGATCGCCACGCCGTGGTGGGGGGCGGCCGCGGTGTAGGTCTCGGTCTCGGGCATGCCGTCGCCGAGGTGGTCCGGGTCGAAGCTGGTGACCTCGCCCGTCCCGTCCGAGAAGAGCACGGTGCGGCCGGCGTGGCGCACGACGTGGCCGGGCTCGGCTCCCTCGAATTGGACGTCCGTCAACGCGGCGCCGGCCGCGTCCAGGACGCGGAATCCGGCGGAGGTGGAGACCATGACGTGGCGGTCGTCGCCGGCCGCGTTGAGTCGGTTGAAGCCGTCGAGCGGGATGTCCTCCGCGATCTCGTACGTCTCGCCGTCGATGACGTACAGGCCGCCGTCGTAGGTGACGACGATCGGGTTCGCCACCGACGCGGCGGGCGTCTGGGACGGCTCCGACGCCGCCGGCTCGCCGGAGTCGTCCGAGTCGTCCGAGCCACAGGCGCTCAACGCGATCAGCGTGGCGGTGAGCGTGGACAGTGCCGCGGTTCGCCTGGTCCTGCGGGCACGCTGGCGTGGGGAGTGCATGGGTGAGTTCACCTTTCTTTTCCGGTCGTAACCGGTCGTTTCCGGTCGTTGCCGGGGGTATCGGGGGGGGTCAGTTCTCGCCGAGTCCGGCGGCGATGGCCTCGGTGTTGGCGCGCATCATGTCCAGGTAGGTCCCCGCGCCCTCGCCGGGCTCGGTCAGGGATTCCGAGAACAGCTCCACGACCTCGACGCGCAGGCCGACCTCGTCGGCGAGCACCCGCGCGAGCCGGTCGGGTTGCGAGGAGTCGGCGAAGATCGCGGGCACGCCCGCCTCGCGGATCGTGTCGGCGAGCGCGTCCAGGTCGGAGGAGCTGGGCGAGGCGAGCGTCGTGCCGCTGGGTATCACCGCGCCGACGACCTCGAAGTCGTAACGCTGCGCCAGGTAGCCGAAGACGTGGTGGTTGGTGACCAGGCTGCGCCGCTCGGGCGGGATGGCCGCGAAGCTCTCGTCCATCCACGCGTCCAGTTCGTCGACCTGTTCGAGGTAGCCCTCGGCGTTCGCGCGGACCGCCTCGGCGTCGACGCCCTCGACCTCCGCCACGACATGGTCGGTGATCGTCTCGACGGCGGTCCGCACCCGGCGCGGGTCGGTCCAGAAGTGCGGGTCGGGCTGGCCGGCGGTGTCGTCCGCGGTGTGGCCGAAGTCGATCGGGTCCACCTGCGCTCCGACCTCCAGGGTGGCGACGCCGGCGTCCTGTGCGGCCTGGACGTTGCGCAGCACGCCCTCCTCCAGGCCCAGGCCGTTGTAGACGACGAGTGAGGCGTCCTCGATCAGCGCCGCCTGCTGGGCGGAGATCCCGAACGAGTGGGGGTCGGCGTTGGGCTTCATCAGCACGGTCACCTCGGCCTCGTCGCCGATGACTTGCCGGGTGATGTCCCCGAGGATGTTCGTGGTGACGACGACGCCGGAGCCCTGGTCGTCGTCCGCCACGCAGCCGGTCAGCCCAGTCATCGAGATTGTGAGGGCGGGGAGCAGGAGCGCGAGGCGTATCGGTTTCATCGGCCTGTCTCCACCATGTGCGTGGGCGTGAAATCGAGGGGGAAGGTGCGGGCGACGCGCAGGTCGTCGTTGTAGTCGATCTCGTAAACGGTGTCCGCCGCCGCGTCGTTGACGTAGGCGCGGCTGCTGTCGATCTCGATGACGGGGGGCGCGGCGGCCGAGGCGGCCACGGGTTCGGCGAGCAGGGAGGCGTGGGCGGTCTCCTCGCCGCTGGTGGTGTCGTACGCGTGGAGCGCGCCGTCCGCGGTCAGGGTGAGCAGCGTCAGTCCGTCGCCGACGGCGTTGGCGGCCACCACCGGGCCGGTGTCGAACAGCGTCCACTCCCCGGCGCCGACGTCGAGCGTCCACACGCCGCGTTCGCCGGCCGGCGCGGCCAGCACCGCGCTGCCGGGGCGGTGGCTGAACTCCCAGGCGCGGTCCGCCTCGTCCGACCCCGGGTAGGGGATCTTCTCGGCGGTGAACGTCCCTTCGTTCTCGGGGTCCTCGGCGACCAGCAGGGCGCCGTCCGCGCAGCCGAAGACGACGCCGTGGCGGGTGACGACCGTGCCGTGCAGTTCGGGGCAGGGCTCGCCGAGGGTCGCGACCTCCGCGCCGTCGCGGGTACGGACCGCCACGGCGTCCGCGAGGTCCTGTCCCTGCCGCGGGACGGTCACCAGCAGGTGCTGGGCGTAGGGCACGGCGGTGCCGCGGTGGGGGGAGCCGAGGTCGAGGGTGCCGGGCCCGGCCGGGGAGACGCTGCCCGCTTCGAGTTGGGCGCGGTCCAGGAGGGTGACCGTGCCGTCGTCGAAGGTGACGGCGGTGACGGCGGTGTCGCTGTGGACGCTCACGGGGCGGGCGTCCGTGTCTCCGACGAGGGTGCCGGTGGCGCGGATGTCGGCGCGGTAGTAGTGGACGTGGTCGCCGTGGTCGACCATCCACGCGCCGCTGTCCACGGCCTGGACCGGCGCGCCGGCCTCGGCGGGCGTGAGGTAGGCGAACCGGCCGTCCCCGCCGATGCCGTCGACGCCCCCGTCCTGGCGCGCCTCGGGGACCTCGACGACCTCCTCGGTGATCAGGTCCAGGACGTGGACCGCGCCGGTATCCCCGTCCGCCAGGACGAGGCGCGACTGCTGTTCGGCGGTCTCCTCGGCCCCCTCGACGTAGCCGTGCGGGGTCTCCTCCTGCCCGGTGTTCTCGGCGGCGGCCTCGTCCGCGTCGTCGCCGCTGCCGCAGCCGCCGAGCAGCAGGCTCACGGCGACGGCGGAGGCGAACGAGGCGGACAGGGCCTTTCGGTTTCTGGTGCTGCTGGTGTGTTTCACGATGCGTGCTCGCTAGCTGCTTCCGTAGTGCTGGTGCTGAGGGGGGTCGAGTCGGGGAGAGGGGTGGGGGCGCCGCGGGTGCGCAGGTGGGCGGCGATGGCCGCGACGAAGAAGACGGCCACGGCCGTGGCGGCGATCGTCGCACCCGCCGCCGTGCCCCAATGCCAGGAGATGACCAGGCCGGCGACGGTGGCGGCGACGCCGAGCAGCGCGGCCGTGAGCATGATCAGCGGGATGCGCCGCACCCACAGCACGGCGGTGGCCGGCGGCGCGATGAGCAGGCCGAAGACCAGCAGGGTGCCGACGACGTGGAAGGACGCGACGATGGCGAGCGTCACGAGCCCCAGCAGCATGGCCTGGGCCACCCGCGGCCGCAGTCCCAGGGTGTGCGCCGTGCGGACGTCGAACGCGAGGGCGACGAACGACCGGTAGCCGAGCGCCGAGACCACGGCCGCGACGAGCAGCGCGACGGCGAGATACCCCAAATCCTCCTGACGGACCGCCAGGACGTCGCCGAAGAGGAAGCCCGTCAGGTCGACGGCGAAGGACTGGGAGTGCGAGACGATGATCACGCCCGCCGAGAGCATGCCGACGAACAGCAGGCCGATGCTGGTGTCCTGCGACAGCCTGCGCGAGCGGCTGAGCACCGTCACGCCCAGGGCCATGGCGCCGGAGCTGAGCGCGGCGCCGAGGAGCAGGTTGCCGCCCAGGAGCGAAGCCAGCGCGACGCCCGGGAGCATGCCGTGCGACATCGCGTCGCCGAGGAACGCCATGCCGCGCAGCACCACCCACGTGCCGGCCAGGGCGCAGATCAGCGAGACAAGGACCCCGCCCCACAGCGCACGTTGAACGAACGACGCCTGAAAGGGGTCAAGCAACCACTCCATGGCAGTGCACCCTACAATGAAAATGATTATCAGCACGATGAAGCGGATGTGAGGCTCGTGACAGCGGAGGCAGTGACAGTGCGCAACCTCTCGGCCGGCTACGGGCGCCGGCCGGTCCTCCAACGGGTCACGGCCCATATCCCGCGCGCCCGCACCACAGTCGTCGTCGGCCCGAACGGCTCGGGGAAGTCCACGCTGCTCGGCGCGCTCGCCGGCGTGGTCCCGCCGACGTCCGGCGCCGTGGCACGCCAGGCCCTGGATGCGGGCCGCACCGCGTTCGTGGTGCAGCGCAGCGAGGCGTCCGACGTACTGCCCATCACCGTGCGGGAGACCGTCGCCATGGGGAGATGGGCGCGGCGCGGCCCATGGCGGCGCCTGACCCGGCGGGACCGGGCGGTCGTCGAGTCCTGCATGGCGCGCCTGGGCATCCTCGACCTGGCCTCACGGCAGTTGGGCGCGCTCTCCGGCGGGCAGCGCCAGCGCGCGCTCGTCGCCCAGGGCCTGGCCCAGGAGGCGGACCTGCTGCTGCTCGACGAACCGGCGGCGGGCCTGGACCTGGAGGCGCAGCGCCGCATCCGGGAAGTGCTCGACGAGCAGCGGGAGTCCGGCGTCACCGTGGTCCACACCACCCACGACCTCACCGAGGCGATGCGCGCCGACCACTGCCTGCTGCTCGGCCAGGGGCGCCTCCTCGCGGCGGGCCCCCCGGACTCGGTGCTCACCCGGGACGCCCTGGAACGGGCCTGGGGGATGCCCGGGATCGACGTATGAGTGTGGTGCCGCCCAGGAAGGAACCTGTGCCCATGTCCGTTGAGACCGACCCCTACGCGGTGTCCGCGCCGTTCATCGACCCGCTCATCGCCGGCTTCTGGGAAGGTGTCGCGCCGTCACTCACCGCGGAGCTCACCGGGCTGACCGCCGGCTCCGGGCCGGTGGTGGACCTCGGCGCGGGCTCCGGGCGCGGCGTTCGCGTGATCGGCACGGCGCTGCCCGGCGTTCCCGTGGTGGCCGTGGAGCCGTCCGCCGCGATGCGGACCGCGCTGTTCGCCCGGCTCGTGGACGACCCCGGGCTCGCCGCGCGGACCACCGTCGTCGCCGCCGATGCCCTGGCCGTCGAACTTCCCGCCGCCACGCGGGCGGTGGTGGCCATGAACGTCCTCGGCCATCTCGCGCCGGCCGAGCGCGCTCGGCTGTGGCGCCGGGTCGCCGAGCGCCTGGCGCCCGGCGGGGCACTGTTGGTCAACAATCAGCCCCCGCACGCGCCCTCGGCGGTGCCGCTCGCCCGCGGGAACGCGTTCCGCGTCGGCGACCACGACTACGAGGGCTGGGTCCGGGCCGAGCCGGCCGGCGAGGACCGAATCCTGTGGCACATGACGTACAAGACCCTCCAAGGCGGCCGGTGCGTGGCCGAGGTGGCGGTCGACTACGACTGGTGGGTGGTGACCGACGAGCGGCTGCGCGCCGAGTGGTCCGCGCACGGCCCGACCGCGCGCGTGGCGGGCACCGGGCCCTCGGCCTTCCACGTCGTCACCGCCGCCCCGGACGGGGCCCCGGCGCGTTGACCGGCTTGCGGCGCCCGTTCATGAGCTGAACGGGCAGCCGCTGTCCGGCACATGGTCCGTCCCGCGCGGGCAACATGCTCGACCCTGATCATTAACAGTCACGCTATTGCCACGGTCCGTGATGCGGTCTACGGTCGTCTCCTCGTGGATCTACAGGCGTAGACGAAGAGGGGCGAGGCGCATGCGACGAGTCGTCATCCGGGGCGGGCTGGTGGTCACCGCCACCGATGAAATCGAAGCGGACGTACTCGTCGAGGGCGAACGCGTCGCCGCCCTGGCCGAGCGCGGGAGCGACGCCGCGCAGGGGTGGACCGCGGACCACGTCATCGACGCCACCGGCAAGTACGTCATACCGGGCGGCGTCGACGCCCACACCCACATGGAGCTGCCCTTCGGCGGTACCTCCGCGTCGGACACCTTCGAGACCGGGACGCGGGCCGCCGCATGGGGCGGGACCACCACCGTTGTCGACTTCGCCGTGCAGTCCAAGGGGCAGGCGCTGCGCGACGGGCTCGACGCCTGGTACGCCAAGGCCGCCGGCCACTGCGCCATCGACTACGCGTTTCACATGATCCTGTCGGATGTCACCGACGCCTCGCTCAAGGAGATGGATCTCCTTGTCGACGAAGGAATCACGTCGTTCAAGTTGTTCATGGCCTATCCCGGGGTCTTCTACAGCGACGACGGCCAGATCCTGCGGGCCATGCAGCGGGCCGCCGGCAACGGCGGGACGATCATGATGCACGCGGAGAACGGCATCGCCATCGACGTGCTGGTGGAGCAGGCGCTCGCCGCCGGGCGGACCGATCCCCGGTATCACGGCGAGGTGCGGAAGGTGCTGCTGGAGGCGGAGGCCACCCACCGGGCCGTTCAACTGGCGCGGGTGGCCGGCGGTCCGCCGCTGTACGTGGTGCACGTGTCGGCCGAGGAGGCCGTCCGGGAGCTGGCGGTGGCGCGGGACGCGGGGTTGCCGGTGTTCGGGGAGACCTGCCCGCAGTATCTGTTCCTGTCCACCGACAACCTGGCCGAGCCCGACTTCGAGGGCGCCAAGTACGTGTGCAGCACCCCGCTGCGCCCGCGCGAGCACCAGGCCGCGCTCTGGCGGGGGCTGCGCACCGACGATCTCCAGGTGGTGTCCACGGACCACTGCCCGTTCTGCTTCAGCGGCCAGAAGGAGCTGGGCCGGGGCGACTTCTCCAAGATCCCCAACGGCATCCCGGGCGTGGAGAACCGCATGGACCTGCTGCATCAGGCCGTGGTGGAGGGGCACATCTCGCGGCGCCGCTGGATCGACATCGCGTGTGCCGCGCCGGCCCGGATGTTCGGACTGTACGGGCGCAAAGGGACCATCGCGCCGGGCGCGGACGCGGACATCGTCGTCTACGATCCGGCCGCCGAGCAGACGCTGTCGGCCGAGACCCACCACATGAACGTCGACTACTCGGCGTACGAGGGGAAGCGGATCACCGGCCAGGTGGTCACCGTCCTGTCGCGCGGCCGGACGGTCATCGACGAGCGGCGGTACACCGGGCGCGCCGGGCACGGGGTGTTCCTGCCGCGCGCCACCTGTCAGTACGTCAATTGAGGGGCTGCGCCATGGACTTCGGACTCGTCCTCCAGACCGATCCGCCCGCCGCGGAGGTCATCGCGCTGATGCGCCGCGCCGAGCGGGCCGGCTTCCGTTACGGCTGGACGTTCGACTCGGCCGTGCTGTGGCAGGAGCCGTTCGTCATTCACAGCCAGATTCTCGCGCAGACCGAGACGCTGACCGTGGGGCCGATGGTGACCAATCCGGGGACGCGCACCTGGGAGGTGACGGCTTCCACATTCGCCACGCTGAACGAGATGTACGGCAACCGCACGGTGTGCGGCATCGGGCGCGGCGACTCGGCGATGCGCGTCGCGGGCCGCAGGCCCAACTCCCTTGCGCGGCTGGGCGAGGCGATCGGCGTGATCCGGGATCTGGCCGAGGGCCGCGAGGCGGTCGTGGACGGGACGGCGATGCGGCTGCCGTGGATCCGGGACAGCAGGCTGCCGGTGTGGATGGCCGCGTATGGCCCCAAGGCCCTGGCGCTGACCGGGGAACGGGCCGACGGCTTCATCCTCCAGCTCGCGGACGTCTTTCTGACCGAGTGGATGGTGAAGGCCGTCAAGTCCGCCGCGGTGGCGGCCGGCCGGGACCCGGCGGCGGTCACCGTGTGCGTGGCCGCGCCCGCGTATGTCACCGCCGACGACTCCCCCGCGGCGCTGGCCCACGCGCGTGAGCAGTGCCGCTGGTTCGGCGGGATGGTGGGCAACCACGTGGCCGATCTCGTGGACCGGTACGGCGCGGACTCGGGGCTGGTGCCCGCGGAGTTGACCGCGTACATCGCGAAGCGGCAGGGCTACGACTACAGCCACCACGGGCGTTCGGGGAATCCGGACACGGCGTTCGTGCCCGACGCGATCGTCGACCGGTTCTGCCTGATCGGGCCGGTCGAGGCGCATGTCGCGAAGCTGCGCCAACTGCGCGAGCTGGGCGTCGACCAGTTCGCCGTCTACGACATGCACGACGCGAAGGAGTCGGTGATCGACCTCTACGGCGAGCATGTGATCCCCGCCCTGGGCTGAACTCCCCACGGGCGTACGCCGCGACGCCGCGAACGCGCGGCCGGGCACGCACCCGCACGGCCCCGATCCGCCGACCAGGAAGGGCCACCCCCGTGACCGAGACAGCTCCCGCCCTCACTCCCCCGCCCCCGGCCGACGGGCCGGACGGGCGCTTCGCCAACGACGACCTGCTGCCGGTGCCACCGGAGCGACGGAGCTGGAAGACCTATCACTTCGCGGCGTTGTGGATCGGCATGGCCATCAACGTCCCCACCTGGACGCTGGCCGCGGGGCTGATCGCCCTGGGCATGGACTGGGTGCAGGCCGTGCTGACGATCGCGGTCGCCAATGTCATCGTGCTTGCCCCGATGCTGCTGACGGGCCATGTCGGGCCGAAGTACGGCATACCGTTCCCCGTGCTGGCGCGCGCCTCGTTCGGGGTGCTGGGCGCCAACGTGCCAGCGCTGCTGCGGGGGTTGGCAGCGTGCGCCTGGTTCGGGATCCAGACCTGGGTGGGCGGCCAGAGCATCTGGTTCCTGGCGGGCAGGCTGTTCGGCGCGGGGAGTTGGTGGAACGAGGCGGGCGAGATCGGCGGCCGGGCGTGGACGCTGTGGCTGTGCTTCGTGCTGTTCTTCCTGATCGAGGTCGGGATCATTCTGCGGGGCATGGACACCCTGCGGCGGTTCGAGAGCTGGGCCGCGCCGGTGATGATCGTGGGCGCGGTGCTGCTGCTGGTGTGGATCGCGGGCGAGGCGGGCGGCTTCGGGCCGTTGCTCGACCAGCCGTCGGCGCTGGGCTGGGGCGGTGATTTCTGGGAGGTCTTCTTCCCCGCGCTGATGGGCATGATCGGCTTTTGGTCGACGCTGTCGCTGAACATCCCGGACTTCACGCGGTTCGGCTCGGGCCAGCGGGCGCAGGTCTGGGGGCAGTCGCTCGGACTGCCCACGACGATGGCGGCGTTCGCGCTGCTGTCGGTGCTGGTGACCTCCGGCTCGCAGGCGGTGTACGGGGAGCCGGTGTGGGATCCGGCGGAGCTGGCGGCCCGGATGGACAACGAACTGGGCGTGGTGTTCGCGCTGTTCGTCATCCTGCTGGCCACGCTCACCACCAACATCGCGGCGAATCTGGTCAGTCCTGCCTACGACCTGTCCAACGTGGCGCCCCGGCGTATCAACTTCCGTGCGGGGGCGCTGATCGCCGCCGGGGTCGGCATGCTGATGTTCCCCTGGGAGCTGTACGAGAATCCCGACATCTACATCTTCACCTGGCTGGGCACGGTGGGCGGTCTGCTGGGCACGGTGTCCGGGATCCTGATCGCGGACTACTGGCTGTTGCGGGCGACCCGACTGGAGGTCGCCGACCTGTATCGGGCGAGCGGCCGTTACTGGTACCGCGGGGGCTGGAACTGGCGGGCGCTGGTCGCGTTCGGCGCCGGCGGCGTGCTGGCGGTCGGCGGCTCCTACTCCGGGCCGTATCCGGAGGACGGGCTGATCCCGTTCCTCCAGCCGCTGGCGGACTACGGCTGGGCGGTGGGCCTGGGCGTGTCGTTCGTCGTCCACGCGCTGCTGATGCGGCTGATACCGGCGCGGGCGGCGGAGGGCTGATCCGCCGCGCGGCCGGCGGCGGGGGTCAGTGGCCGGACCCGGCGTGCGAGCCGTGGTCGCTGAGCTGGGCCTCGAACCAGTCGTGCAGGGCGTCGACGAGCGCGGGGTCCTCCGTTTCGTAGAACAGGGTGGCCCCGTCTGTCCGTTCCTCGTAGCGCACCTCGAACTGGTCGTGGCCCGCCTCCAGTTCGGCCAGGCCCGGCATGTCGGGTCCGTGGATCCGGGCGGGGTCGCCGAAGTCGCCCCGGCCGAAGGCGGCGGCCTCCTCCCGCAGATGGGCGCGGATGAGGTCGATCTGCCCGGCGTCGCCGGGCCGGTTGGCCACGACGTCCTGGACGCCGCCGGTCGGCGTGGGGGTGAAGTGGTGCGTGGTCTCCTCCAGGTCGAACGGCATGACCTCCCGGCCCCGCTCGGCCACTTCCGGCTGCCGGTCGCCCTGTCCCTGTCCGTCGCTCTGCCCCTGTCCGTCGCCCGCGTCCCGCGCCGGGCCGCCGGTCATCAGGGCCACGGTGGCCGCCGCGGCGGCGAGGGCCACGGTGGCCGCCGCGGCGGCGAGGGCCGCGCCCGCGCTCGCGCTCGCGCTCGCCAGCAGGACCCGGCGCTTGCCGCTATTCGTCCAGTGCCTCCACCAGGACATGCAGGGCGTGGAGCACGCCCTCTCGTTCGTGTTCGGGGATCGAGACGAGCAAGCGGGAGAACTTCTCCCGCCGGGCCTCGGCCAGGTTCCCCGCGGCGCGCTCGCCCGAGGGCGTCAGCCGCAGGACGACGCCGCGCCCGTCGCCGGGCGCCGGGGCGCGTTCCACCCAGCCGCGCGCGGTCAGTTGGCCGACGAGCCGGCTGACCGTGCTCTTCGTCAGCCGCAGCCGGCGGGCGAGTTCGACCTGGCGCAGCTCGCCGTCCTGCGCCAACTCGCCCAGGGCGTGCGCCTCGGAGACCGGAATCGGCTGCCCGCAGGGCGTCTTCTCCGGCTGATGCAGCCCGAAGGCGCGGACGAATCCCCGCAGCGCCTCCTGGAGTTCGGCCGGGTCGTCGGTCCCGCGTTCGCTCGACATGGTTCGACTGTACAACCAGATGGTTCGACGATGCAACCAGTTGCCGATGGTCGGGTGGGGCGTCGGCATGACGAAAGACAGAGAGAAGTCCTGCCGTTGGACAGATGTCCGGGGCCTCCCGATTTTCTAGGGTCGCTGGTGAGAAAGCACGACGACGGCGAAGGACCACGAGCGATGATCACCCTGGAGCGGCTCACCAAACGATTCGGCGACAGCACCGCCGTCGACGACCTCACCGTCGACGTCGGCGCGGGTCTGGTGACGGGGTTCCTCGGGCCCAACGGCGCCGGCAAGTCCACCACGATGAGGATGATCCTCGGGCTCGACCGGCCCACCTCCGGACGGGCCCTCGTCGCCGGCAGGCCCTACTCGGAGCTGCGCCATCCGCTGCGCGAGGTCGGCGCGCTCCTCGACGCCAAGGCGCTCCACCCCGGGCGCGGCGCGCGGACCCATCTGCGGGCGCTGGCCCGCACCCATCACATACCGGCGCGGCGCGTGGACGAGACGCTGGACATCGTGGGCCTCGGCGAGGTCGGCGGGCGGCGGGCCGGCGGGTTCTCCCTGGGCATGCACCAGCGACTCGGCATAGCCGCCGCGCTGCTCGGCGATCCGGGCGTTCTCATCTTCGACGAGCCGGTCAACGGGCTCGACCCCGACGGCGTGCTGTGGATCCGCGAGCTGATCCGTTCGCTGGCCGCCGAGGGCCGGACGGTGTTCGTCTCCAGCCATCTGATGAGCGAGATGGAGCTGATGGCCGACCGCCTGGTCGTCATCGGCCGCGGGCGGCTGATCGCGGACGCCCCCCTGAGCGAGGTGATCGCCACCAGCTCCGTCGCGGCCGTCGTCGTGCGCTGCCCCGACCCCGGCCGGCTCGCCCTGCTGTGCCAGCACCTGGTGGCGGGCGGCGCCCGGGTCGAGACGTCGGAGGAGAGCCGGCTCGTCATATCCGGCACCCCCATCGAGGAGGTCGGCCTGCTGGCCCACAGGCTCGGCGTCCCGCTCCTGGAGCTCAGCGCGCGCCAGGCCTCGCTGGAGGAGGCATACATGGAACTGACAGCCGCCTCGGCGCAATTCAGGGCCTCGTGACGCCGCCCACCCACCGCACCGCCCTCCCGCACCACCCCGCGCTGCCCGAGCCCCTCGGCGCGCCGAACGAAAGGCACCACCCCATGTCCTCCGCCACCTCCCCCGCCGCCCTGCCCTCGATCACCGCGCGGACCCGCGCCCGCAGTTCGTCCCTACGCGGCACCCTGGGGTCCGAATGGATCAAGTTCTGGTCCGTGCGCTCCACCTGGTGGTCGCTGGCCAGCGCCTTCGTCCTCATGGCGGGCTGCGCCGCCGTCCTCGGCATGGACTTCGCCGCCGACGTCGAGGCCGGTGAGACCTCGGACGGGAGCACGATGGGCTTCGGCGAGCCGGGGGACAACGCGGTCATGCTCGCCCAGTTCGCGGTGGTGGCCTACGCGATGCTCACGGTGACCGCCGAGTTCGCGACCGGGGCGATGCGGGTGACGCTCACGGCCGACCCGCGGCGTGGCCGGGTGCTCCTCGCCAAAACGGCCGTCGTCGTCGCGGTGACCGCCCCGCTCGCGCTCGCCCTGGCCGTGCTCGGCCTCGCGCTGGGCCACGCCACGCTCGGCCCCCACGGCGTGGGGGACGCCGCGTCGGGCGCCCGCGACGTGGCCGCCGTCACCGCCTACCTGGTGCTCACCGCGGTGCTGACCGTGGGAGTGGGCGCCGTGCTGCGCAGCTCGGTCGGCACCCTCAGCGGAGTCCTCACCGTCATGCTGGCCCTGCCGATGATCATCACGACGACCGGGTCGGAGTATCTGCCGGGGCGCGCCGGGCTGACCCTGCTCTCGGGCGAGACCGACGCCCTCGGCCCGGTGGCCTCGGGTGTCGTACTGGCGGCCTGGGCCGTCGCGGCCCAGGCCGCCGGCTACCTCGCGCTGCGCCGGCGGGACGTATGAGCCCCGGCGGGGCGTCAGGTCGCCAGACGCTCGACCATGCCCGCCTCGTAGGCGATGAGCGCGGCCTGGACGCGATTGCGGATCCCCAACCGGCCCAGGATGGCACTCACATGGGTCTTCACGGTGCCCTCCGTCAGATGCAGGCGGCGGCCGATCTCCGCGTTGGACAGGCCGGAGCCCAGCAGCGCCAGCACCTCACGCTCCCGGGCGCTGAGCGCGGCGATCCGCTCACCGCCGCCCGGCCCCGGCAGCAGCCGGCCCCGGCCGATGCGGGTGATGACGCGCTTGGTCACCTGCGGCGACAGGTAGGCGGCGCCGTCGGCCGCCGCCCGGACCCCCGCGACCAGCTCCCGCGGGTCGCCGGTCTTCAGCAGGAAGCCGGTGGCGCCGCTGTCCAGCGCCCGGGAAATGTAGGCGTCCTCGCCGAACGTGGTCAGGATGACGACGGCGCTCTCCGGCACGGTCCGGCGCAGTTCGGCCGCGGCGGACAGCCCGTCCATGCGCGGCATCCGGATGTCCAGGACGGCGACGTCCGGACGGTGCCGGCGGGCCAGCTCGACGGCCTCCTGACCGTCGCCGGCCTCCGCCACGACATCGATGCCCGGGTCCGCGGTCAGGATGGCCCGGACGCCCGCGCGGATCAGCGGCTCGTCCTCGGCGAGCAGCACCTGAAGGGCGCGGGGAGTGTCGATGTGCCTGTCTGCCATGGCGGCGTCCGCCCCTTCCGCTCTCTCCGGTCATCCTCAACGCACCCCGCTTCCCCGGGGCTTCACGGCCCGGCCGACGGCCGGCTACTCGTCCCGGTCGAGCGGTATCTCGTCCCGGGAGACAAGCCGCCCATCGCGGAAGCACAGACGGTACACGCGGTTCGGGAGCGGGCTCTCACCCGCCGCGTAGTACTCGCACGCCGCCCCCGCCGGGACGGGCGGCTCCCGGTCCGGCCGCTGGTACGCCTGCTGGTCGGGCAGCAGCGGGGCGAGATCGGCGCGCAGTTGCCCGACGCGCATCCGCGCGTAGACCTCCTCGTCGAGCGTGGGAGTGCCCTGCACGAAGAAGTAGGCGGACGCGGTGACCACCATCGCCGCGCCGGTGAAGCCGAGCGACTTCAGGAAGCCCCGCCGCATCGTGTGCCGCTGCTGCGCGACCCGTTCCGCGACGGCCGGCTCGGGGGCGGGCACCGGGTGCGCCACATGGTGGGGAAGGCGGGCCTCGACGCGGAAGCCGCCGCCCTCGGCCGGCCCGGCCGCGCAGTCACCGCCGAGGAGCCGGGCCCGTTCCCGGATCGAGGCCAGCCCGCGCCCACTCCCCGCCGCGGGCGCCGCACCCTCCGGCGGCCCATTGACGATCTCCAGCACGATGCTGTCGTCGGTGTGGACGACGGACAGCCGCACCGGCGCACCCGGCGCGTGCTTGGCGGCGTTGGTCAGCGCCTCCTGAGCGATGCGGTGCAGCGCCTGGTCGACGATCGGCGGCAGGCCGGACGGATCCCCCGACCGATCCAGCTCCACCTTCATCCCGGACGCGCGGCACCGCTCGACGAGATCGTCGACGCTCTCGTGCACCGGGTCCACCGGCGAGGGCTCGTCGTCTTCGCGCAGCACGCCGATGATCTCGTGCAGACGCTCCGTGGCCGCCGCCGCGCCGGCACGCAGCTCGGCCGCCTGGGTGCGCTGCGGTTCACTCAGCCCGGCGGCGAACTCCAGCGCGCCGGCCCGGATGGCCAGCAGGCTCAGATCGTGACCGAGCGAGTCGTGCATGTCCTGCGCGATGCGCGCCCGTTCCCGCAGCCGGGTCTGCTCCGCGACCATGGCCTGTTCGCGCTCCAGTTGGGCCGCGCGGTCCCAGCCGGCCTCGTTCAGCGCCAGCCGCTGGTACTGGTAGCGGCCGACGAGCCACGGCAGCACGGCCGTGGTCAGCAGCTCGACCGGCAGGGCGGCCAGCCCGACCAGCGGCTCGGAGCGGAGCACCATGACCCCGACCGGGACGACCGTCACCGCCAGCCACCGCAGCGGGCGCGCGCCTGGGACCGTGTGGCGGCCGATGAGGAAGGCGGCGAGGGCCACGATGCCGTAGAAGCGCTCGTCCCACTGGGCGAGGCCCAGGGTGAGCGCGAGGGCCCCGGGCTGAAACGTGCGGCTCAGCACGGCGGCCGCCGCCGTCGCGCCCACCATCACCGCGACGTACCCACCGGACGGCGGGAACGGCAGGTTGATGGTCAGCATGCCGACCAGGACGAGGCACCACCACATGAGGTCGGCCAGCGGGATCCGGCCGGAAAGACGGCGCCGGTGACCCGTTCCGGCACGATCCGGACGGGAGTCGGCCTCGGCGCGCCGACGGCGCACGGCGCCCCGCAACAGCCCGCTTCCCATGGTCAAGGAATACCACGCACCCCGGATCCGGCCCCGGGCCGAGTGCGGCGGCGCTCGCCCGGCCGGCTACCAGCCGTGGAAGGAGAACGGCTCGCCCTTGAGGTAGTGCGCGATGCCGAGCGCGTTGTACCGCACGATGTTCCCGGGGAGTTGATCGGCACGGTGCCAGCCGATCCCGGCGCACTTGTGCGGCTCGGCGTTGACCGGTTCGCCGTCCCACCGCGCCGTCGCGAAGAACCAGCCGACGCGCGCCTGGCCCTCCGGGTTGCGGAAGTGCATGACGTGGACGGGGCGGAGCACCGCCGGGTCGATGGTGACGCCGACCTCCTCGCGGGCCTCCCGCACCGCGGCGTCGAGGGCGTTCTCGCCGGGATCGACCTTGCCGATGGGGAGGTTGAGGCGCCCGTCGGCATAGCCGGTGCCCAAGCGTTCGGCGAGCAGGACGCGGTCCCCGCGCTCCAGGATGATCATGGCGTCGACGAACGTGTGCGGTGGCATGTCCCGGACCCTAGGGCCTGTATCGAGTTCCCGGTCGGATCAGCCCGCGGCGTCAGACGCGGTGCCCCCCCCAGGCCCTTGGGGGCCTGGGAGGTACCCCCAGCAAGGCACCGGATCGCAGCTCATACCCGGCCGTATTCGCGCGATTCGGCTGGGGGCACCTCCCAGACGGAGTCTGGGGGAGCGGCGAGGTGCCGTGACTGACGTCGCGGGCCCGGGCGGGAACTCGATACAGGCCCTAGCGCCCCGTTGGCGCCGGCCGCGGCCGTCTCCCGCGCGCCGGCAAAGCAGCGGTCGGGCCGTGGACCGGTCGTGGCGGCGGTGGGCGTCCGCCCGTTCCTCCTCGGTCCCGCGCGTCGGGCCAGGTGCGGAATCACCCGGCAGGGCACCGCCGGAGGGATCCGGCGGTGCCCGCGTTCAGCAGCCCGTGCGGGTGGTGCCCACGGCGATGTCGTCGTACCAGAGGGTGTCGGTGCCCTCGCCGTAGCTCTCCCAGCCGAACCGGAGATCGGTCAGGTCGGGGTGCCAGGCGCCCCGGTTCAGCCACTGGGCGTCGATGTCGTGCGTCGGAGTGCCGTCGACGGCCAGCCCCGTGACGCTCGTCCCATTCAGCCACGTCTCCAACAGGCCGCCCGCCGAGTCCAGTTGGAACTCGACGCAGGACCACTCGCCCACCGGCAGCGGCGCGCTGAGCGCCACGCCCGCCGGGCTCTGCGCGGGCAGGGTGGCGTCGTCGGACTCGCGGTTCCACTGGAGGGCGCCGTTCTGGCCGCCCATCCGCAGGTCGCGGGCGCCGTCGGCGGCGTCCTCCATCGCCAGGAACGTCACATGCTGGGTGGGCAGCGCGTCGCTGTGCCGGACCCAGAAGCGCACATAGAGCCCGGAGTCGGTGGCCACATCGTCCAGTTCAGTGCCGACGAAGACGTGGTTGCAGTAGCCCAGACCACCGTTGACTCGGATCGAGGTGGTGCCGGTGTGGGCGACGGAGGTGTCCACGCTCGCGGTGCCCGTGCCAGAGCAGTCGGGGAACTCGGTGGCCCAGCGCCCGGAGGGCGCGGACCCGGTCTGGGTCTCGAAGTCCTCGCAGAAGCCGTCGGTGGTGCACTCGGCGGCGGACGCGGCCGGTTCACCGGCTGGCGCGGCCGACGCCCCGGTGGCCGCGAAGGTCAGCGCCAGGGCGGCCGTGGCCGCGCCGGTGAGACGTGCCGCCGGGGCGAGTCGGGAGGATCGTGTGGGGGGAAACGTCATTGTTGGCTCCTCGTGCGTGCGGCTCATGGGAGCGCTCCCACATGGACAGTAGCCTCAGACCGCGAGCCGGTCCAGAAGTGCGGGCAGGGCTTGGCCGATCGGTTCGCGGATGACCTCGGCGGCGATCGCGTCATAGGGGGTGGGTTCGGCGTTGACGATGATCAGGCGGGCGCCGTGCTCGGCGGCGAGTCCGGCGAGGCCGGCGGCCGGGTGCACCTGGAGGCTGGTGCCGACGGCGATGAAGATCTCGCAGGCCTGGGTGATCGCGACGGCCTCCGCGAGCAGCTCCGGGTCGAGGGGCTGCCCGAACATCACAGTGGCCGCCTTCAGGATGGAGCCGCAGTCCCGGCACGGCGGGTCGTCCTCCCCCGCCGCCACGCGGTCCAGCGCCTCGGCCATCGGGGAGCGCGCGCCGCAGCCGGTGCACACCACCGACCGGGCGCTGCCGTGGAGTTCGAGCACCTTGCGGTCGGGCATGCCGGCGGCCTGGTGCAGCCCGTCGACGTTCTGGGTGAGCACGCGCACCGGCACCCCGGCGCGTTCCAGCCGGACGACGGCCTCGTGGGCGGCGTTCGGCCGGGCCCGGAACGCCGGGCTCTCGGCGCGCATCAGCCAGGACCGGCGGCGGATGTCGGGGTCCTTCATGTAGTAGCCGTAGGTCACCAGCTTCTCGGCGTCCGGGTCGCGCCGCCACAGCCCGGACGGGCCGCGGTAGTCGGGAATGCCGGAGTCCGTGGAGATGCCGGCACCGCTGAGGATGGCCACCAGGGGACGCCCGGAACCCTCGTAAACGCTCATGCGAAAAGCGTATGCTCCGCCGCATGTTCACCACCCGTCCCACGTTGCAGGGCACCTTCGGCATGGTCTCCAGCACGCACTGGCTCGCCTCCCAGTCGGCCATGGCCGTGCTGGAGAACGGCGGCAACGCGTATGACGCCGCCGTGGCGGCGGGTTTCGTGCTGCACGTCGTCGAGCCCCATCTGAACGGCCCGGCCGGGGACGTGCCCATCATCCTGGCGCCGGCCGGCGGCCCGGTGCGGGTGCTGTGCGGGCAGGGCCCCGCCCCGGCGGGCGCGACCATCGACCACTACCGGGGGCTCGGCCTGAAGCTCGTGCCGGGCACCGGCCCGCTGGCCGCCGTCGTGCCGGGCGCGTTCGACGCCTGGCTGACGCTGCTTCGCGACCACGGCACCAAGGAGCTCGCCGAGGTGCTGGACTACGCCATCGGCTACGCCGAGCGCGGCCATCCGGCGGTGGAGCGGGTCGGGCTGACGGTGGAGAGCGTCCGGGAGCTGTTCACGCGCGAGTGGACCTCCTCCGCCGAGGTGTATCTGCCCGGCGGCCGGGCCCCGGCCCCGGGCGAGCTGCTGCGCAACACCCAACTGGCCGCCACCTGGCGGCGATTGCTCAAGGAGGCCGGGGCGGCGGGCGGCGGCCGGGAGACCACCATCGACGCGGCGCGCCGGATCTGGCGGGAGGGGTTCATCGGCGAGGCCATCGCGGCGCACGCCGCCCGGCCGGCGATGGACTCCTCGGGCCGGCGGCACGCCGGGGTGCTGAGCGGCGAGGACCTGGCGGGCTGGTCCGCGTCCTACGAGGAGCCGGTCAGCTTCGAGTGGCGCGGCTGGACGGTGTGCAAGGCGGGGCCGTGGAGCCAGGGGCCGGTGTTTCTTCAGCAACTCGCTCTGCTGGACGGAGGAATCGACGCCGACACCTACGGTACGCCGGAGTATGTGCACGCTCTCGTCGAGGGGAGCAAGCTTGCCATGGCGGACCGGGAGGCGTGGTACGGCGACGCGGCCCCGGTGCCGCTGCCGGACCTGCTGTCGCCGGAGTACAACGCGGCGCGGCGGGCGCTGATCGGCGAGACGGCGTCGGCCGAGTTGCGGCCCGGCTCCCCCGGCGGCCGGGCGCCGCGGCTCGGCGCGCTGGCCGGACGCGCGGGCACGGCGGCGGCGTTCGACGCGATGGGCATATCGGCGGCCGGCGCGGGCGAGCCCACCGTTCAGCGGACCGGCGAGACCAGCGGCGACACCTGCCATCTGGATGTGGTGGACCGCTGGGGGAACATGATCAGCGCGACGCCCAGCGGCGGCTGGCTCCACTCCAGCCCGGTGATCCCGGGGCTGGGGTTCCCCCTCGGCACCCGCCTCCAAATGACCTGGCTGGAGCCGGGGTTGCCGTCGTCGCTGACCCCGGGACGGCGACCGCGCACCACGCTCACCCCGTCGCTGGCGCTGCGCGGCGCGGAGCCGGTGCTGGCGTTCGGCACACCGGGCGGGGACCAGCAGGACCAGTGGCAGTTCCACTTCTTCCTCGCCGCGGCGCTGCGGGCCCCGGTGCGGGGTGGGCTGGATCTCCAGGGCGCGATCGACGCGCCGAACTGGCACCAGGACAGTTTTCCCAGTTCCTTCTACCCGCGCGGCACCAGGCCGGGCAGCGTCACCGTGGAATCCCGGATCGGCGAGGCGACGATTTCGGAATTGCACCGGCGGGGGCACGAGGTGACGGTGGCGGCGCCCTGGACGGAGGGTCGGCTGTGCGCCGTGGCACGGGATCCGGAGACCGGTGTGCTGTCCGCCGCGGCCAATCCGCGGGGGATGCAAGGTTACGCCGTCGGGCGCTGAATCTCGTCCGAATCGACGCTGTTTCGACGGAAGGCAAAGGCCGAAAAAAGCAGCTCGAAAACTGCCTGTGACCCGCCGGTAACAAGGTCTGTAACACGGCTTGGATTCAGTACGGGCATGGCGGATATGCCCTTGGCTCAACACGAACCGGCCCAGCGGGAAATGGCCGCCCGGCTGGCGGCCTTCACGGCGGAGCTGCGGGCGGTCACCAGCGCCCTGGACCCGGAGGACGGCTGGTATGCGGCGTTCGCCCGGCGGAGCGCGGAGGAACTCGGCGCGTGGCTGGCCGGACGGGAGCTGCCGCCGTGGGACGTGGTCGCGGATCTGCTCCAGGACCTCGCCGGATCGCGCGGCCCGGCGGTGGCGGAACAGGCCGGCCTGCGGCTGCGTGCCGGTTACGAGGCGGCGGCGCGGGCGCAGGACGCGCTGCCCGGCAGCCGCGAGTCGCTGACGCGCCGCCTGGGCGAGCTGGACCGGACGGAACGCGCCTGCCGGCTGCGGGAGCGGCAGTTGGCCGCGGCGCTGGACGCCGCCCGGCAGGCGGGCCAACCGGGCGAGGCGGACCGGCTCGGCACGCTGCGGCTGTGGGCCCAGGACGACGAGGAACGGCTGCTGTCCCGGCGGGCCGAGCTACGGGCCCGGCTAGCCCAGCTCGGCCAGCGGGCCACCGCACCGCCCGCCTCCGGCACGGCACAGGCCGGGGAGCCGGCCGCGCGGGAAGCGGCGGCACGGGAGGCGGCGCCGCCGAAGGCCAGGAAGCCGGCGCGCAAGCCGCGCGGCGCGCGGTTCGCCGGCCTGGAGGAGGAGGCGGCCCCGAGCGCCGCACCACCGGCCGTGCCGCTGCCGGAGCCGGCGGCGCCCGAGGCCACGCCGATGCCCAGCGGGTCGCGGTTCGCCGGGGCGCTGCGCGAGGCACCGGCCAAGGCCGGCCGGAAACGACGCGCGACGCCGACGGAGGAGGACCGCGAGGTCGCGCGGCAGACGGCGCGACAGTTGCGGCAGTTGCGCTCCGAGGGGCAGAGCGGGGCCGCGCACATCCTGCTGTGCGCGACGGCCGGCGGCCCACCCGTTCAACTGCCGGTGGTGCTCGCCGAGTTGGAACGGACGGGGCTGGCCTCGGACATGGCCATGCTGCTGTGGGAGGCCGCCTCGCTGCCCCCCGGACCACTCGCCGCCGCGGCGGAGGCGCTGGCCGCGGCGGGGCGGGAACGCGACTGCGGCCAGTTACTGCGGCAGGGCGCCGCACGCCCGGCGCGGGAAGCGGGCACGATCGCGGCCGAGCTGCACGCGGCGGGCCACGTGAGCGAGGCCGTCACCCTGCTGGCGGCGCTCGTACAGGCACGGACCGCCGAGGAGGCCGCCGCGGCGGCGACAAGCGCGCCGGACGTGGTGGTCCCCCTGCTGCTGGACGCGGCCCGCCAGGTCTCGCCCCGCCACCACTACGCCGTCACCAGCGAACTCCGCCGGGCGGGCGTCGCATAGAACGGTGCCCCCGCCCGGAGCGCCGGGAACGTCCGTGTTTCGATGGACGCATGATCGACGAACATCTCGCGGAGCGGGTGGAGGAGGCCGTGCGCAGCGCGGCGGCCGCGGAAATCGTGCCGCGGTGGCGGCGGCTGGCCGACCACGAGGTGTCCGTCAAGGCCGGACCCCACGACCTGGTGACCATCGCCGACCGGGAGGCCGAGCGGCTGCTGACCCGGGAGCTGACGGCACTGCTGCCCGGCTCGGTGGTGGTCGGCGAGGAGAACGTGCACGAAGACCCGGCCAGCTACGCCGCGCTGACGGGCGCGGCCCCGGTGTGGATCGTGGACCCGGTGGACGGCACGCGCCCGTTCGTCCGGGGCGAGCCCGGCTTCTGCACGCTGGTCGCGCTGGCGCACCAGGGCGAGGTCCTGGCCTCCTGGACCTACGCGCCGGCGCACGAGTTGCTGGCGCACGCCCGGCGCGGCGCGGGCGCGTGGCTGAACGGCGAGCCGATCGCGGCCGGTTCACCGGCACCGGACAAGGTGCTGGAAGTGGCGTTCTCGCACCCCGACTACACCACGCGGGAGCAGAAACGGGCACTGGAGGGCCTGCGAACGGCGGGCGTGGCGCCCCGGCCGTGCGGGGCGGCCGGACTGGAGTACCTGGGAGTCGCCACCGGCCGCGTCGACGCCGTCGCCTTCTCCTGGGAACTGGCCTGGGACCACGCGGCCGGCCTGCTGCTGGTCGCCGAGGCGGGCGGGGCGAACCGGACCCTGACGGGCGAACCGTTCCGCATCGCCGGCGGCAACGCCCTGCCGTTCACCGCGGCCCGCGACGCCGCCACGGCGGAACGAATCCTGACCCTGCTGAACGGCGGCACCGCCGGAGCGGCGTAACAAGCGCGACGATCGGCGCGCCGCGCGTCCCCGCCCAGGGACCACCCCAGCGAATGGAAGGGGCCGGATTTCTGAACCGTGCGGATGTGCCCGAGGAACTCGGCGGCCGTCTCCTCCAAGGTGTCCAGCAGATCCTTCTCACCGTTCAGACCGCGCGCCTGCATTCCATGGACCGGATACTCAAGGGGCAGGTGCTTGGCAAAGCCCAGGCAGCACCAACTCAGACCGCTGCTCGGCGGCAGGAAGAAGATCGGCGGCCGCGCACCCGAGGTGTCGCCACCGAGGTCGTCAACGCCGATGTCCTCGCGGCCCAGGACGTCGGCGAAGAGGGCGGCCGTGTCCGGTGCCTCGTCCGTGCCGGGTGCCGGGGTGAGGTAGGCGGTGAGGCGTTTGTCGCCGGGACGGTCCTCGCGGACGATGACGGCGGCCTGCTGCTTCGATTTCGCCGAGCTCGACGCGGACGCCGCGGATCTTGACCTGGTGGTCGGTACGCCGCCGGTGCGGTACATGCGCTCACCCGGGCTGTCGCGGCGATGCAGAGCTCGCCGGGGGTGCCTGGGGGCACGGGTCGCAGCACCGGGTCGAGGAGGTTCGGTCCGGACGATGTGTGGTCGTGGTTCCACTCCTTCGCGTTCGACTTCTCCGTCTGGGAACTTCCTGCGCCTCCTCGCGCGGGAACGCGTCACCGTTCTCAACCAGACACCGTCCGCCTTCTACCAGCTCGGTCAAGCCGACACCCAAGCTGACGAACCAACAGCGGATCTGGACCTGCGCTGGGTCGTCTTCGGCGGCGAGGCGCTGGACCGCACGCGTCTTCAGAACTGGTACAGCCGCCACCCCGACGACAGCCCCGTGCTGGTCAACATGTACGGCATCACGGAGACCACCGTCCTCAACACCTACGAGCCCCTCAACGCCACGCCCGACCTGCCGGCTCCCACGCCCAGCATCATCGGCCGCGGGCTGCCCGGCCTGCGTTCGTACGTTCCCGATCCCCTGCTCCGGCCGGTGCCCGTCGGCGTTTCGGGTGAGCTGTATCCGGCCGGACCGGGGCTGGCGCGCGGGTACCTGGGGCACACGGACCATCAGGTGAAGATCCGGGGCTTCCGCATCGAGCCGGGCGAGATCGAGGCCGCGCTGACCGCGCATCCCGCGGTCGCCCAGGTGGCCGTGATCGTTCGTGAGGACCGTCCGGGGACAGGGTTCTGACCGCTTACCTCGTTCCCGGCCGGGGCGGGCTCGGTGCCGGATGCGGCCGGGCCCGCGGGCGCATCTCCGGGGCACGTTGCCGGACTACATGGTGCCCGCCGCGTTCGTTGTGCTGGATGCGCTGCCGTTGACGGCGAACGGGAAGCTGGACCGCCGTGCGCTGCCGGCGCCCGGTCAGGCCAGCGGTTCGGCCGGGCGGGAGCCCACCACTGAGCGGGAGCGGACTCTGTGTGAGCTCTTTGTCGAGGTGCTGGGGGTGGATCGGGTGAGCGTCGATGACAGTTTCTTCGATCTGGGTGGGCATTCGCTGGTCGCCGCCCGTCTCATTTCACGCATCCGCAGCGTCTTCGATGTCGAGCTGAGCGTTCAGACTCTGTTCGACCACCCGACCGTGGCGGGGCTGGCCGAGCAACTGGCCCTGGCTCCGAAATCGAGCCGTCCGCGGCTTCGTCCGATGCCGAGGCCGAAGGAAGGGGAATGACCTTGGGCCGATGGTGCCTGGCGCCGTCTCGTGGCGGCCGCGCCACCGCGTCGCTCCGTCCGGTGGAAGGAGCCGGTGGCGTCCGGGCGCTGACCGTTCGCCACGCGCGCGGTCCCGGCGGGGGGCCGCGCGGGGGCGGCGTATCCTCGGAGGGCTGGTCGCCGGCGAGGGGAGTGGTACGTGCCGTCGATGCGTGACGCCGTGGTGGTGGGAGCCGGGCCGAACGGGCTGACCGCCGCCGCCGAACTGGCTCGCCGCGGGATGTCCGTCGAGGTGTTCGAGGCGCGGGACACGGTGGGGGGCGGGGCGCGGACCGAGGAGTTGACGCTGCCCGGGTTCCGTCATGATCCGTGTTCCGCGGCGCATCCGATGGGGGCGGGGTCTCCCGCGTTCCGGTCGATGCCGCTGGAGCGGTACGGGCTGACGTGGGTGCATGCCGAGCTGCCGCTGGCGCATCCGTTTCCGGACGGTACCGCGGCGGTGCTGGCGCGGTCGGCCGGTGAGTCGGCGGCGTCGCTGGGGCCGCGTGACGCGGGGACGTACCGGCGGCTGGTGGCGCCGTTTCTGGGCAAGTGGGAGTCGCTGGCCGGGGATTTCCTCAAGGTGCCGTGGGATGGGCTGCCGCGGGATCCGGTGACGTTGGCCCGGTTCGGGCTGACAGGTCTGCAGCCGGTGTCGTGGGTGACGCGCCGGTTCCGGGAGGAGAAGGCGCGGGCGCTGTTCTCGGGGCTGGCGGCACATGTGATCTCGCCGTTGTCGACGCCGGCGACGGGGGCGATCGCGCTGGTCTTCGCGCTGGCGGCGCATGAGGTGGGGTGGCCGATGGCGCGGGGTGGTTCGCAGGCCGTGTCGGACGCGCTGGACGGCTATCTGCGGGACCTCGGCGGGGTGGTGCACACGGGCGTGGAGGTGAAGCGGCTGGATGAGCTGCCGCCCGCGCGCGCCTATGTCTTCGACACCTCGCCGACCGCGCTGGCGCGGATCGCGGGGCTCGGCCGGGCGTTCGACCGTTTTCGGTACGGCGCGGCCGCGTTCAAGATCGACTACGCGCTGGACGGTCCGGTGCCGTGGACGGCGGCGGAGGCGCGGCGGGCCGGGACAGTGCATATCGGGCCCACCAGTCGGGAGATCGGGGCGGCGTTGCGGGCGGCGGTGGGTGGCCGGGCGCCCGAGGCGCCGTTCCTCATCACCAATCAGCCGACGCTGGTGGATCCGGGCCGGGCGCCGGAGGGGAAGCATGTGTTCTACGCGTATGGGCACGCGCCGCATGGTTTCGAGGGTGATCTGACGGAGGCGATCGAGCGGCAGATCGAGCGGTTCGCGCCGGGGTTCCGGGATCGGGTGCTGGCGCGTGCCGTGGCGGGTCCGCCGGAGTTGGCGCGGCGCAACGCGAACTATGTGGGTGGTGACATCGGGTGTGGCGCGTTCACGGGGCTTCAGACGATGTTCCGGCCGCGGCCGGCGCGTGATCCGTATGGGACGGCGCATCCGGCGGTGTTCCTGTGTTCGTCGGCGACCTGGCCGGGGCCGGGGGTGCACGGGATGTCGGGGCACAACGCGGCGAAGGCGGTGTGGCGGCGGTTGCGGCTCGCCCGGTGAGCGGCTGGATGTGACCCATCCGGCGCCCGTCGCCCATGGTCGCGGGCGGTGGGTGCCGGATAGGGTCGCCCCGAGCCGAATGATCACAAAGGGCGGAACATGACCGACACGGGGCGCGTATTGATCGCCGCGGATAAGTTCAAGGGCTCGTTGACGGCCGCCGAGGTCGCCGAGCATGTGGCGGCGGGCATTCGCGCCGTCCGGCCGACGGCCGTCGTTGAGGCGCTGCCGGTCGCCGACGGCGGGGACGGCACGGTGGCGGCGGCCGTGGCGAGCGGCTTCGAGCCGGTGGAGCTGGAGGTGACGGGGCCGCTGGGGCTCCCCGTCCTGGCCACGCTGGCGGGGCGCGAGGAGGTGGCCGTGATCGAGATGGCGCAGGCGTCGGGTCTGGCGCTGCTGCCGCCGTTCACGTTCGCGCCGATGACCGCCACCACCTACGGCACGGGCGAGCTGATCGCGGCGGCGCTGGACGGCGGGGCCACCACGGTGGTGCTGGGCGTGGGCGGCTCGGCGACGACGGATGGCGGCGCGGGCATGCTGGCGGCGCTGGGCGCCCGGCTGCTCGACGCGGACGGCGACCCGCTGCCGTTCGGCGGGGGGCCGCTGCGGGAACTGGCCGAGGTGGACCTGTCCGGGCTGGATTCCCGGCTGAAGGACACCGAGTTCGTGCTGGCCAGCGACGTGGACAACCCGCTCACCGGGCCGCAGGGCGCGGCGGCCGTCTACGGGCCGCAGAAGGGCGCCGATCCGGTGGAGGTCGAGGCGCTGGACGCGGCGCTGACGAACCTGGTGCGGGTGCTCGAACAGACCGTGGGCGCGCGTGCCACCGAGTGCGCCGCCGCGCCGGGCGCGGGCGCGGCGGGCGGCATCGGCTTCGGCGCGCTCCTCGGTCTGAACGCGGTGTTCCGGCCGGGCATCGAGGTGTTGCTGGACGTCCTGGGGTTCGCGTCGGCGCTGGAGCGCGCCGATCTCGTCATCACGGGTGAGGGTTCGCTGGACGAGCAGACGCTGCGTGGCAAGGCCCCGGCCGGGGTGGCGGCCGCGGCCCGGGCGGCGGGCCGCCGGGTGGTGGCGGTCTGCGGCCGGCTGGCCATCGACGAGGACGCGCTGCGCGGCGCGGGCATCGGGAAGGCGTATCCGCTGACGGAGATCGAGCCGGACCCCGAGGTGTGCATCGCGCAGGCGGGCCCGCTGCTGGAGCGGGTCGCCCGCCAACTGGCCGAGGAGCAGTTGCCCCGGCCCTGACGGAGTGGGCCGAACGGGCCTACGCGCGGACGAGCGGCGTGTCGACCAGGTGCTCGGCGACGAACCAGCTCTGCAGCTCGTTGGTGCGGATGACCTCGGAGATGAGCAGGTCGTTCGTGCCGTCGTCGCCCATTTCCTGGGCGCGCGCCGCCGCGTCGTGGCAGTCGGTGAGGATCGCCTCGTGGGCCTCCAGCAGCCGCGACAGCATGGCGGGCACGTGCTCGGCGCCGTTCGGGGCGCGCGGGATGGTGGTGATCTCGGCGACGTGCCGCGGGTCGCCGACCGCGATGCCGCCCAGGGTCTGGACGCGTTCGGCCATCTTGTCGACCAGTTCGAGCTGTTCGTCGGCGTGCTTGTCCATCAGCAGGTGCAGCTGGAAGAACGTCGCGCCGCGCATGAGCCAGTGGTGTTTCTTGTAGAGGCTGTACAGGATCTGGGTGTCCGCGAGGACCTTGTTCAGCCGCTGGCAGGAGTACAGGCGCGTGTCGTGCGTGAGCGACACGGGGAACTGCTTGACGGTGCCGAATTCCTGGATGACCTCGCCCCGCTGGTGCAGCCAGGGCTGGCTGCCGTCCGGGCTGCGTTCCTGGGTGGTCATCTGTGGGCTGGCGTTCATGGCGGCTCCTCGGAGTAGGGCGGCCCCCGCCACAGGGGCCGACGGTGCCCGGCGCGCGCGTCCGCGCGGTGCGCCATAAAAAGTTGATCAGCCTCTCACGGACCCCGCAAACGGAGATCCGGCGCCGGACGCGCGTCCGCGGACGTCGCTCCGGGGGCTCATCGCTGCCGTCGCTCGTGCCAGTGGCGAAAGTAGTCGTGCAACGTTCCGTGGCGGCGGACGAGGCGGCGCTGCCAGGCCACCGCCAGGGTGGGGGCGGCGGCGGTGGCCGTCGCGGCGGCGCCCAGCACCAGGGCGGGCACGGTGAGCCAGCCCATGCGGTCGGCCGCGACCGGGGCGGCGAGGCCGTGGGGGTCGGCGTAGACCTCGACGTGCTCGCCGGGGGTGAGGGCCTCCTTGGGGCCGAACGCCATCCAGCCGAGGTCGCGTTCGGTGACGGCGTCGCGCAGCTCGTAGCGGACGGTGCCGTGCGGCTCGCCCTCCTGGTCCGAGGGGTAACGGACGTTGGCGATCACGGCCCGGGACCGCTCGCCGAACGCGGCCTGGTAGAGCTGCGGGCCCGAGACGCAGATCACCGCGACCGCGAGCAGGAGGGCGCAGGCCGTGCCCGCCAGGAAGCCGACGGCGGCGCCGCCGGTCAGGAAGCGCCAGCGCGGCTGGTCGGCGTAGAGGTAGTGGATGGAGAAGTAGACGCAGGACAGCGCGAGCAGGAGGGTGGGAGGGATCAGCGCCATCAGCACGAACACCCCGCCCTCCAGCGGGTCCCGCACCCAGGCGGCGCCGCCGGCCAGGAGGATGAGCAGCAGGCCGAGGCCCACGAGCAGCGGCCTCGCCGCGCCCGGTTCGGCGTGGCGCATGTCCGTCACCCCTCGCCCAGCAGGTCGTGGGTGATCTCCTCCAGCTTGTCCAACCCGGCCTGGACCGCGGCCAGTTCGGCGCCGAGCGGGGTCAGGTCGAGCCGGCCCTCCAGGGCGGCGTCGCCGGCGGCCCGCAGGGAGACGATGATCGAGCCGCGCTCGGCGGCGGCCTCCAGGCGGAGGGTGGTGGATTCCAGGGTGGCGAGCAGCACGTCGCGCAGTTCGTCGAGCCGTTCGCGGGCGGCGGCGCGTTCGGCGGTGGCGGCGGCGGAGGACTCCTTGGCGGATTTGAGGGCGCCGGGCGGCAGGGCGGCGGCCTCCTTCTCCAGCCGGTGCTGGTCGCGGCGAAGTTCCCGGGAGTCGGCGGTGCCGGCGGAGGCGTCGAGGACGGCCACGGCCCGGGCGCGGCGGCGGAGTTGTTCAGCGGCGGTGCGCGCGTAGGCGGCGGCGTCGGCGAGTTGGGGTTCGGCCGCGCGGTGGGCGGCGAGCCGGTCGGCGGCGGCCGTGGCGCGGGCGAGCCAGCGGCCGGTGTCGCCGGCGGGTGCGGGGGCCGCCGCGCGGGGCGGGGGCGGCGCGGGGGCGGTGATCCGGGTGGCGAGGGCGTTGACCGTCCAGACCAGCAGGGCGATGCCGGCGCCGGTGGGCAGCGCGGTGGTGAGCGCGGCCCCGGCCAGGGCGGCGACGGCGGCGCCGGCGGCGCCCAGCAGAACGGCGGCGGTGATGCCGGGCGGGTCGGTGCCCGCGCGGCGTTGGGTGCTCATGGTGGGCTCCCGGTCAGAAGTTGCTGAGCACGGAGATCATGACGCGGTCGATCGTGGCCGGGTCGCGCGCGTCGTAGGCGGCGGCGCGGGAGGCGGCGGCGATCTCGGCGAGGGTGTCGTAGTCGGCCTCGCCGCTGAAGGCGACGGGGAAGAGACGGACGGAGCGTTCCATCTCGTCGGCGTCGACGTCGCGCAGCAGGGCGTCGAGGTCGTTGTCCGGCGGGTATTCGTTCCTGCCGTCGCTGAGGACCACGATCGCGTTGATGCGGTCGGTGTCGAGGTCGGTGAGCATGTACTCGTGGGCGGCGCGGACCGTGGAGTACAGCGCGGTGCCGCCTTCGGCGTGCAGGCCGTTGATGGCCTCGGTGAGGGCGTCGCGGCCCTCGCCGAGGGGGGTCGGCGCCAGGATCTCGCGGTGGGGTGCCGTGGGGTGGTCCTCGGTCTCGGTGGAGAACGCCCACAGTCCGACCTCGTCGTCGGGGTGGAGGAGGTCAAGTGCCGCGATGGCGGCCTCCTTGGCGGCCTCCAGCCGGCTGCGGCCGTCTCCGGCCGGCTCGTTCATGGAGCCGGAGACGTCGACGACGAGCAGCACGCGGGCGTTCTTGCGCAGTTCGTCCCAGCTCTCCAGGATGCCGGTGAGCATCTGGGGCGAGGGCGGCTCGATGAGCGACAGGGGCCGGTCGGGGTCGGCGCCCAGGGAGGTGGCCAGGTCGGCGCCGAGCCGGCCGTCGAGGGTGCGGAAGCCGAGGTCGGTGAAGCGGCGCTGGCGTTCGTCGTCGAGCAGGAAGTCCTGGAAGTCGGCCGCGGCGGCCCGTTGCCCGGCGTCGGCCGAGGGGAGGACGACGTACGGGTGGTCCAGCATGAGGGTGCCGTCGTCGGGGTGGAGGGCGACGAGCGGCACCTGGGGGCGGGTGCCCTCGCCGATCAGTTCGGGGTCGCCGGTGGGGCTGCCCTGGTTGTAGAGGTGGATGAGCTGCTCCTGGACGACGACGGCGCTGGTGTAGGACATCGCCTGGCCCTCGGCGTCGGCCTCGGCGAGGTTGGCCATGTAGGTCACGGCGTCGTCGGAGTAGTGCAGCACTCCGGCTTCCACGCCCTCGACGAAGGCGCGGGCCTCGGGGTCTTCGAGCTGTTCGGGTCCGAGGTCGCTGGACAGGCCGGTGGCGGCGTAGAACGCGGCGACGGTGGCGGCGAGTCCGGAGGTGGAGGTGTGCGGGTTGTCCTTGCCGAGGGTGAAGCGGCCCCACTCGGGGTGGCCGAGGGAGCCCCAGCCGCGCGGGTCCTGGGTCAGGGACAGCACGTCGGACCAGCCGATGGCGGCGTCGGGCCAGCCCAGGGCCTCGGCCATGGGGCGCGGCATGGCGATGGCGAGGGGGCTGGCCGTGATGGACGCGGGCTCCGCGTCGGTCAGCACGGTGCGGTCGGCGGCGGTGGCCCGTTCCCGCAGCAGATCGAGCCAGAGAGTGGAGGTCGGAATCCACACCTGCGGCTCGGGCGCCTTCTCGCGGTCCTCGTCCCAGCCGTCGGCCAGTGCCTCCATGGCGACGCCCGAGGTGGTCTTGGCGACGGACACCTCGGCGCAGGTGTCGTCGGGGCCGAACGCGCGGTCGGCGTCGTTGTACTCCTCGGCGAGCTCGGCGAGGAGATCGCCTTTCTCCGTGGAGGAGTTGACGGCCAGCTCGACGCAGTCGCCCCGTCCGGGGCCGCCGGTCCGGACGACGAGGAAGGTGACCAGGATCGCCGCCAGCCCGGCCGAGACGGCGAGTATCAGCGGCAGCCGGCTCCGGCGGCCGGCAGATATGTACATCCCCATGCGACACCCCCACAACGTCCGAGGTTGCTCCCCCACTGTGTCCCCTCAGCACCTTAGGGGATTGTTCAACAATCGTCGAGAGGGCAGACGGGAGCAATTACCGGGCGCGGAAGGCGAGTTGAACGGAGGTGGCGCGAGTGACGTCAGGGCTCGGTGGTGGACACCACGTAGACCCGGGGCCGCTCCTCACGGGTGAGGTCCACCGTGATGGCGACCTCGGGCTCCATCGACGACTGGTGGACGACCGTGCCCGCGAAGACCCGCTCGGGGTCGTCGAAGCGCCAGCCGACCACGTCCGCCTGCTCGGTGCCGATGGTGACGGCGTCCTCGGACAGCGCGGAACGGTCGGTGCCCAGCTCCTCCAGGAACGCGCTGAGCTGGCGCGGCGAGCAGCGGAACTCCACGAACAGGGAGCTGCGTTCCCACGCGTTGGTCTCGTAGAAGCCCACATACGCCGAGCCGGGCGGGATCGGCACGTCGTAGATGCGGCGCTGGACCTTGCTGGGCCACTCGTAGATCAGGGCGCGCGCGGAGGCGGCCCGGGCCTTGTCCTCGCCGCTGTCCCGGCTCTGGTAGGCGGAGAGCACCAGGTACCCGGCGGGGATCGCGATGAGCAGCACCACGACGACGGCCACCAGCCAGCGGTGGCGCGGGCGTCGCGGGGGCCGCCCGGGGGCGTCGGCGGCCGGGGAGGTGGTCGTGGTCGTCATGGTCTGGCCGCCCGTCCCCGCGGCGGCAGCCGCAGCTCGAATCCGGTGCGATGCGCGCGCTCGGCCCGGCGCCGGTTGGCGCGGCGGAAGCGGCGCGCGACCAGGCGGGCCAGGTCGGCGGCGCCGACCATGCCGGCGTCGGTGCCGAGCTCGGCCCGGACGATGTCGGCCTCCGGGCGGTAGCCGCGGCCGGTGAGCTGGCGGCGGAACGCGTCCCGGGCGGGGCCGATCAGCAGGTCCTCGGCCTCGCTGACGCCGCCGCCGATGACGAAACGGGCCGGGTCGAGGGCCGCGGCGAGGTTGGCGATGCCGATGCCGAGCCAGCGGCCGATGTCCTCCAGCAGCTCCACGCACATCGGGTCGCCGCCGCGGGCCAGTTCGGTGATCAGCGGCCCGGTGATGTCGCCGATCTGCCCGCCGACCCGGTCCAGGATGTGATGGGCGACGGGCGAGTCCGCCGCGGCCAGCTCGCGGGCCTCGCGGACCAGGGCGTTGCCCGAGCTGTACTGCTCCCAGCAGCCGCGGTTCCCGCAGGGGCAGCGGTGCCCGCCGGGGACCACCTGCATGTGGCCGAACTCGCCGGCCACGCCGTAGGCGCCGCGCTTGACCCGGCCGGCCTCCAGTATCGCGCCGCCGATTCCGGTGCCCAGCGTGATCATCACCAGGTGGTCGGCGCCCCGGCCCGCGCCGAACCGCCACTCGCCCCAGGCCGCGGTGTTCGCGTCGTTGTCCACCATGATGGGCACGACCAGCCGGGCGGCCAGCGCGTCGCGCAGCGGCTCGTTGCGCCAGGCGAGGTGCGGGGCGAACAGCACGCGGGAGCGGTCGGCGTCCACCCAGCCGGCGGCGCCGATGCCGACGGCGTGCACGTCGTGCCGGTCGGACAGGTCGAGCACCAGCTCGGTGATGGTGTCCTCGACGACCTTGGGGCTCTTGGACTTGTCGGGCGTCTCGGTGCGCACCCGCTCCAGGACCGTGCCGTCCGCGTCCACGACGCCGGCCATCACCTTGGTCCCCCCGATGTCGATGCCGACGGTGGGGACCCGGGGGGCCGACAGATGTGAGCGACGCTCCCGGGTGGCGATGGCACGCAGAACGGATGCCCGTGCCGTCTGGCGACGCGTGCGCTCACGGTAGGTACTCATCGGCTCGATTGTGCCCTACGCCGGGGACCGCCGGGCGGCCACCCGGGGAGTGGCCGGATCCGGGGCGGACGCCCCCTGGGCCCCGGCCGCCCCGGCCGTCGGGGCGTTGAACATGCCAGGCGGCTCATGGATCATGCCGGGGGCGGCCCGGAGCGCCCGGCCGGCGGTGCCCGTGGCGAAGGGCCCGGGGCGGTGCCGCCGGAAACGAGGGCCGGGACTACGCGAACGTCAATGGCGCGGTTCGCCGGGTGACGGCGGTCGGGAGCAGCGCGGGAACGCGCCGCGGGCCCGGCCGCTCGTACGTCGTTGGGAGAAGCGTTGAAACGTCCGACCATGCAGGACATCGCCCGGCGGGCCGGGGTCACCAAGGCCGCCGTGTCCTTCGCGCTCAACGGCAGGCCCGGGGTCTCCGAGCCGACGCGGCGACGGATCCTGGCGATCGCGGACGAGCTGGGCTGGCAGCCCAGCAGCGCGGCCCGCGCGCTGTCCGACGGGCGGGCCGGCTCGTTCGGCCTGGTGGTCCACCGGCCGGTGCCAACCCTCGGCCTGGAGCCGTTCTTCATGCAACTGCTCTCCGGCATTCAGGCTGAAATCGCCCGGGACACCACGCCGTTGCTGCTCACGATGGTGGAGGACCAGGCCGCCGAGCTGGCGCTCTACCGCAGTTGGTGGGCGCGCCGCCTGGTGGACGGGGTCTTCGTGATGGACCTGCGGGTGGCCGACGCCCGGGTGCCGGTGCTGACCGAGCTGGGCATGCCGGCGGTGGTGATCGGCGGCCCGCAGGGCACCGGCGGGCTGCCGGCCGTGTGGAGCGACGAGACGGCGGCGGTGGTGATGGCGGTGACCCATCTGGCCGCGCTCGGTCACCGCCGCGTGGCGCGGGTGTCGGGGCCGGGCCGGCTGCGGCACACCTCGGTGCGGACCGCCGCGTTCGAGCTGATCAGCGGCGAACTCGGCCTGGAGGGCCGCACGGTGGAGGCGGACTACAGCGGCGAGCAGGGCGCGGCGGCGACCCGGGAGCTGCTGACCGGCGAGCGGCGGCCCACCGCGCTGATCTACGACAACGATGTGATGGCCGTGTCCGGGCTGACCGCGGCGCAGGGCCTGGGGCTCGCGGTGCCGGCGGACGTGTCGATCGTGGCCTGGGACGACTCCGCGCTGTGCGAGCTGGTGAACCCGCCGCTGACCGCGCTGAGCCGGGACATCATCGCCTATGGCCGCCGCGCGGCGCGGCGGCTGCGGCAGGCCGCGGGCGGCGGCCCGGTCGGTGATGTCCAGGACGCCGCCCCGTCGTTGACGCTGCGCGGCTCGACGGGGCCGGCGCCGGGCGACGTCTTGACGCTGCGCCGGTAGAACGGTTTCACTGCCGACATAAGCGGTCCGCCCGCGGTTCGATTCCAGGGAGATCGATGCAGCGCCCGTGCATCCGGACGTTCGGCCGCGCTCCCGGCACCCTCCCGGCCGGGGCGCGGCCGGACTTCTCCGCCGTGCCGCGCGCGCTGCCGCGCCGGGCGGGGACCGGCGGGGGTGGCTGAGCGATTCGCGACGACGAGTACACCGGGCTGACCGCCACCACGATCGCCGCGGCGGTCCGCGCGCGCGAACTGTCCGCCGCCGAGGTGACGGCGGCGGCGCTGCGGCTGATCGACCGGCTGGACGACCGGGTGCGGGCGTTCACCGTGGCCTGGCGCACCTACGCCACCGCGCGCGCCCGCGCGGTCGACCAGGCCGTGCGGCGCGGCGAACGGCTGCCGCTGGCCGGGGTGCCGATCGCGGTCAAGGCCACCGAGGGGCGCACCTCGGAGCAGAGCAGGCGGCTGCTGAGCGCGGGCTGTGTCCCGGTGGGCGCCGGTGCCACGCCGGGGCCCGGCACCTCGTGGCAGACGTGGGGCGCCACCGACCGCGGTCCGACGCGCAATCCCTGGCTGCCCGACCGCTCCCCCGGCGGCTCCTCGGCCGGTTCGGCCGCCGCCGTGGCCGCCGGGATGGTGCCGCTGGCCACCGGCAGCGACGGCGCGGGCTCGGTGCGCATCCCGGCGGCGTGGTGCGGGGTGATCGGGCTGAAGCCGACCAACGGCCGTCTGCCGGCGCGCGATCGGGCCGGGCTGAACGTGGGCGGTCCGCTCGCGCGGCACGCCCAGGACGCGGCGGCCTATCTGGACGCGGTGGCGCACACGGACACCGTCGCCCGGCTGGCCCGCCCGGGGCGGCGGCCCCGGGTGATCTGGTCGCCGACGCTCGGCTTCGCCGACACCGACCCGGAGGTCACGAAGGTCGCCGAGAGCGCGCTGTCGGAGCTGATCGAGCGGCACCCGCTGACGCCGGTGGACCGGCCGGTGCGGCTGAACGACCCGGCTCCGGCGTGGTCCGCGCTGCGCGCGCCGGGACCGCCGCGCCCCGGCCTGCGAGCGCTCAACGACGCGCTGCTGGCCGACGTGTTCGCCGCCACCGACCTGATCGCCACCCCGACGACGCCGCATCCGCCGCATGGCCACCAGGGGCCGGGCGAGCGGATGAACACGGCACTGACCTGGGCGTTCAACCTGAGCGGCCACCCGGCGATCAGCCTCCCGGCCGGCCACACCCCGGCCGGGGAGCCGGTGGGCCTGCACCTGGTCGCCCGGCACGGCCGGGAGTCCCTGCTCCTGACCCTGGCCCGCGCGACCCCGGCTCCCATGGCTCCCGCGCTGCCGTCGCTCTGAACTACGCCCCGGCGGTCTCCTCGTCCAGCCACGACAGGTAGGCGGCGCTGCCGTGCGTGATCGGGGTGGCGATGATCTCGGGGGTGTCGTAGTCGTGGGCGCCCCTGATGTACTGCTCAAGGTCCGCGTACCGGGCGGCGGTTGTCTTGTACGCCACGCGCCACTCCTGATCGGTCCGCACCGCCCCCTCCCACCGGTAGACACTGGTGACCGGTCCGTCGATCTGCGCGCAGGCCGCGACCCGTGCCTCAACGGCACCACGCGCCAGGGCCCGCGCCTTCTCGGCACTGTCGGTCGTCGTGAGCACGGTCAGGTAATCGGCCACGGAGATCTCCTTCGGTACCCGCTGTTGCGACCGTACCGGAACGTCCGGGCACCGACGGGCCGCTACCGCGCGGGCACCAGGCGGCTGGTGACGCCGCACCGGCCGCCGCCGTTCATGCGAGCCGACCGCCGTGCCCGGGAAGCTGGCCGCCGGGCGGCACGTACCGCAGCCGCCCGCTTCGGTCGGTCATCGGCGTGAACCCGGCGGCTTGCAGCCGGGCGGCGTACTTGGCTTTGTAGCGTCGGTTGATGACGAGCAAGCCGGGGAGGGTGGCCATGAGCGCGACCCAGACGATGCCGGCGATGGCCAGGTCGGTGGAGTCGCCGCCGAGCCGGAAGCCGAGGATCACGGCCAACACGGTGAACCCGACTCCCGCGATCACTGTCTTCTGCTTGTCGGTCGTCCTGGCGGCGAGGTCGAAACTGATGCGGGCCTTGAGCAGCTCGATCTCCTCGGGCACGAGCGACGGCAGCGAGCCCCCGTCGCCCGCTTGCGGGTACCGCGCCCGGTTCCGTTCGGCGCGCTCCCGGGCTTGCGGGCTGGGGTCGGGCACGAGCAGCATGATGAGCCCGTTGCCCTGCGGCCCACCGCCCTGCCGTATGTCCGCGTACGCGTAGCCGAACTGCTGGGCGATGAAGGCGAGCCGGGTCAGCTTCTTCATGGTCGCCATGGCGCTGGTGACCTCAACGGGCCCCCCGCCCGCCATCTCCCGCAGCATCTTCTGCACATGCCGCTTACTCACCGGCTCTGCCTCTGCTCAGTGTCATGGTGAACCCTTCTTCGTCCCGTGCCTCCATTGCGCAAAGGCCCTCGGCAGCAGCAAACGCGCGCCCTCGTTGCCCGGAACCGGTAGAGCACGACAGCCGGACCCGATCCCGTTGCGCGGTTTCCGCTGGTAAGAGCATCCTCCCCCGACAGAGCCTCGCGGATCATTGCCCGAACCCGGCAACGCCCCGGCCACCTCACTGCCGATCCCCCGCTCCCATCCCCGACGCTCCGAACCGGGTGGGTGATGTGGCCGCTACCGAGCGGGCAGGAGGCGGCTGGTGAAGCCCGCACGGCAGAGCCGGTCGAAGGCCAGGGACACCTCGGCCGGGACGGGCTGGCTGATCATGAACCCCTCCCGTCTCCCACACCTGGGGTGAGACGTCGGGCAGCAAGCGTTTCAGCTTCCCAGGTCGCCGTTCATCTGGCGGCGGGCATGGCTCCGCCATGCCCGCACGCGGGGCTCTCGCGCCCAAGGGGTGAGGGCGGTGTGGATGTCCTGGACGTACTCGCGGGCTCGGGCGGAGGCGACGCCGGCGAGGATGTCCACCGCGCGGCGGCCGACGGCCAGGCCCCGGTCGAGGTCGCGGGCCCGGAGATGCGCGGTTGCGGTGACGGACAGGCGCAGCCCGACGGCCCGGGTGTGGCCGGCGGGCATGGTGCACTGGGCGTCCCATCCGGCGGCGACGTGTGGTTTTCCCAGGTCCCGGTAGATTTCGACCGCGTCGCTGGCCATACGGGCGGGGCCGAAGTAAGCGATGTAGGTGGGGGATTCTTTCCCACGTGCGGCATCCAGCAGTTGCTCGCAGCCGGACATGGCGCGAGCCGCCGCCCGTTCGTCGCCTGTCCGGGCATGGGCTCGGGCCTCGATGAGCTGGGCGAAGGCGCGCACGCGGGGTGTGGCGTCACGGCCGGCGCGTTCGTAGGCGCCCCGGGCCATGTCGATGGCCTCGGTCGGGTAGCCGCGACGCATGGTCTGGAGCGCCATGGTGGCCAGGACGTAGGCGCCCAGCTCGGCGTTGCCGCCGGCCCGCGCCAGACTCAGTGCCTGGACGAAATGCTGCTGGGCGAGGGAGTGTTCTCCCGCGTCGAACGCCGCCCAGCCCGCAAGCCGGGACAGTTCGGCCGCGGCGGAGTACAAGCCGTCGGCGATCCGCTGGGAAGCTCTCCCGGTGAGCAGGGGGGCCGCACGGGTGGTCAGACAGTCCACGACCTGGCTGGTGCGCCAGTTCGCTCCGCCGTAGCGGGCGTCCCACTGCCGGGCCTGCTCCGCGTGCTCCCAGAGCTCGGTGAGGTCCTGTTGTCCGACGCGCCGGCCGCCGCCGTGGGCGGGGCGGCGACGGCCGGCTGGATCAGCCAGCGGGTGAGGGGCAGCGTGTAGGCACTGATGACGAACGCCCGTCCGACGAGTGAACGGCGGTGCATGTCTCTCCAGAAGTCGGCTGCCCGTTGTGCGGCGTCGGCAGGGTCACGTGGAAACTCCAGCCCGCCGGCGTCGTCTGGGCTGGAGGTGGCCATGCCGATCTCGGCGACGTCCACCGCGCGGCCGAGCCGCTCCCCCAACGCCTGTGCCAGCAGAGCGGGAACGGGCTGTCTCGGGATCATGCCGTCGAGCCAGTTCGCCACGCTCGTGTGGGTGTACGCCGTGGTCCGGCCGGCTGCGGCGGCTAGCTGGTTGACGCGGTGCGCCATGGCTTTGTGGCTGGCGCCGGACGCGGTGATGAGGGTGGCCAGTGCCTCGTTGGGTGATCGGGTCACTGTTTCCTCACCTCCTGACGGGGTGTCACCGTGGCCTCACCGAGCGTAGGACAAGTGGTGGGCGTGTCGGCCCCCTTGTGAGTTTTCAGCCCCCCTCGTGAGCCTCCCTCTCCCCCTGGACACCCGGTTTCCTGGTGTCCGCGCCCGGGGCGGGCATCACTCCGCCGCATCCGAGGCCTTTGCGAGTACGGCGTGGGGCCGGAACGCAGCAAAGCGTCCCGGCCACCCGAACAGCTCGCCATCGAACTCACCCGCTGCGCCGCGGCGGGACTCTGACGCGACCACCTGCTCGGGAAGCGTCGCGCGCGAGAACACGACCAGCCGGCTTGCCATGGGAGGACACCGTGGGTCTCACCCTCATCGGGAAGAGCGCCCCGGTGACGGCCGACGGCGGCTCGCCGACCGTGTGGGGGCACGGCGGAACGGCATGCCGGACTTCGCCGAATCGCTGAGGACCGCCCGGCGCACGACTGGGCACCTGGAATGCGGGATGGCCACAGCGTCGGTGAGGAGGCCGGGTGGCGCGGGGGCGGTTCCTCCTTCCGCGGGCCGCGCTCGTCGTTCAGGTGTCGACCACCGTGGCGACCGAGGCGGCCAGGGCGCGGCCCCAGGCCCGGTAGCCGGCGGGGCTGAGGTGGAAGCGGTCGGCGGCGAAGCCCGTTTCGGGGGAGATGAGCAGGGCGCCGACCGGGAGGTGGTGGACGTGCGGCTCGCGGCGGGCGACGCGGCGCAGTTGGGCGTCGAGCAGGCGGGCGTAGCCGCCCAGCGGGAGGCGGGCCCAGGGCGGCAGTGAGGGGAAGCGGTGCACCGGGGGCAGCCCGACGAGCAGCACCGGGACCGGTCCGCCGCGGCCCAGGCGGTGCCGGATCGAGGTGACCAGCGCCGTAATGTCGCGCCGGAACGCCGCCGGGGGGCGCAGCCGCAGCGCGTCGTTGGCGCCGGCCACCACCAGTACGAGGTCGGGCTGCCAGCGGGTCGCGGGCTCGGTGAGCCGGTCGAGCATGGTGGCGCGGACGAAACGGGCCGTGGCGCCGCGCCGGGCCGTCACCCGCCAGGAGACCTCGCGGCCCGTCAGCGCGGCGAGTCCGGCGGCGAGCTGGCCGGCCAGCGCCTCGGCGTGGGTGGCGGCGCCGACGCCGGCCGCGGCGGAGTCGCCGATCATCGCGATGCGCAGCGTGGGGGCGTTCCCGGGGACGAGTCCGGAGTCGTCGCCCGCCGCCTCCGGCAGCCGGGGGATGTGGCGCGTCATCCGGCGTATCAGGGTCTTTGTGTTCATCCGCTCTCCCGCTCACGCGCCACCCGGCCATAACGGCGTTATGCCCATAACAGTGTTATGACAGCGCTATGCTGGGCCCGTGTCAACCCCCACTCCCCCGGCCACCGCGCAGCGGCTGCTCGACGCCGCCGCCCGGCTGCTGTCGGAGGAGGGGCCCGCGGCGCTCACCACGCGGCGGCTGGCGCGGGAGGTGGGCGCCTCGACCATGGCCGTCTACACCCACTTCGGCAGCCTGGCCGAAGTGGTGCGGGGCGTGATCCACGAGGGCTTCCGGCGCCTGGCCGACCGGCTGCGGGCGTTGCCGGAGACCGACGACCCGGTGGCCGACCTCGCCACGATGTGCCGGGAGTCGCTCGAATACGCCCGCGCCGAACCGCACTTGGTCGCCGTGATGTTCGGCGGCACGACACTGGCCGGCTTCGAGCTGCGGGAGGACGACCTGCGCATCGGCGGCTACGCGCTGCGCATCCTCCGCGATCTGGTGGCGCGCTGCATGGCCGCGGGGCGGTTCCGCGCCGGTGACCCGATGATGGTGACCCGTCACCTGTGGTGCCAGATGCACGGCCTGACCCAGTTGGAGCGGGCCGGATACTTCGCGCCGGCCTTCATCCCCGAGGGATACCCGTACCTGGAGGGCCAGCTCCGGGACTTCGCCGTGGGCGCGGGGGACACCCTGGAGGCGGCGACCCGGTCCGTCGAGGAGTCCGTCCGGCGCTCCGGTGCGCGGCTGAAGAGGCAGCGGAACGCCGGACGGGGCTGAGGGGAACCGCGATGCGGTTGGGCGGCGCCGGGACCGTGTGGGGGCCGGCCCCGGCGCCGCTGGGGGGACGCAGGTCAGCAGCCGTAGTCGATGAGGTCGAACGACTCGTAGTGGTCGGCGGTGTAGTAGTCCTCCTGGTAGGAGTCGCCGGTGACGATGCGGCGGGCGCCGCGGGTGTCGCTGCCCGGGGTTTCCACCGTGTACTCGTGGTAGTAGCCCGTCGGCCGGCTGGGGAGCAGGCCCTCACGGTTGTAGAAGGTGCCGCCGTCCTGCGGGTAGGGGAACGGGCCGCCCTGTTCGATCAGGTCGAGCGTGTCGTACGCCTCGGTGGGCAGGTCGCTGTAGCAGATGTCGCCGTAGGCCAGCGGCTGCACCACGGCGCCGGAGGTGGGGGTGGGGGATGTGGGGGTGGCGGCGGTGGCCTGGCCGCCGATGAGCAGGGTGGTCAGCAGGGCGCCGAGCGCTCCGGTGCGGACGGTCCTGGAAAGGTAGTTCATGCCCATGCCAATAGTGTGACGCGCGTAGCGTTATCCGCGTCAACCGCGCATCCCGGATATTTCCCGGGAGTTCACATGGGCGCGCGCCCTTCCACAAGTTCGTCCCACGGCGCGCGCGACGGCGCACCCGTCAGGCCGTCAGGTCCCGGAAACGCGCGGCCAGTTGGCGCGCGCCGTCCTCGGTGAGGGAGCCGTGCAGCCGCAGCCGGGCGACGCCGCCGTCCGGATGGATGTCGAGCCGGGCGTGGGTGGCGGGCGGCACCTCGGCGTTCAGGACGAGGCGGTGGACCGCGTCCGGGAGCAGCGGTGTGCGCGGCAGCACCTCCCGCCAGTCGCCGGACTCCCCGTCGGCGACGGAGAGCGCGGCCCAGCCGGGGGCGTTGCCCTTGTAGGTGCCGGTGTCGATCTCCACGGCGCGGATGACGGCGCGCCCGGCGAGCCGGTAGCGCAGCCAGTCGTGGCCGCGGTCGCGGCGGCGCCGGGTCTCCCAGCCGTCGGCCATGGTGCGGGGCCGCCCGGGGTGGGTGGTGTGGACTGGTGGGGAGTAGAACCGGTCGGAGGCGTCCTCGGCCAGCCCGCCGTTCTCCAGCGCGGCCAGGTCGAACGTGCCGAGGGCGGCGAGCCAGGCCGGATCGGGCACCGCCTCGCCGTGGACGCGGAGCCGGGCGATCCCGCCGTCGGGGTACTGCGCGAGGCGCAGGTGTGTGAACCGGCGCCCGATGTCGACCGGGAAGACGTTGGCGGCGTGTCCGCCGACGGGTGTGCGCGGCACGAGTTCGGTCCAGCTCGTCTCGTCCTCGGGGGTGCTGGTGCCCCAAACGGCGACGGACTGGGGGTAGTTGCCCCGGAAGTGGGCGGTGTCCACGACGATGCCGCGCACCACGCCGGGCACGCCGAGCCGGATGAGCGCCCAGTCGTGGTCGCCGTCGGCCGGGTGCGGGTGGTCGGCCGAGGGGCCGCGCCGGCGGCGGGTCTCCCAGCCGTCCATGATCTGGCCCTTGTGGCCGAACGTCCCGGGGGCGAACTCGGGCCGGGTGGGCAGCAGCAGGTTCTCCCGCTCGGCGAAGAACTCGTCGCTGGCGGCGAGGACGGAGCCGCCCAGGCGGCGGTCGGCCAGGTCGGGGAGGTGGGCGAACGGCACGGTGGCGGGGTCCGGCGCGCGGTAGTCGGCGTAGGGGTCGCCGCCGTCGTAGGGGCGGGCGTCGCCGGTGAAGCCGGCGCGGGCGGTGGTCACGCCGTTCCCCTTTCGATGAGCCGGCCCGCGCACGCGGTGACGGCGCCGTCCTCGGCGACGAGCCGGCCGCGCAGCCAGGTGGCGCGCACGACGCCGTGCAGGGTGCGGCCGGCGTAGGCGGTGACCGGGTTGCGGTGGTGGAGCGCGGCGGGGTCGACGGTGAAGGTGGCCTCCGGGTCCAGGACGGCGAAGTCGGCGTCCCGGCCGGGGGCGATGGCGCCCTTGCGCTCCAGGCCGGCGAGGCGGGCGGGGGCGGTGGCCATCCAGTGGGCGACATCGGCCAGTTGGTGGCCGCGGCGGCGGGCGGCGGTCCAGACGGCGGGCAGGCCGAGCTGGAGGGAGGCGATGCCGCCCCAGGCGGCCCCGAAGTCGGGCACCTTCAGGTCGGCGGTGCAGGGCGAGTGGTCGGAGACGACGCAGTCGAGGGTGCCGTCCGCGAGGGCGGCCCAGAGCAGGTCCTGGTTGGCCGCCGGCCTGATGGGCGGGCAGCACTTGAACTCGGTGGCGCCGTCCGGGACTTCCTCGGCGGTCAGGGTGAGGAAGTGCGGGCAGGTCTCGGCGGTGATACGCACCCCGGACGCGCGGGCGGCGGCGATCAGGGGCAGCGCGCCGGCGGCCGACAGGTGCAGCACGTGGACGCGGGCGTCCAGCCGCCCGGCGAGCGCGATCAGCCGGGTGATGGCCGCGGTCTCGGCGGCGTCCGGCCGGGAGGCGAGGAAGTCGGCGTACCGGCGGCTGCCGTCGGCGGGCGGGGCGGCGGTCAGCGTCGCGGGATCCTCGGCGTGGACGATGAGCAGGCCGCCGAAGCCAGCGATCTCGCCGAGGGCGGCGGCGAGTTGGTCCGGGTCCAGCTCGGGGAACTCGGTGACGCCGGACGGGGAGAGGAAGCACTTGAAGCCGAAGACGCCGGCCTCGTGCAGGGCCTTGAGTTCGCCGGTGTTGCCGGGGATCGCACCGCCCCAGAAGCCGACGTCGGTATGCACGCCCGCCGCGCGGGCGGTGTCCCGTTTGACGCGGAGGTGGGCGGCGTTGGTGGTCGGCGGGATGCTGTTGAGCGGCATGTCCAGCACGGTGGTGATGCCGCCGGCCGCGGCGGCCCGGGTCGCGGTGGCGAACCCCTCCCACTCAGTGCGGCCGGGATCGTTGATGTGCACATGGGTGTCGACGAGGCCGGGCAGCAGCGCGGCGTCGCCGTAGTCCACGACCCGGGTGCCCTCCCCCGCCGGCGCCTCGTGGGGCAGGACGCCGGTGATCCGCCCGCCGGCCACGGCGACGGCCGCGGCGCGCGTGCCGTCGGGCGTGACCACGCGGCGCGAGCGCAGCAGGAGCTCGGTGCCGGTCAACGGGCCCTCCCTCCACCTGAGGGCTTCAACGTTCTGTTGAAGCGAACGCATCGATCCTCGGACGACGGGGACGGCACGTCAAGGGCCGCCGGGTAGGGTGCCTCATGACCGTCCGAAAGGAACGCGACGTGCCACCGTCAGATGTGCGCAAGCCCGCCGCCAATGGCGGTGGGGTCCAGTCCCTGGAGCGGGCCTTCGCTCTGCTGGAGCACATGGCCGATGCCGGCGGGGAGACGGGGCTCAGCGAGCTGGCCACGAGCAGCGGGCTGCCGCTGCCGACCATTCACCGGCTGATGCGGACCCTGGTCGCCTGTGGGTATGTGCGCCAGCAGCCCAACCGCCGTTACGCGCTGGGCCCGCGCCTCATCCGGCTCGGGGAGAGCGCCGCGCGGCCGCTGGCGACCTGGGCCCGGCCGCATCTGGCGCGGCTGGTCGAGGCGACCGGCGAGACGGCGAACATGGCGCTGCTCGACGGCGACGACGTCGTCTACGTGGCGCAGGTGCCCTCGCGGCACTCGATGCGGATGTTCACCGAGGTCGGCCGGCGGGTGCTGCCGCACTCCACGGGCGTGGGGAAGGCGCTGCTCGCGGGGCTGCCCGACGCGGAGGTGCGGGCCCTGCTGCGCCGCACGGGCATGCCGGCCGCGACGGAGCGGACGATCACGACGCCGGACGCGTTCCTGGAGGCGTTGCGGGAGGTGCGGGAGAACGGCTTCGCGGTGGACGACAACGAGCAGGAGATAGGCGTGCGTTGCATCGCCGTGCTGGTCCCCGACTCGCCCACCGCCGCCGCGATCTCGGTGTCGGGTCCGGCCGGCCGGGTGACGGAGGCGGCCACGGAGAAGATGGTCCCGCTGCTCCAGGAGGTCGCCCGCGACCTGTCCACGGCACTGGCCGGCGCGCGCGGCGAGGTGTGACGCCAGCCCGTACGGTCGGGCCAGCCCGTAGGGTGGGGGCATGCCGCAGGAATCGGCCGTCGCGGGGCTGCTGCTGGCCGCCGGGGGCGGGCGGCGGCTCGGGGGGCGGCCCAAGGCCCTGTTGACCTATCGGGGGCGGTTGTTCGTGGAGCACGCGGCGGAGGAGCTGCGTGCGGCGGGGTGCGCTCCGGTGCATGTGGTACTGGGGGCGGCGGCGGACGAGGTGCGCGCGCGGGCGCGGCTGGCGGGCTGTGCGCTGGTGGGGAATCCCGACTGGGAGTCGGGGATGGCCTCGTCGTTGCGGGCCGGGCTGGTCTCGCTGCCGCGAGGTCTCGGGGGCGCGCTGGTGGCGCTGGTCGACCAGCCGGGGATCGGGGCGGCGGCGATGGCCCGGGTGGCCGGGGCGTACCGGTCGCCGAAGACGCTGGCGGCCGCCGCGTATGGCGGGCGGCGCGGGCATCCGGTGCTTCTCGGGGCGGCGCACTTCCCGGGGGTGGTGCGCGCGGCGCGTGGCGACGAGGGCGCGCGGGGGTATCTGCGGGGGCGGGAGATCGCGCTGGTGGAGTGCGGCGATGTCGCCGCGCCGGACGACATCGACGAGCCGGGAGATCTGATTGATCTTCCATCATGAGGAAACTAACATCCGTTTCCAGTCTCGCTGAAGGAGTGACCGCCCATGTCCGCCGTCACCGTCGAAGCACCCACGCCCCAGCCCCGGCAGGAGGAGGTGCTGACCGAGGAGGCGCTCGCGTTCCTGGCCGAGCTGCACCGGCGGTTCACCCCGCGCCGCGACGAGTTGCTGCGCGCCCGCGCCCGGCGCCGGGCGGAGATCGCCGCGACGGGACGGCTGGACTTCCTGCCGGAGACGGCGGCGGTGCGGGAGGGCGACTGGCGGGTGGCCCCGGCGCCGCCCGCGCTGGAGGACCGGCGGGTGGAGATCACCGGGCCGACGGACCGCAAGATGACGGTCAACGCGCTCAACTCCGGGGCCCGGGTCTGGCTGGCGGACTTCGAGGACGCGTCGTCGCCGACCTGGGCGAACGTGATCGGCGGTCAGCTCAGCCTGGCCGACGCCTACCGCCGCCGGATCGACTTCACCGACGAGCGCGGCAAGGAGTACGCGCTGCGGCCGGACGCGGAGCTGGCCACGGTGGTGATGCGGCCGCGCGGCTGGCACCTCGACGAGCGGCATCTGACCGTCGGGGGCCGGGCCGTGCCGGGCGCGCTGGTGGACTTCGGGCTGTACTTCTTCCACAACGCGGCGCGGCTGATCGAGCTGGGCAAGGGGCCGTACTTCTATCTGCCCAAGCTGGAGTCGCACCTGGAGGCGCGGCTGTGGAACGACGTCTTCGTCTTCGCCCAGCGGGAGTTGGGGATCCCCGAGGGGACCGTCCGGGCCACCGTGCTGATCGAGACGATCACGGCGGCGTTCGAGATGGAGGAGATCCTCTACGAGCTGCGTGACCACGCCTCCGGGCTGAACGCGGGACGCTGGGACTACCTGTTCTCCATCGTGAAGAACTTCCGGGACGGCGGAGAGAAGTTCGTGCTGCCCGACCGCAACGCGGTGACGATGACCGCCCCGTTCATGCGCGCCTACACCGAACTGCTCGTGCGCACCTGCCACAAGCGCGGCGCGCACGCGATCGGCGGCATGGCCGCGTTCATCCCCTCCAGGGACGCGCAGGCCAACGCGCTGGCCTTCACCAAGGTGCGGGCGGACAAGGACCGGGAGGCGGGCGACGGCTTCGACGGGTCCTGGGTGGCGCACCCGGGGCTGGTCGCGGTGGCGCGGGAGTCCTTCGACGCGGTGCTGGGCGACCGGCCGCACCAGAAGCACCGGCAGCGCGAGGACGTGAAGGTCACCGCCGACGACCTGCTGGCGATCGACTCCCTCGACGCCCGGCCGACGTGCGAGGGGCTGCGCAACGCGGTGCAGGTGGGCACCCGTTACCTCCAGTCGTGGCTGGCGGGCCGGGGCGCGGTCGCCGTCTTCAACCTGATGGAGGACGTCGCCACGGCGGAGATCTCGCGGTCGCAGATCTGGCAGTGGATCAACACCCGTGTGGTGCTGGCCGATACCGGCGAGCCGGTGACGCGGGAGTTCGTGCGGCAGGTGGCGGCCGATCAACTGGTGAAGATGCGCGACGAGATGGGCGAGGACGCGTTCATCACCGGCGGCTGGGAGCGGGCGTTCGACCTGCTGATGCGGCTGTCGCTGGAGGAGGAGTACGTGGACTTCCTCACCCTGCCCGCCTACGAGCTGCTGGACTGACCGGCCGCCGCCCGCTCAGCGGCCCGCCGCCGTGGCCAGCCGCCGGGACTCGGCGCGGGCCGTGCGGGCGATGGTGTCCTCGTCGGCGGTGAGCAGGCGGCCGTTCTCGACGACGGGGACGCCGTTGACCAGGGACAGGGTCACCGGGGCGGGCGGGCCGAGGACCAGCGCGGCCACCGGGTCGGCGATGGTGGAGTGGCCGAGCCCGTCGATCCGCCACAGCACGACGTCGGCGAGCTTGCCCGCCTCCAGGGAGCCCGTCTCGCCGGCGCGGCCCAGCACTTCGGCGCCGCCGCGGGTGCCGAGGCGCAGCGCCTGACGGGCGGTCAGGGCGCGTTCACGGTGCGGGCCGAGGCGGTTGATCAGCAGGGCGTTGCGCAACTCGGTGTGCAGTTCGCCGCTTTCGTTGGACGCGGTGCCGTCCACGCCGAGGCCCACCGGGACGCCGGCCGCCAGCATGTCGGGGACGCGCGCGATGCCGGCGGCCAGCCGGGCGTTGGACGAGGGGCAGTGCGCGACGCCGGTGCCGGTGCGGGAGAACGCGGCGATGTCCGCGTCGGTCATATGGACGCAGTGCGCCATCCACACGTCCGGGCCCAGCCAGCCGGTGGCCTCGAAGTAGGCGGTGGGGCCCATGCCGAACAGCTCGTGGCAGAACTTCTCCTCCTCCACCGTCTCCGAGCCGTGGGTGTGCAGCCGCACCCCGAGACGGCGGGCGAGGGCGGCGGCCTCGCGCATCAGCTCGGTGGTGACGGAGAACGGCGAGCAGGGGGCGACGGCGATCCGCAGCATCGAGCCGAACGAGGGGTCGTGGTGCTCGCGCACGGCCCGCTCGGTGGCGGCCAGCGCGTCGTCGGTGGCCTCCACGGCGAAATCGGGCGGCAGCCCGCCGTGGGAGACGCCGCGGTCCATCGAGCCGCGGCAGGCGGTGAAGCGCACGCCGATCTCCCGGGCGGCGCGGATCTCGGCGCCGAGCAGGTCGCCGGCGCCGGCCGGGAAGACGTAGTGGTGGTCACTGGCGGTGGTGACGCCGCCGAGCGCCATCATGGCCAGGGAGCCGCGGGCGGCGGCATGGACCATGGCCTCGTCGATGCGGCCCCAGACGGGGTAGAGGGTGACCAGCCAGTCGAAGAGGTTGCTCTCCTGGGCCAGTCCGCGGGTCAGCCACTGGTAGAAGTGGTGGTGGGTGTTGACCAGCCCGGGGGTGGCCAGGTGGCCGGTGGCGTCCACGCGGCGCACGGCGCCCGGAAGTTGGACGGGCGCGGGGCCCTCGCCGACGGCCTCGATGCGGTTGCCCTCGATGAGGAGATGGCCGGAGGCGTACTCGGTGCCGTCGCCGTCGACGGTCGCGATGGCGCAGTTCTCGATCAGGATCCGCTGAGTGGCTGCCACGGAAAGCCTCCTGGCGTTACGGGGTCGTCGTGTCGACGGGAATCCGGGCCGGCGCGCCGTCGCGCAGCACGGTGGCCTCGATCAGGCCGTAGGGGCGGTCGGCGGCGAAGTAGACGGCGCCGTCGGCCGTTTCGTTCTTCATGCCGAAGGGTTCGAGATCGACCAGGAAGTGGTGCTTGTTGGGCAGCGAGAGGCGGATCTCGTCGATGCCCGGCTGCCGCTCGATCACTTCCGAGCCCATGCGGAACAGCGTCTGCTGGAGCGAGGAGGAGGACGTCCCGGCGAACGCGGCCAGCAGGTGCCCGCGCACCGCTTCGTGGGCGGCGTCCCAGTCGGGGGCGTCCGCCGCGTGCCGCCACACGGCTGTCACGTCCGTGGCCAGCACGCGGTCCCCGGCCTCCGGCAGCGTGGTGTACCGGTCCTTGACGAACCCGCGGAACTCGGAGTCGGTCGTGTTCATCACGGTCAGCCCGGTGAGGCCGCTGAAGATCTCCAGCTCCTCGCCGTCGAAGGCGATCCGCGCGGTGCGCGTCTCCCGCCCGGCGCGGACGAACGAGTGCTCCGCCTCCCCCGGCGTCGGCACCCGGTCCCAGGCGTACTCCTCGATGCGGATCCGGGCGCGGGAGATCGACGGCTGCGAGGTGACGAAGTGCCGGGCGAGCAGCGTGCCGAACTCCTCGGGCGAGGCGATGCCGTGCTCGCGGGCGAACGCGAAGACGGTGTTCTTCATCGTGTCGGTGGGCAGCACCGCGGCGTTGGAGCCGGAGTGGTGGACCTCCGCCATGTCGCCGGAGAGGGCGACCGAGACGTTGAGGTCGCGCACGTGGTGGACGGCGCCGTCGCGGGTGACGCGCACGACGCGGGTCTCCGCCTTGCCGTACTGGTTCTGGCCGAGCGTGGGCATGGGCAGGTCAGCTCCCTCGGTAGACGGAGTAGCCGAACGGGTTGAGCAGCAGCGGCACGTGGTAGTGCTCGCCGGGCACCACGGCGAAGGCGACGGTGACCTCGGGGAAGAACGCCGGGTCGGCGCCGGTCCGGGCGAGGTGCGGCTCGACCGCGAACGTCAGCCGGGCCAGCGCGGCGCCGCCGGGCAGCGGGGGCAGGCCGGCGCAGCGGCCGTCGTCGTCGGTCACGCCGGTGGCGTGCGCGGTCCAGTCGCCGCCGGGGCGGTCGGCCACGGACAGGGTGACGGCGAGGCCGGGCGCGGGTCGGCCGGCGCTGGTGTCCAGGACGTGGGTGGAGACGGTGGTGTCCGACTCGGCCAGCCGGGTCAGCCGGAGCCGGTTGATCTTCGCCAGCTCGCCCCGGGTGACGTCCCGTTCCGCCGCCGGGGAGTTGGCGAGGCGGGCGCGCAGCGCGTCCCGCATCCGCTCCCCGCTCAGTCCGGTGGCGCGGATGAGGAAGACATGGCCGAACCGCTCCTGGTAGGCGAGGTTCAGCTCCAGCATCTCTTCCCTGAGCTCGGCGGAGGCGTCGCTCATGCCGCTCTGCTCCCGGGCGGAGGCCGGGTCGCCGGGCTCGGGGCGGCCGATGGGCGGGTGGCCGGCCAGGGCCTCGGCGAGGCCGTCCTCGGTCAGCGCGGCGGTGGCGTCGTCGCCCGCGGCGAGCAGGTCGTCGAGGGCGGCGAACGGTCGGGCGGCGACGAGCGTGTCGCCCCAGGCCCGCGCGGCGCACACGCGCCGCAGCGCGCCGCGCACCGCGCGCTCGTCGGCGCCGTTGATCCAGGCCAGCCCCGGCGTCGGACTCTGCGTCATGGGGGACAGCTAAGCCGCACCGCCGGTGATCGTCAACAGTTTGTTGAACGGCCGGTGTGGCCAGGGACTTCCGGCGGGCGCGGCCAATTCCGGCAAAATGCGTACACGTCAGTGGCTTGTCGGTGAGAGGTCACTGGCCCTGTCTATCCTCGGGTCAGGGGGGAGCGTTGCCAGGGGGCCGTGGTCCTGATCCGGGCGGAGCCGCTCACGTCCTTCCGTTGATTCGGCCTTTTCCACGGACGGGCGGGGATCGTTCGCCGATCGGCATCGCAGGAGGAAAGGGAAAGGTACCGGGACATGAGGGGTTCCATTCCGACCGTTGGCCGCGACACTGAGCTCTCACAGATACGTCAGATCCTCGGCACCGTCGTCGCGGGCAGCGCCCGGGGCCTTCTGATCGACGGGCCGGTGGGGACGGGGAAGAGCCATCTGCTCAAGGAGGCCGTCCGGCAGGCCGAGCATTTAGGGATGACCGTCGCGTCGGGGCGGGCCACCGAGCTGGACCGGGTGGCGCCGCTCTCTCTCCTGCTGACCGCGCTGCGGACGAGCGAACCACCCGTCATCGACGCGGCCGAGCTGGCGGAGCTCGGCACCCGGGGCGGCCAGGAGACCAACCGGTTCTGGCTGCTGGACCGGATCGGCCAGGTGATCGAGGAGCACGGGCGGCACCGTCCGCTGCTGGTCGCCCTCGACAACATCCACTTGATGGACGAGCTGACGGCGCTGGCGCTGCAGACGCTGGTCCCCAGGCTGCGGTCGCTGCCGGTGATGTGGGTGATGGCCGGCCGGACGGACGCCGACCCGCGGAACTGCCGCTTCGTGGACGGCTGGCGGGGCGAGGAGCTCACGCAGCGCATCAGGCTGCGGCCCCTGGACTCCGAGGCCATCAAGGCGTACTGCGCCCACGTGTTCGGCGCCGCCGCCGGCCCCGGGCTCGCGGCCCTCGCCATGCGCAGCGGCGGCAACCCCTTCCTGCTGAAGCGGCTGCTGGCGACCCTGCACGCGAGCGGCCGGGTGTCCACGGCGGGCGGCACCGCGATGGTGGGCGGCGACGATGGCCTGCCCTCCGACTTCGTCTCCGCCGTCAACGCCCAGCTTCGCCATCTCTCGCCCGCGACACGCCGGTTCCTCGAAGCCGGGGCCGTGCTGGGCTGCCCCTTCTCCGTGGACGAGGTCGCCGCCCTGCTGGGCCGACGGACCATCGACCTGATGTCCCAGATGGACGAGGCGGTGATGGCGGACGTCCTGGTCGACGACGGCGCGACGTTCACCTTCCGCCACGACCTCGTCCGGGAGGCGATCTACGAGCGGCTGTCCGGGCCGCTGCGCCGCGCGCTGCACCAGGAGGCCGCCGCCGTCCTGGAGCAGCGCGGCGGGCCGCGCGCCGAGGTGGCCCTGCACCTGGCGCGGGGGGCCGGCGAGGACAGCCCGCGGACGATCACCGCCCTGTGCGATGCGGCGCAGGAGATGGCCCACACGGCGCCCAGCGCCGCCGGTGACCTGCTGCTCCAGGCGCTGGAACTGGTCCCGGACGACGACTCCCGGCGCTCGGCGCTCGTGGCCAGAACGGTGCGGCTGCTCGCGAACGCCGGCCGCATATCCGAGGCCCGCGAGCTGGGCGAGTCCGCGCTGCACGAGAACCGGCCCGAGGTGTACGCGGGGCTGGCCGAGGCGCTCAAGCACGCGGGCCAGGACTCCCTGGTCATCGACTACACCCAGCAGGCCATGGCCATGCCCGGAGTGCCGGGCCCGGTCCGGGCGCAGCTCCTCGCGATCCAGGCGCACGCCCTGCTCAACCGCGACGACCCGCACAACGCCGAGGCCATGGCGGCCGAGGCGATGAAGACGGCGGAGCCGCCGACGGTGGTCTTCGCGGCCGCGGCACGCAGCGCCGCGGCGCGCGCCCTCGGCCGGATCGGGGAGGCGGTCGAGATCGCCTCCGACGCGGTGCGGCTCGCCGACGACTCGGGCCAGGAGGCGCGCCACCGGCACCCCCGGCTCTGGCTGGGGCTCGCCCTGACCGCGGCGGACCGGCTGGACGAGGCCGACGACGTCTTCGAGCGGGGATCGCGGGAGGCGCACGAGCTGGGCTCCGCCTGGTCGCTGCCGCTGTGGTACTTCGGCAAGGCCGAGGCGAGGATGATGGGGGGCCGGCTGGACGACGCCGAGACGGAGGCCCTGGCGGGCCGGGCGGAGTCCGAACGGCTGGGCGCGCTCGCCGTGGTGCCGTCCCTGCTGCTTGTGCTGGCCCAAGTGACGATCCAGCGGGGCGACTTGGCGCGCGCCGGCGAACTGGTGCGGGAGGCGCGGCGGCTTGAGCGGTCCGGTTACGGCTTCCCGCCGGAGACCCTGGCCTGGGTGCGGGCCCAAATGGCGTACCTCGAAGGGGATCCGAGGGGCGCGGTGACGGCGCTCGCCGGAGTGTACGACACGCTGCCGGAGCGTCCGCTGCTGCTCACCCGGGTCGGCTGGGCGGCCCCGGCGCTGGTCCGGTTCGCGCTGGACGCGGACGCGGACCTGGAGGCGAAACGGGCGGCGGAGGCGGCCCGGCGGCTCGCCGACCTCTCGCCGGGGATCGACTCGCTGACGGCCTCCGCCCTGCACGCGGAGGCCCTGCTCCACGGGGACCACGAGACGCTGCGCGCCGCGGTGGACGCCTACCGGTCCGGCCCCCGGCAGCTCGCCCGGGCGATGGCGCTGGTGGAGTTCGCGCGCGGCGAGGCCCGGGCCGGGCGGCGCAGCCGGGCGATCGCCGTCCTGGAGGAGGCGCTGGAGCTGTTGACCCGCTGCGGGGCGAAGCGGGCGATGGCCCGGGCCCAGCGCGACCTGCGCATCCTGGGGATCCGCCCCCGGAAGTGGCGGACGGTGGCGCGGGCCAAGACCGGCTGGGACAGCCTCACCCTCGCGGAGCTGCGCGTGGTGCGCCTGGTCGCCCAGGGGCTGACCAACCGGGCCGCCGCGGAACGGCTCTTCCTGTCCAGACACACCGTCGACACGCACCTGCGGCACGCCTTCGCCAAGCTCGGGATCTCCAGCCGCGTGGAGCTGGCCCGCCACGCCCTGCTGGCCGATCAGGAGTCGGCGGCCCGGCTGAGCCCGGATCACGTAAAGGCGTGATGTCCCGGTCACGCGGAGCACGCAGACTGCCTAGGGTCCTGTCCTGTCGATCTTGTCGGATCAGCCTGCGGCGTCTGGTGCGTGCGATCGCAAGGCGCCGGATCGCAGCTCGTACTTGGCCGTACTCGCGCGATTCGGCAACGCAGCGAGCGTGCGTGCCTGGGGGTACCTCCCGCTTGCGGGGGAGCGTCGCGGGCCCGGCGAGATCGGCCGGACAGGGCCCAGGGCGCCGGTGCCGCGCGGCACCGCGCGCCCGTGCCGCAGCCACTTCGGCTGATCGGAGAAAAAGGCTCATATGTCTGTGGAGGCTCATATGCCCGTGAACAAGGTCGCCATCGTCACCGGAGCCACCCGCGGCATCGGTCGCGCGGTGGCCGAGCGGCTCGGCCGCGACGGCGCTTCCGTCATCGTCAACTACCGTGCCGAGCGCGACGGCGCCCAGGAGAGCGCCGAGGACGTGGTCAAGGCGATCACGGCCGCCGGCGGCAACGCCCTGGCCGCGGCCGGTGACGTGAGCCGGGCCGGCGATGTGAAGGGCCTGTTCGACGTGGCCGAGGAAAAGTTCGGCGGGGTGGACATCCTGGTGAACAACGCCGCGATCTACGCGGCGGCGCCCCTGGAGTTCATGCCGGAGGAGCTGTTCGACCAACTGGTCGCGGTCAACCTCAAGAGCGTGTTCTTCGCCGGGCAGCAGGCGACCGCACGGCTGCGGGACGGCGGCCGGATCGTCAACATCGCGGCCGGGCTGCCGAACGGCGGCATCGCCTTCATGGGCGCGTACGGCGCCACCAAGGCAGGTGTCGAGGTGCTGACCCGCTCGCTGGCCCACGCCCTGGGCGCGCGCGGCATCACCGTGAACGCGGTGCTGCCCGGCCCCACGGACACCGACATGCTGTCCGAGGAGGCCCGCAAGATGGAGGGCCAGATCATCGGGATGACCCCGCTGGGCCGCCTCGGCCAGCCCGCCGACCTGGCGGACGTCGTGGCGTTCCTCGCCGGTGAGGACTCCCGCTGGATCACCGGCCAGGCCATCGCCGTCAACGGCGGCTTCGAGTAGGCCCCTCGTTCGCCGAACGGCCGTGCGCCGGGCCCGCCCCCCCCCGGCGGGGCCGCGGGCGGGGGGGCGGGCCCGCCCCCGGGGGGGGGGCCCGGCCGCACGGCATGTGGCGGGCCGTCAGGAGGCGGTCGTCCGCCTGACGCCGGAGACCAGGATGTCGCCGAGGCCGCCGACGTAGAACCGTCCGGCCGGGTCGAAGCCGGCCTCCGCGAGCCACTGTTCGTACTCCCCGGCCGTGTAGACCATGCCCTCGCCCGAGGCGATGGTCTGGAAGTAGGCCGACAGATACGCGGCGAGCTCGGGGCCCGTCTCGTCGTCGTCCTGGACGGGGGTGAGGATGAAGACCCGGGCCCCTCCCTCCAGGGCCCGGGCCGCTTTGGCGAGGAGCATCCGGTTGCGGTCGACCGACCAGATCTCCAGGAAGTGGGCGAAGATCACGCCGTCGCAGCCGCCGGGCAGTTCGTCGTTGAAGACGTCCAGGCCCACCGCGCGCACCCGGCTCTCCAGGCCCGCCTCGGCGATCCGGGCGCCCGCGGCCTCGACGACGGTCGGCAGGTCGGCGATCGTGATCTCCAGGTGCGGCCAGCGGCGGGCCAGCGCGATGGCGTTGACGGCGGTGCCGCCGCCCACGTCCAGCAGATGGCGGCACCCCGACAGGTCCAGCTTGCGCGCCAGGTCGGCGGCGACGGACCGGCTGACCGAGCCCATCATGTGGTGGAACGTGGTCTCCAGCTCCGCGTGGCCGGCCAGCCGCCCGTAGAGGGTGTCCGCGTCACCGGGCAGCTCCCGCCGGAGACCGACGTTGGTGTTCTCCTTCAGGGACTCGTAGAACCAGCTCATCGCGCGGTACGTCAGGTGGTGCTCGAACGGGACGAACGCGCCCGGCAGGTCGGTCACATCGGCCGCCAGAGGCTCCGATATCGCGGTGATGAAGTAGCCGTCGCCGTCCTTGCTCACCAGGCCGGCCACGGTGCAGCCCAGCAGCAGGACGCGCGTCGGCTGCTCGTCCATCTCCAGCCGCTTGGCGATCTCGGCGCGCGTCAGGCCCGGGTGGGCCGCGAGGAGTGTGAACAGGCCGGACCGGAATCCGGCGCTGAGGAACTGGAATCGGTAGTGGGCCTTGTAGAGCGGACGGAGTTCGGCCTCCGCGCGGTGTTCCGGCCGGGGGCCCAACGTTCGCGACATGTCTTCCCTCTTCCTTGTGAATTGGTGCTCGTTCCGCCGTGGACGGCCCATCCCGGCGCCGGTGTCAGTCCAGCGCGACACGATGGCGGCGGCCCAGGTCCGGCACGCTGCCGAGATCCAGGGAGATGCCGAACTGCTCGGCGTGCTTCAGCAGGGCGTTCAGGTCCGGATCCGCTATCGAGCCGATCGCCTCGTCGATTCCCGCGAAATACGCGTCCAGGTTTCCCGGCGCGATCACCATGGCGAGGCGTGTCGTGCCGGTGCCGGCGTTCCAGAACGTGTGGCGGACGCCCCGGGGCGCGAACAGCACCGTGCCCGGGCCCGCCTGGATCTCCCGCTCGCCGAGGACGGCGCCGACCGTCCCCTCGGCCACATAGACCGTCTCGTCCTCGTGCCGATGGGTGTGCACCGGTGCCAGCAGACCGCCCGGCGCCAGCACGATGTCCAGCACGCTGGACGCGCCGCCGGTCGCCGTGCTCGGCAGGGCGACCCGTTCGGAGACCTTCGGGTGCGTCAGGCGGAATCCGTCCCCGGGGCCGGTGACCGCGGGCGGCAGCGGGGTCATCGTCAGCCCTCCCCCCGCGCGGAGCCCGCCGCGCCCGGCAGCCGGACCGACTGCGCGTGGCGGAACGTGTCGCGGGGATCCCAACGCGCCTTCATCTGCTGCAACTTCGCGTAATTGTCCTTGTAGTACAGCCGGTGCCAGGGCACCCCCGAGGTGTTCCACTGGGGGTCGCTCAGGTCGATGTCCGCGTAGTTGACAAAACATCCGTCGGTCACCGCGTCCGGCACCGGAACGCCGCCCGTCGCGCTGTGCACATCGCGGTAGAACTCCCGTATCCACGCGATATGGCTGGCGTCGTCGCGCTCGTCGCCCCAGCTCACGAGGTAATGCAGCTTCATGACCGAGTCCCGCTGGGCCACGGCCGTGGCCGACGGGGAAACGGTGTTCGTCCGGCCCCCATAGCTGGAAATCTGCACCAGGGCCGCCGGGTTGGCGTAGTCGGCGCGGGTCAGATTCCGGTGGAAGGCGGCTATGTGCTCGTCCGGGAACCGCGTCCGCAGATAGGAGGACTTGAAATCGGCGCGGTAGGTCGCGTCGCCGTCGAACATGCCGCGCCACGTCGTGGTGTGGAGCCAGGGCAGCCTCCGGCGGTCCCAGACGTCCGGCCGGACGCCGACGCCGTCGCCGATCGCCGTGAGGAAGCGGCCCAGCAGGTCCTCCGCGCCCGGCACCGTGGCGTCGATCTGGGAGGCCAGGGTGATCAGCCCGTTGGTCCGGTGGGTCAGGGTGAGCCGGCTGAACAGCGCCACGTACGGGGAGGACGCCGCGCTGTTCCTCTCGCACCAGACGCCGTAGTTGCGCACCAGCCGGGTGAAGTCCGCCTCGGTGAGCGCGGCCCACGGCCACACCGCTCTGCTGATCCACATCTCGGCCGGGGGTCTGGGCAGCAGGTGCGCCGGGTCCGTGCCCGTCGCGCCCGGGGTCCGGAACCAGTAGCGGGTGACGACGCCGAAGTTCCCGCCGCCACCGGTGTGGGCCCACCACAGATCGCGGTTCGGGTCGGCGGGGTCGGAGGTGGCGACGACCCGGCGCGCCGTGCCGCCCGCGTCGACGACCACGACCTCCACCGCGTACAGGTAGTCCACGATGAGGCCGAGTGAACGGTTGAGCTGGCCGTATCCGCCGCCCGCCACATGGCCGCCGACCCCGACCGTGGGGCAGGAGCCCCCGGGGAGGGTCACCCCCCAGCCCTTGAACAGCGTCTCGTAGACCTCGCCCAGCTTCGCCCCCGCCTCGACCGCGAACGCCCGGTGGGCCGGGTCGTAGGTGACCGTCTTCATCTCGGACAGGTCGATGACGACCTCGACCTGCGCGTTCGCCACGAAGTCCTCGTAGCAGTGGCCGCCGCTGCGCACCTGCACGCGCCTGCCCTCCCGGACAGCGGTCTGCACGGCCTCGGTGACCTGGGCGGGCGTGGTGCACAGCCGGACGTACTCCGGCGCGCCCACGAAGCGGTGGTTCTCGCCGCGGACCAGGCCCGGATACCGGTGGTCCCCGGCGCTCACCGTGAGGTCCGCGTCGTCGATCGCCAGGTCCGCCGGTGCCGCGGCGGCGGGGCCCCCGGCCATCAGCGTCCCGCCCGCGGCCGCCGTTCCGGCCAGGAGCGAGCGGCGTGTCATATCACCCACGTGTACTCCTCGTTGTTCGCTGGCCGCGCGGCCAGACTGCTGGGAGGATGGCTCGCTCCTCGGTGCGCGGCATCACGCCTTCGCGGGATCCAGCGCGGGCCGGATACGGGAGAGCGCGGCGGCGTCGTTCATCGGGCGCACCAGGCACGGGCCACGGCGAGTTCCTGTTCGGAGTTGAGCCGGGGGTCGCACAGGCTCGTGTACGTCGAGCCGCCTGCTCGAACTCCCCGGCGTGTGCCACGCACTCGGTGACCGGGTCGGGGGTGGCCTCCAGGTGGAGCCCGCCGGCGACGCCGTCCCCCTCGGCGCCCAGCCGGGCGATCAACGTCAGCCGCCCCGGCTCGCGCAGCGGGTCGAGGCGCTCGCACAGGGCGAGCAGTTCGCCCGGGGACATCGACGGGCCGACCTTGCACGCCACCGGGTTCGCCACCGCCGCCAGCAGCGCCTCATGGCTCGTCCACACCGACAGCTCGCCGGGCGGCCGGGCTCCGAACCTCATCGGCCGCCCCGGGCCGGGCCGGCCGAGGTGGTCCATGGCCGCGCTCGCGGCGCGGTAGCCCTCCAGGAGCCGCGCGGGATCCGGGCGGCGGCCCGACGGGTCGGGCTGAGGGCTGTTGACCATGCTCCCGCGGTAGACGGGCAGTTCGAGGTCGCCGACGCGCTCGGTGGGGCGGGAACGTGACTTGGCGAACTGGCCGCCGCGTCCGGCCGACCCGCACCACGGGCCCGCCGGACGCGGCGGCCAACTCCTCCCGTACCGCGGCGAGCAGCGGCCGGGCCCGCCAGTCGGGCTGCTGCCGGGCGGGTCTGGACGTCAGGAACGCCAGGTCGGGCTCCAGCATCTCGGTCAGGCCGGTGGGGCACCGGGCGGGCGCCGCCGTCCGGGTGGCCGCGACGGACTGGTCGTGGGTGGCCGGCATCTCATACCCCTTGTCGTTTGGGCTTGATGGGCGTTCAGGCGCCGCTGATCCGGTCGAGCACGCCGTCCCACACCGCCGGGTCGGGGGCCTCGTCGCCGCGCCAGGCCACGTGCTGGTCGGGGCGGAGGAGAACGAGGTCGCGCTCCCACACGGCCCGTATGCCGGGGCTGTCCACGGGGAGCAGGGCGATGGGCAGGCCCCTGCGCCGCGCCTGCTCCGCCAGGGCCTTGCCGCGGTTCTCGCGGGAGAGGTCCACGAGGGTCAGGCCGGTGCCCAGCCGGTCGAACAGCGCGTCGCCGTCGTCCAGCCGCACGCTCGGCGGCCGGCCGCCGGGCCAGGTGGTCGGGGTGATCGCCTGCCACTGCCAGTCGGGCTCCGGGCCGTCCTCGTGGCACACGACCGGGGAGTCGCGGTAGCGGTAGCCGAAGTGGATCCCGATGTTGTCGATCTGGAAGCTCTCCTTGCCGAGGTACGCGGCGAGTTGCGGCCGGGAGGCGCCGATGGCGGCCAGTCGCGGGAAGCGCGTCCAGACCGCGAGGAGGTTGGCGCACATCTCCCGGTTGAACAGCGCGACCGGGCGGCGTTCGGCCTCGTAGGAGTCCAGCAGCCGGTCGCCGCCCCAGCCGTTCAGCACGGCGGCGAGCTTCCACCCGAGGTCGCAGGCGTCGCCCAGCCCCGTGTTCGCCCCGTGACCGCCGGTTGGATAGAACTGGTGCGCGGCGTCGCCCGCGAGGAAGACCCGGCCCGCGCGGTACGACTCCGCGACAGCCAGCCTTCCGTGCCAGTACGCGACGTTGAGGACCTCCTCCACCGCGAAGTCGAAGCCCAGTTGCCGCTTGACCACGGCGAGCGGATCCGCGGGCTCCGGCTCGTCGTCGGGCAGGACGAACGTGCCGGTCCAGGTGGCCCCGCCGTCGCGGTTGACCAGGGTCACCCCGCCCGCGGCGATGGTGAGGAAGAACGCGCCGTGCCGGACCAGGGCCGGGTCACCGGAGCGGAAGTAGACGTCGCAGTGGCGGGTGCCCGGCCCGCTCTGCCCGGTCGCGATGCCGGCTTGGCGGCGCACCGTGCTGCCTCCGCCGTCGCATCCGACGAGGTAGCCGGCGCGCAGCATCCGTTCGGTGCCGGTGGCCTCGTCGTGCAGGACCGCCGACACGAAGGAACCGTGGTCGGCCAGGTCGCGCAGGGTCCAGCCCTCGCGCAGGTCGACCAGGGGGTGCCGGCGCAGTCTGCCGCGCAGCACGTCCTCCAGCAGCGAGCCCTGGAGCCGCTGGTAGGGCTCCAGGGGGGCCGACCCGTCGTCGACGCCGTCGTGGCGGCGGCGCAGCCCAGCCACCGAGGGGTACTCCCACACGGAGACCGGCGGCCGGTCGGGCTCCGCCGTCCACAGAAAGGTGAACGGTTCGTCGGGCCCGACACCGCGCCGCCGGATCTCCTCGGTCACCCCGAGGCGGCGCAGCAGTTCCATGCTCCGGCCGTTGATGAAGTCCATCTTGGGGTGGGCGGAGACGGTCGTGGACGTCTCGACCACGGTGCTGCGCACTCCGTGGCGCGCCAGTTCCAGCGCCAGGGTGGCGCCGACCGGTCCAGCGCCCACGATCAGGACGGGGTGGCCGGGCCCGGCCGGCCCGGCGTTCCTCGGGTCGGTGGTCATGCTGCTGCTCCTTCGCCGCCGTCGTATCGGGGTCCGCCGCGCCATCCTGACGGGCCGTCAGGGCGCCGGACATCACGTCTTCGCGCCACGGCGGGCGGCGGAATCCGTCAGTCGCCGTCCGCCAGGCCGAACTCCTTGTGGAGCAGCCGCAGTGCCTCGACCCGGTGCCGGCCGGCCACGACCACGGAGGCGCGCGCCTGGGAGCTGGCGACCCAGCAGGTGGGGATGCCCGCGTCGGAGAGCACCGCGGCCATCCGGGCCAGGTACTCCGGCCGGTTGAGCAGGCCCACGCCGATCAGCGACACCTTGGCGACATCGGCGTCCACCAGGACCCCGCCGCCGTGCGCGGCGGCGACCGACTCCAGTGGACCCCGGATCAGTTCGACCGCGTCACGGGCGATGGTGAACCCCATCCGGAACTCGTCCTCGTACGGCCCCGAGCGGGCCACGAGGTCACCGGGCACGGCCTTCCCGGCCAGCAGCGCCAGGATCTCGGGGGCCAGGTCCCGTCCGTCGCGAGCGTGCACCAGGACGCGCGCCACCGGGGAATCCGAGGTGACGGCGGTGACCGGGTTCCCGGTCTCCAGCTCCGTCACCTCCCCGCCGTGCACGACCGTCCCCTCCGCCTGCACCAGGGAACTCCTGACATGCAGCTCAACTCCTTTGGCGAGGGCCAGTTCCGCCGATCTCGCATGCAGCACCTTCGCTCCCGAGAAGGCCATCTCCACCATCACCTCGGCGGGCACCCGGCGGAGCTTGCGGGCGGATGCCACGAGCCGCGGGTCGGCCGTGTACACGCCTTCCACGTCGGTGTAGATCTCGCAGCGGCGGGCGCCGAGGGCGGCGGCGAGCGCGACGGCCGTCGTATCGGAGCCGCCGCGGCCGAGGGTGACCACGTCGCCCGCGGCGTTGCTCCCCTGGAAGCCGCCGACGACCACGACGCGGCCGGCGGCGAGTTCGCGCCGCACCCGCCGGGTGTCGATGCTGTCGATCACGCCCGCGCCGTGCCGGCCCACCACCCGGATCCCGGCCTGGTGGCCGGTGAGCGAGACGGCGCGAACGCCGGACCGTTCCAGCGCGAGGGCCAGCAGCGCGGCCGACATGTACTCGCCGGTCGCCAGGAGTTGGTCCGTCTCCCGGGCGGCGCGGGTGGCCGCGTGGTGACCGCCGGCCTCGCCGGCCAGGTCCAGCAGCCGGTCGGTGGTGTCTCCGCGCGCGGACACGACGACCACCGTGTTCCGCCCGGCCGAGGCCACCCGCTGGGCGACCGCGCGCAGCCGGCCGGGTCCCGCGAGGGAGGTGCCGCCGTACTTCTGCACCAGGATGGCCATGGCCGACTCCCTCACCCCACCAGTGCCCCGGCGTCGTGGCCGTACAGCCACTCCTGGTCGTCGCGGTGCCGGCGGTCCAGGGCGAGGTCGCGCTCGTGCTGGCCCTGCCCGTCGCCGAGGTGGAAGGTCCGCGCGTTGGCCCGGGACATCCGCTGGATCCGGTCGGTGCGCGGCTTGCGCAGCCGCTCGTAACGGGCCAGCGCGGCCGGGACGTTCCGCGGACCGGCCGCGGCCAGGCAGCCGGCGAGCACCACCGCGTCCTCGACCGCCTGATTGGCGCCCTGCGCCATGAAGGGGAGCATCGGGTGGGCCGAGTCCCCGGCCACCGCGATCGCCCGGCCCCGCCAGCGCGGCAGCGGGTCGCGGTCGTGCAGGGCCCAGTGGCCGACGGACCGCAGCGCCCCCAGCACCAGGCCCACCTCCTCGTGCCACCCCCGGTAGGCGCACAGCAGCTCCTCCGGCTTTCCCTCGGCCGTCCAGGACTCCACCGGCCAGTCGCCGGCCGGGGCGGTGGCGCCGACGCTGATCCACCGGCCGGCGGCCACCGGGTAGCAGACGCAGTGCTGTCCGGGGCCGAACCACAGCCGGACCTTCGGCTCGTCCAGCAGGAACGGCAGTTCCCCGGCGGGCACCAGGCCGCGGTAGATGGACTGCCCGGAGAAACGCGGCCGGTCGGTGGCGAGCGCGTCGCGCACCACCGAGCGGATCCCGTCGGCCCCCACCACCACGTCGGCCTCGCGCACCGAGCCGTCCGCGAAGTGCAGCCGGACGTCCTCGCCGTGCTCCTCGACCCGCAGGCACCTGCTGCCCAGGTGCAGGCGGCCGTCCTCGATCTCCGCCAGCAGCGCCCGGTGCAGATCGGCCCGGTGCACCAGGTAGTAGGGGGCTCCCCAGCGGGCCTCGCACGCGGCGCCCAGCTCGCCGCGGCTGAGCAGCCGGCCGTCGTCCCAGCGCCGCATCTCCACGGCCCGGGCCCGCACGGCGACCGCGTCCAGCCGCGGGGCGAGCCCCAGGCGCCGCAGCAGCCGGGCCGCGTTGGGCGCGATCTGCACCCCGGCGCCCACTTCCCGGAGCTGCCCGGCCTGTTCGTAGATCTCGCAGCGGATGCCGGCCCGGGCGAGGGCCAGCGCCAGGGTGAGGCCGGCGATCCCGGCGCCCACCACCGCTATCCGGCCGGGCCCTCCCGCGTGCGCGGTCATGCCCGTCTCAGTAGTAGAGGACGGCATTGTTCCAGTCCTCGTCGGGGCCGAACAGGCTTCTGGGCTTCACCACATCGGGCACCCGGGTCAGGATGTCGTGCGGAACGAGCGTTCCCGGGGCGACGCAGCCGACGCGGCAGGTGACGTCCAGCTCGCGCCGGAGCGCCGCGGCGAGTTCGGCGGAGGCGTCCGCCGCGTGCTCGGCGGGGACCTCGATCTCCACCCGCAGGTGGTCGCCGGCCGTCTGCGCCCGCCAGAACAGCACGCCGTACTCGTACGGCAGCCGGTAGACGATGTCCTCCAGCTCGTACTGGGTGATCAGGGTGGTGCCGACCCGGTGCCCGTAGACCGCGCGGCCCAGCACCTTGACCGTGGGCAACACCCAGCCGCAGGCGCACGGGTCGTAGGACACCTCGACGGAGTCCTCCAGGTTGTACCGCAGCAGCGGCATGGCCTGGCGGTACAGCGGGGTGACGACGAGCTGTCCCGCGCCCTCCCGGGTGATGCGGCCGGTCGCGGGGTCGCACACCTCGACCAGCAGCCGGTCGGCCCACAGGTGCAGGCGGCCCTCGGGGCACTCGCCGGCCAGCGTCCCGGTCTCGGTGGAGCCGTACTCCTCCACCACCGGAACGCCCCACAGGCGGCCGATCCGGGCCCGCCGGGCCGGGCTGAGCGGCTCGCCGCCGACGAACAGCGCGCGGAGCGCGGGGAAGTCGTGCTCGGGGCTGTGCCCCAGGGCCCTGGCCGCCGCGGCCCACAGCAGGCACTCGGTGGGCATCGACCAGGTCATCGTCACATCGAGGTCCGCGAGCGCCCTGACCACCCGGGCGTACGGCATGGCGAGCGAACGGTTGTCGCCCGGGACCACGGTGGCGCCCTTCAGCCGCGCGGCCGCGTGCGCGAGGTGCCCGGTGAGGAGCATCGCGTACGGGGTGCGGACGAGGAGGGTGTCGGAGGCGCCGATGCCGACCCACTTGCGCGCGAAGCGCTCGGCGAGGTCCAGCCAGTCGGCCTCGGTGTAGTAGGAGGGCGTGGGCCGGCCGGTGGAGCCGCTGGACTCGTGGTAGGTGGCCAGTTCGGTGGGCGGCACGGCGAGCATGCCGAACGGGTAGTTGTCGCGCAGCTCCGTCTTGACGGTGGTCGGCAGGGCGTCGAAACGCCCGGGGTCGGTGGGCGGTCCCGCCGGGCCCAGCTTGGCCTGGTAGAAGGGGGACTTCGCGGCCCATTGCAGGACCTGCGGCAGCCTTTCCCGTTGCAGCGCCGCCAGTTCGTCGTAGGTCGACCAGTCGCCCAGGTGGGGCATCCGGACCGTCATCACCACTCCATTCCCAGAAGCCGGCAGGCGTTCCGCCATGCGATCTTCTGCCAGTCGTCGTCGCCGATCCCCGCGTGCCGCAGCTTGGTCAGCTCCACGTCGGGGTGCTGGATGGGGGCCTCGGACCCGAAGAGCACGCGGTCACCGCCCAGTTGCTCCACCGCGGCACGCGCGACGCAGGTGTAGCCGCCCGACGTCTCCAGCAGGATGTTCTCCCGGCGGGCGATCAGCTCGATGGCGTACAGGTCGATGTTGCCGATGCCCGCGTGCCCCAGGACGAAGGTGACCTCCGGATGGGCCGCGGCGAGCGCGACGAGGTCGGCCACCCGGCTGCCGGGCCGGTCCAGGCAGACCGTGTACACGCTGTGGCCCGCCTCGCACGCGACCTCGGCGAGCCGGGCCGTGCGCGGGTCGTCCAGCGGCACCCCGTGCACGGCCGGTGAGATCTCCACGCCGCGGAACTCGGCCGCCCGGTCGCGGTAGATCTCGGGTGGGCGGTGCGGGTTGGCGAAGAAGAACGGGACGAGACGCCCGCCGGACTCCGAACAGGCTATGAGGACCGCGTCGTTGTCCGCGTCGGTCTCGATGTGCCCGCCCTCCACCAGGAACCGGGAGAGCCGCGCCAGCGGCATCGTGCCGCCGGCGCAGACCACCGCCCGGTCGATGCCGCACGCGTCCATCAGCTCCAGCAGGCGTGCGGGCGCGGCGGGCACGGGCGCGAGCCGGACATGGAAGTCGAACACCCGGGGGCGGACCCCTGTCATCTCACGGCTCACTTCTCGAGGCAGAACTCGTTGATGGGGTAGCCCACATGGCGGTCCTCGCTGGGCAGGTAGCCGAGCACCGTGTCACCGGGCTTCAGTTCGGTGCTGTTGAGCACGGCGCCGCCGGGGCCGAGCACGCGCACGTGCCAGTCGTCCTGGAGGATGAGGTTGACCTGTCGGCCGTCGGGCGCGACCGCGTCGATGGAGATCAGCGGGCGGGACTCGATCTTGACCCGGCCGACCGTGACCAGCCGGGTGTGGCCCTTGGTGTCCACGGCCATCACCTTGCTGCCCGACCGGAGTTCGCTCAGGTAGCTGGTGCGCTCGTCCCGGGACAGCGTGTAGGAGTGGATGGCGCCGGCGTTCACCCGGAACGGGCGGGTCGGCATGTAGGGCAGCGGGTGTGTCTCGCTGACGCAGAGGATCATGCCCTTGGAGTGCGAGCCGACCAGGATGCCCTCGTCCTTGCGCAGGTAGGTGCAGGTGTCGACGCAGGCCCGCTCCCCCATGCCGACGTGCGCGGTCTCCACGACCTCCAGCTCGACCAGCTCGAGCGGCGGGGTGTCGGCCTGGGCCGCCGCCTTGAGCCCGGCGGTCTCGCCGACCGCGGCGGGCGCCATCATCACGCCGTCCGAGCCGTGCTCCAGCACGCCGAAGATGATCCGCGCCTCCTCGACGTCCCGCGCGACCGTGATCAGGCTGCCGGTGGCGCGGTCCGCGGCGGCGATGACGATCTCCAGCGGGATCTTGGTGGGGTCGCGGAACAGCAGCAGGCTCCACTTCTCCGTGCGCGCCGACTCGCAGGCGTCCTCCAGGGTCGGCGCGTCCACGATCTCCACGAAGCGCCCGAACTCCACCCCGGGGTGCTTCGGCGCGAGTTCGGCCGGGGTCGTGCCGTGCGCGCGGGGGTCGACGATGACGATGGTGGAGTCCCCGAAGTCCTCGGGCAGCGGCTTGTCCTGGGGGAAGAGGACCTTGGAGAGGGTGGGCGGCAGGTCGGCGAAGTCGGCCGGGTCGTCCGCGACGACGCCCTCGACCCGGTAGTGCAGCGCCTCCTGGAGGATGGCGTCCTTGGTCTCGCCGAGACGGCGGACGTCCAACCAGCTCATCTTCATGGGACTACTCCTACGTGAGGTGACTGCTCGGGCAGCCCGGGAAAGTGGTGTGAGGTCCGCGCGGGGAAGCGCTCAGCCGAACAGCGGCTGGAGCCGGCCCGCGTCCGTGTGAACCAGTTCGGCGATCTGCCGTGTCATCTCGCCGGGGTCGGCGGACTGGAAGATGTTGCGGCCCATCGCCACCCCGGCGGCGCCGCCGCGCAGCGCCTCGTCCACCTGGGCCAGCACCTCGGGCACCGAGGTGCGGCGCGGACCGCCGGCCACGATGACGGGGATGGGCGCGTCCTTGACCACGTCGGCCATCTCGGCGGGGGTGCCGGCGTAGGGCGTCTTGACGATGTCCGCGCCCAGCTCGGCCGCGATCGTGACGGCGTGGGCGACGAGTTGTGGATCGCGGGGGTTGGTGACCTTGGGGCCTCTGGGGTACGCCATGGCGAGCAGCGGAACGTTCCACCGGTCGCACAGGTCGGACACCCGGCCCAGGTCGGCGATTTGCTCCCGCTCCTGGCAGGAGCCGAGGTTGACGTGGACGCTCACCGCGTCCGCGCCGTGGCGCAGCGCCTCCTCCACGCCGCTCACCAGGTACTTGGCGTCCGGGTCCGGGGCCTGCGCGGTGCTCGCGCTCAGGTGGAGGATCAACGAGATCCGGGCGAACCGGTCCGGGTCCACGCGCCGGAGGGCGCCCTTGTGCAGCACCACCGCGTCCGCGCCGTTGTCGGCGAGCTCCCCCACCAGGGCGTCGAGGCCGCCCTTGCGCACGCCGAGCGGACCGTCGCTGATGGGGTGGTCCAGCGGAACGACGAGCAGGCGCGCGTCGCTGTCGCCGTACAGCCGTCTCAGCCGGAGCCGCCGGCCGAATGAGAGATTCGGGAACATCAGCCTGTCCCTCCTACGGGTGTCGGGCACGGGCCTTCGATACGAGGGCTGCCCATAGCCCGTTGACAGGCAATGCTTGTGGCGGGCGGGAGGGAAGACATCGCCCGATCACGTGATCCCACGCCGGAGGGCACGGGAGATTTTCTCGAACGGCTCACTCTGCAACGGCAGTTGCAGGACTGCTCGTCAGCAGTTCGTCGACCGGTTGAGGTAGTTGTAGACCGTGAAACGGCTGACCCCGAGCGCGCTCGCGACCGTTTCCACGCCGTGGCGCATGGCGAACGCCCCGCGCGTCTCCAGGCCGCGCACGATCTGCTGTTTTGTCTTGCGGTCCAGCTCGGCCAGCGGCATCCCGTGCCGCCGCCGGAGCTCGCCGAGGATGTGGTCCAGCGAGGCCGAGAGGTGGGGCAGCCGCACGGCGGCCACCTCCGCGCCCGCCCAGCTCAGCAGGACGTCGTCGGGCCCGGCGCGCTCCGGCGCTATCAGCTCCCCGCCGATGGCGTCCACCAGCGGCTTGACCGCCTCTATGAACAGGTCGTCGGCCCCGCTCATGTCCCCGTCTCCTCCCCGACGTCCGGCCCGAGGGCGTTGACCTGGAGCGATATGCGGGTGGCGCCCACCGCCAGGGCCCGGCGCAGCAGCGTGTCCACGGTGGCGAGCACGGCGTCCGCCGGGCCCTCCGCCGTATTGCCGAAGGGCCCCACGTCCACGGCGTCCAGCGCCGCGTTCTGCACCACCTCCCGGGCGGCCACGGCGTGCGCCGGCGGCTCCTCCAGGTCGAACGGCTCGGTGGTGAATTCGAGTCTCAGTCGCACTCGGTCAACCTAACGCCCCGCGCCGGCCCGTCGAGCGGCTAGTTGTAGTGCGCGGCCGACCAGCCGGTCTCGGTGGGGTGGTGGGGGACGCCGAAGAGCTCGACCGCCTGGCGGAGTTGATGGACTCCGGCCGCGAGCGCGCTGACCGAGCCCGCCGCGGCGGCGATGAGCAGCAGCGCGTGCCCCAGGACGGCCGTGTCGGGCACTCCGGCGGCCAGGGCGCAGTCCAGCGTGGCCAGCTCCCGGTCGGCGACCTCGCGGTCGGCGAGGGTCGCGGGATACGCGCGCAGGTCCCGGCGCAGCCGGTCCACCGCAGCGCGCAAGGTCAGCACTCGGGGGTCCATCCCGCCGGTCGGGACGCTCCGCACCCCCGGGGCGGTTTCAGCTTCTCCAGCCGCCACTCGGCCCTCCCCTGCCGTCTTCATTGACGCCGGCCGCGTCCGCCCGAACACGCCCCGCGATCGGGAACGGTCGGCGGACCGAACAAGGAAAGTAAATATCACTGTCCGCGCATCCCGCCACACAGAGGGCGAGATTTACTGTCACATTCCGGTGAACAAATACGGTGAACGCGGCACAACTAGAGAATGCCAGCATATTGCTGCGCCCGCACCCGCCCGTCGGCGAGACTGTGAGAATCTCGTCGAGAAGTTCCGTCCCTGGAGCGTCAGATGACGAAAAGCGTGCCCGTGCGGTGTCCCACCTGCCGACGGGAGCACACCTACGTCCCGCCGCAGTATCCGTGCGCCTGCGGGGTTCCGGTCACCGTCCCCCTGCCGCGGGAGAGTTCACCCGTATCGGTGCGTCACCGATCGTGGGACGCGGCGTGGACCGAGGTGCCGTGTCCCGCGTGCGGGCGCACGGGTCAATGGCCGCAGCCGGAATTCGACTGCCCCTGTGGGGTGACGGTGCGGCTCGCCGCTGACGAGGGGGAGCGCGTGCCGTCGCCGCGGGAGGGCGGCGGGCGTCCGCCGTTCCAGCCGCTCACCATCAGAACGGCCTATGACGCGATGGCCTGCGCGGCCCAGTTCCTGCGCTGGCTGGGCTTTCTGGACGTGCGCACCGCCGTGCCGCGGCCGGCGTCCGGGATCGATCTGCGCGGCCCCTCGGTGATCGGGCTGGTCAACCCGGCGACCACGCCCACCGCGGTCCGGGAGATCGAGACGCTGTGGCTGCACGGGCTGGTGGAGACGGCGGTCACGGTCGCGTTCTCGCTGTCCGGTTACGACCGGGGCGCCCGCGCTCGCGCGGACAAGCTGCGGCTGCCGTTGTTCGTCCTCGATCTGACGGGCACGCCGCAGCCGGTGAACGACCCGGCCGACGCGCTGCTGCGGCACGGGGCGGACGGGGTCTGACGCCCCGCCCCCGGTCAGAGCGTTTCGGCCCAGCGCAGGTGGTGGGCCGCGTCCGGCGCGTGGAAGGCGAGCAGCCGCGCGCCCTCCTCGGCGAGGTCGGTGCGTTCGGCCGTGGTCAGCGGGTCGAACGGCGCGAGCACGAGCGTGGCGGAGGTGGTCGCGCGGTCGGTCTCGACACGCCAGACGCCGCGCGCGAAGCCGTCGGCGAGGAACACGGGGAAGGCCCGGTTGCCCTGCCAGGTGCGGGCCTTGGCGGCGTCCGAGATGACGCGGGTGCGGTCGGCGTGGCCGATCAGGACGTTGTCGTACTCGGGCAGAAAACGCACCGGTGCGGACACGCCCTCGCCCGGGCGGGAGGCGTCGGGCAGGTCGAACAATTCCGTTCCGCTCGCGTCGCGAAAGCGCGTCAGACGGGGCAGCAGCCGATCGAAGACCTCCCGCAGCCTGGTCAGTCCTGACCAGGTCTGCGCGTCCTTGACCGACGCGGGCCCGAACGCGGCGAGGTAGCGCAGCACCAGCGCGTCGGGTGCCGTCTCGGCGGCCAGTTCGGCGCCGATCCAGGACTCGGCCGTGGTGTGCCGGGCGGCGCCGCCGCGCTGCCACAGGCCGCGCGGCGGGACCTGCACCAGGGCCAGGTGGTGGCGCGCGACCTGGCCCAGCGCCTGCGGGTCGGCCCCGGGCCACTCCCCCGCCAGCAGGGTGCCCAGCTCGGCGAACGTACGCGGCCGCTCCTCTGCCAGCTCCCGCGCGCGCCGGGCCACCGCCGCCTGGTCCACGCCCGGCAGCCGCTTGGCCCAGTTGGAGCGGAACGGCCGCTCGTGGGCGGCGCGCAGCACCGGCCGCAGCGCCAGGCAGTCCCCGGCGGTGACCGTGTGGATGGTGGAGCGCAGCAGGCTGATCCGGACGAACTCCCGGGCCTCGAAGCGCCGGGAGAAGTCGTCCGGGTCGAAGGCCGCGAGCCGCGACCACAGCGCGGTGTAGTGGGTGCCCGGCACCTGGGTCTGGAGCCCGACCAGGTGCTCGACCGCGTCGTGTGCGGGCAGCGCGGCGCGGGAGAGCAGGAACTGCCGGTCAAGCAGCGCGCGGTTGAGGTCGCGCAGGGAGAGCAGGGGAGCCGCCGTCATGAGCCGACCCTACGGCGGGGCTGTGGTGGATGGGGACGGTGGTGCCGGTGAGCGGCGCGCCGGAGCCGCCGCGGCGGACGGCGACGATCTCGGCGGCGATGGACAGCGCGGTCTCCTCCGGGGTCACCGCGCCCAGGTCGAGCCCGACCGGCGAGCGCAGCCGGGCGAGTTGGTGCTCGGGAACGCCGGCCTCGCGCAGTCGCCGCAGCCGGTCGGCGTGCGTGCGGCGGGAACCCATGGCGCCGATGTAGGCGGCCGGCATGCGCAACGCCCGGGTGAGCAGCGGGATGTCGAACTTGGCGTCGTGGGTGAGCACGCAGATCACCGTGCGTTCGTCGGTGCGCTGTCGCTCCAAGTAGCGGTGCGGCCAGTCGACGACCACCTCGTGCGCCCCGGGGAAGCGCTCGGGGGTGGCGAAGACGGGCCGGGCGTCGCAGACGGTGACGCGGTGGCCGAGGAACGCGCCGGCCCGCACGAGGGCGGTGGCGAAGTCGACCGCGCCGAAGACAAGCATGCGCGGGGGCGGCGCGACGGACTCGACCAGCAGAGTGACGGGCCCGGTGGCGGTGGCGAGCCGGACGGTGCCGGTCCTGCCCTGGCGCAGTAGCGCCGCGGCCTCGGCCGCCGCCGGTCCGTCGAGCGTTCCGGCGTCGCCCAGCGTTCCGGAGCGGCTGCCGTCGGGGCCCAGCAGCAGGGCGCCGCCGAGGAGTTCGCGCGGCCCGGCGGCGATCCGGGCGAGCGCGGCGGGCGTCCCGTCGGCGGCGGCGCCGAGCGCGGCGGCGAACGGCGGCCGGGCGGGGGTGCCGGCCAGGACCGGGGTGATGAGGATCTCGATGGCGCCGCCGCAGGTCAGCCCGACGGCGAACGCGTCGGCGTCGCTGTAGCCGAAGCGCTCGGTGCGGGGCGTTCCGTCGGCGATGGCCTCGCGGCACAGCTCGTAGACCGCGCCCTCCACGCAGCCGCCGGAGACGCTGCCGAGCACGGTCCCGGCCCGGTCCACGGCGAGGGCGGCGCCCGGCGGGCGGGGCGCGCTGCCGTGCACGGCGACGACGGTGGCCACCGCGAAGTCGCGTCCGTCGCGGCACCAGGTCACCAGGTCGGCGGCGATGTCCAGCATGGCGGCTCCCCGTTACCGGTCCGGATCCCGGCCGCTGTCGGGGCCGAGGTCGATGAGGTGCTCGGGCCGCACGGGCACCCGGCGCAGGGCGCGGCCGGTGGCCTGGCGGATGGCGGCGACGACCGCGGGGGTCGAGGAGAGCGTGGGCGCCTCCCCGACGCCGCGCAGCCCGTAGGGGGCGTGCTCGTCGGCGAGTTCGAGGACGTCCACCGGCATGCTCGGGGTGTCCAGGATGGTGGGGATGAGGTAGTCGGTGAAGGAGGGGTTGCGGATCCGGCCGTCGTCGCCGACCACGATCTCCTCCAGCACCGCCAGGCCCAGGCCCTGCACGGAGCCGCCGTGGATCTGGCCGACGACCGAGCCGGGGTTGACGGCCTTGCCGACGTCCTGGGCGGCGGCCAGCTCGACGACCTTCACCAGGCCCAGCTCGGTGTCCACCTCGACGACGGCGCGGTGCGCGCAGAACGAGTACTGGACATGGCCGAAGCCCTGGCCGGTGACCAGGTCGAACGGCTGGGTGGGCCGGTGGCGGAACTCCAGCTCCAGATCGATGGCGTCCGTGCCGAGCACGTCGGCGAGGGCGGCCAGCACCTCACCGTCGGCGGCCACGACCTTGCCGCCCACCAGGCGCAGGCCCTCGGCGGGCCAGCCGTGGCGTTCCCGGCCGCGGCGCAGGACCTCGGCGCGGACGGCCTCGCAGGCCTGTTTCACCGCGCCGCCCGTCATATAGGTCTGGCGGGAGGCGGAGGTGGAACCGGCGGAGCCGACGCTGGTGTCGGCCGGGAGGATGGCGACCTGGGTGACGCCCAGTTCGGTGCGGGCGATCTGCGCGTGCACGGTGACGCCGCCCTGGCCGACCTCGGCCATCGCGGTGTGCACGGTGGCGACCGGTTCGCCGCCGGTCACCGCGAGCCGGACCCGGGCGGTGGAGTAGTCGTCGAACCCCTCGGAGAAGCCGACGTTCTTGATGCCGACCGCGTAGCCGACGCCGCGGACCACGCCCTCGCCGTGGCCGGCGTTGGACAGGCCGCCGGGCAGCGCGCGGATGTCGGGGCCCGGCGCGGCGCGCTCCCACTGGCGTTCGGGCGGCAGCGGGCGGTCCTTGACGCGGCGCAGCAGCTCGGCCACCGGGGCCGGGGAGTCGACGACCTGGCCGGTGGGCATGGTGGAGCCCTGGCTCATGGCGTTGCGCCGGCGCAGTTCGACGGGGTCGAGGTCCAGGGCGGCGGCGAGCTTGTCCATCTGTGCCTCGTAGGCGAAGCATGCCTGGACCGCGCCGAAGCCGCGCATCGCGCCGCAGGGCGGGTTGTTGGTGTAGAGGGCCAGCGCCTCGATCTCGGCGTTGGGCACCTCGTAGGGGCCGACGCCGAGCGAGGCGGCGTTGCCGACGACGGCCGGGGAGGAGGAGGCGTAGGCGCCGCCGTCCAGAACGATGCGGGCCCGCACGTAGAGCAGCTTTCCGTCGCGGGTCGCGCCGTGCTCGTAGGTGAGCCGGGCGGGGTGGCGGTGCACATGCCCGAAGAACGACTCGTGCCGGTTGTAGACGATCTTGACGGGGCGGGCGGTGCGCAGGGCCAGCAGGCAGGCGTGGGCCTGCATGGACAGGTCCTCGCGGGCGCCGAACGCGCCGCCGACGCCGGCGAGGGTGAGGCGCACCTTCTCGGGCGGCAGGCCGAGCACGGGGGCGAGCTGCCGGTGGTCGACGTGCAGCCACTGGGTGGCGATGTAGAGGTCGACGCCGCCGTCGTCGGCGGGCACGGCGAGCCCGGACTCGGGGCCGAGGAACGCCTGGTCCTGCATGCCGACCTCGTAAGTGCCGGTGACGACGACGTCGGCCGCGGCGGCGGCGCGGGCGACGTCGCCGGTGACGACGGGCTGGCGGTGCACGATGTTGGGGTGGGCGACGTGCGCCGCGTGGCGGTCGGTGCGGCCGGGGTGCAGGACGGGCGCGCCGGGCGCGGTGGCGGTGGCCTCGTCGGTGACGGCGGGCAGTTCGGCGTAGTCGACGCGGATGCGGGCGGCGGCGCGGCGGGCGGTCTCGGGGTGGTCGGCGGCGACCAGCGCGACCGGCTCGCCCTCGTAGCGCACCAGGTCGCCGGCCAGCACGGGCTGGTCCTGGATCTCCAGGCCATAGGTGGTGGTGGCGGGCAGGTCGGCGGCGGTGAGGACGGCGTGCACGCCGGGCAGCGCGAGGGCGGCGGAGGTGTCGATCTCGGTGATCCGGGCGTGCGGGTGCGGGCTGCGCAGGGTGTGGCCCCACAGCATGTCCTCGTGCCACAGGTCGGAGGAGAACGCGAACTCGCCGGTGACCTTGAGGATTCCGTCGGGGCGCGGTGTGGACTCGCCGACGCCGCCGGTGGCGTTCCCGGTGGTGTCGCCGCGCTGGGTCAGCCGCGCGGGGGCGGGTGTCACGCCCATGGTCAGGCCGTCCCTTCGGGGGCGGCGGGCGTCTCGGCGAGGCGGTGGGGGTACCTCCCGCTTGCGGGGGAGGCCGCGAGGCGGACGGCGTCGAGAATCTTCTCGTAGCCGGTGCACCGGCACAGATTCCCCGACAGCGCCTCGCGGATGTCGGCGTCGGAGGGCTCGGGCTCGCGGGCCAGCAGTTCGTCGGCGGCCATCAGCAGCCCAGGGGTGCAGAAGCCGCACTGCACGGCGCCCGCGTCGACGAACGCCCGCTGCACGGGGGCGAGTTGGGCTCCATCGCCGGCCAGGCCCTCGACGGTGACGACCTCGCGGCCCTCGGCCTGGCCGGCCGCCACCAGGCAGGCGCACACCAGGTCGCCGTCCAGCCGGACCGTGCAGGAGCCGCACTCCCCCTGCTCGCAGGCGTTCTTGGCGCCGGGCAGGCCGAGCCGCTCGCGCAGCACGTAGAGCAGGCTCTCGCCCTCCCAGACGTCGTCGGCCGTGCGGGGCCGCCCGTTGACGGTGAGGTTCACGCGCACGATGCGCCTCCTTGGGGGGCCGTGTGTGCCGTCCAGGTCCAGTCGAGGGTGCGGCGGGCCAGCACCGCGATCGCGCGCCGGCGGTAGGCGGCGCTGCCGCGGACGTCGTCGATGGGCGCGCAGGCGGCCGCGGCCAGCTCGGCGAACCGGGCGGCGGCGGCCGGGGGAACGGGCCGGCCGTGATCCCAGTGCCCGCCCTCGGCCAGCACGCCGGTGAGGAAGTCCTCGGCGGCCCGCGCCCGCACCGGCGTCGGGGCGGCGGAGCCGATGCCGGTGCGCACGGTGCGGGTGCGGGGGTGCAGCGCGAGGGCGAACGCGCAGACGGCGATGACCATGGCGTTGCGCGTGCCGACCTTGGCGAACTGCTGCGGCCCGGTCGCGGTGTCGATGTGCACGGCGCGGATCAGCTCGTCGGGGGCGAGCGCGTTGCGCTTGGGCCCGGTGAAGAACTCCTCGGCGGGGATGAGCCGGGTGCCGCGCAGCGACGCGGCCTCCACGCGGGCGCCGGCGGCGAGCAGCGCGGGGTGCGCGTCGCCGGCCGGCGAGGCGGTGCCGAGGTTGCCGCCGACGCTGCCGCGGTTGCGGATCTGCGGCGAGCCGACGGTGTGCGCGGCCAGTGCGAGCCCGGGCAGGCGGGACCGGAGCCGTTCGATGATGACGCGGTAGGGGACGCTCGCGCCGAGGCGGACGGTGTCCTCGCCGGCCTCCCACGTGTGCAGCTCCTCGATCCGGCCGAGGTCGAGGATCCGCTCCGGGCGGCGCCGGTCGAAGTTGAGCTCGACCATCAGGTCGGTGCCGCCGGCCAGCGGCACGGCGTCGGGGTACGCGGCCTTGGCGGCGAGCGCCTCCTCCCAGCTTGCCGGGCGAAGGAAGTCCATCAGGTGCACTCCGGGGGTCGAACCGTGGAGGGGGTACCTCCAGTACAGCCGGGGCGGGGCCGGGCGGGGAGTCACGGAAGGGCCGAAGCGCCGGTCGCCGCCGCCGCCCATTCTTGTAGATTCGTACGAAGAACGGGGGCTGGCAACGACACGGCATCCGGTGGGCAACACCGGCGACATCTGCGGACGGGCATGCGACTGCGCACACTCCTGGCGACCGAGTCCCTGGGCCTGCGGCTGCTGAGCGGCGACGGGCCGGAGCTGGACCGGCCCGTGCGCGGTGTGATGACGACGGACCTGCGCGACCCGAGCCGCTACCTGCACGGCGGGGAGCTGGTGCTGACCGGGCTGGCGTGGTGGCGCGGGCCGGGGGACGCCGAACCGTTCGTGCGGGTGCTGACGGAGGCGGGGGTGGCCGGACTCGCCGCGGGCGAGGCCGAGTTCGGGGCCGTTCCGGACGATCTGACGGCGGCCTGCGCGCGGCACCGGCTGCCGCTGTTCGCGGTGGCCGAGGAGGTCGGCTTCGCGGAGATCACCGAGCACGTGGTGCGGCAGGTCTCCGGGGACCGGGCCGCGGATCTGGCCGCCGTGGTGGACCGGCACCGGCGGCTGATGTCGGCCGGGCCCGCCAGCGGCGGCCCGCGGGCGGTGCTGGATCTGCTGGCCGCCGATCTGGACCTGCGCGCCTGGGTGCTGACGGCCACCGGGCGGCCGGTCGCCGCCGCGCGGCAGGAGCCGCTGCCCGAGGGGCTGGGCGCGGCGCTGGCCGGGCACCGGATGACGGCGGCGGTGACCGGCCGCCCCGGGCCGTACCGGGTGGTCGAGGACGGCGTCGTCCACTCCCTCTTCCCGGTGCCCGGCGAGGGCGGCGACCCGGTGGGCGCGCGGCTGACCGACTGGCTGCTCGCGGTGCGCGCCGACGCGGGCGAGTGGCCGGCGCGGCACCTCGATCTGCTGGACGGCGTCACCCAGTTGATCGCCGCGGAACGCGACCGGCGGGACGCCGCCCGGTCGGTGCCCCGGCGGCTGGCGCAGGAGGTGCTGCACCTGCTGGCCGGTGGCGCGCCCGCCGCCGAGACGGCCGCCCGGCTGCGGGTGGCCGCGCCGGTGCTGGTGCCCGAACTGCCCGAGGCCGCCGGGGCGGGGCGGGGTGCCGTCCCGTATCCGCACTGGCAGGTCGCGGTGGCCCGGGTGGCGTGGCCGGACGCGGCACCCGGCGCCGGGCCGGTGGCCCGGGCGCTGCTGGAGGAGCTGCTCGCGCCGTTCACCGACGCTGCGGTGGCGCACGCCGACGGGGAGGCCGTGGCGCTGGTGCCGGCCCCGGCCGACGGGGAGCCACTGGCCGCCGAGGCCGTGCTCGGCCCGGTGCGCGAGGTACTGGCGGCCGGTCTGGGACCCGGCGGCCGGCTGACGCTCGGGATGTCCGCGGTGGTGCCGTCGGCCGAGGGGCTGCGCGGCGCGCTGGAGGAGGCGCGGCACGCCCGCCGGGTGGCCGCGGCCCGGCCGGGGCCGGTGTCCGGCGCGGGTCACGAGGAGCTGGCCTCGCATGTGCTGCTGCTGCCCTTCGTTCCCGACGACGTGCGGCGCGCGTTCACCGCCCGGCTGCTGGAGCCGCTGCGCGACTACGACCGGCGGCACCGCGCCGGGCTGGTGGCCACGCTGGAGGCGTTCCTGGCGGCGGACGGCTCCTGGACCAAGTGCGCGGCCCGGCTGCATGTGCACGTGAACACGCTGCGGTACCGCGTCGGCCGCATCGAGCAACTGACGGGCCGTGACCTGGGACGGCTGGAGGACAAAGTGGACTTCTTCCTGGCGCTGCGCATGAACTGAGCCCGGCCGCGCATGAACCGACCTCAGACGAAGCTCAGTTCGTCCAGCGGGGAGCGCGCGGGGGTGCGCAGCCCGGCGAGGAAGAGGGTGAGCGCCGTACCGGCCGCCGCCCACAGGGCCAGCACCAGCAGCGGTCCGAGCACCGCCTGTCCGTCGAAGTAGGCCAGTGAGCGCGCGGTCCAGGTGCCTGCGCCGGGGATCAGGGCCGGGCCGATGGTCTGCCAGAACGACGGCAGCAGCGGATAGGGGTAGGCGCCGCCCGCACCGGGGTTGCCCAGCACGACGATGACGAGCAGCGCCAGCCCGACGCCGACGATGCCGAACAGCCCCTGCATGGCCAGGGTGAACGCGCCCGTCGCGAACACCACCAGCGCGCCCAGGCCGGCCAGCGCGATCACCCGGCCGGGCAGCGCGTCCAGCACCGGTCCGGCGATCACGGCCCCGGCCAGCCCGGCGGCCAGGGAGTAGCCGCCGAGCACCACCAGGCGGCGCACCGCGCGGGCGACCGTGGCCGGCCGCGCGCCGGCGCTGATGGCCAGCGCGGCGGCGCACAGGTAACCGCCGACGCACCAGCCGACGACGAGGTAGAACGCGGACAGACCGCGGTTGTCGCCCGCCGAGGCGGGGGCCACGTCCTCGACGCGCAACGACCGTTCCTCGGCGGCCTCGGCGTCCCCGACGACCTCGGTCAGCGCCTGGGCGAGCGCGCCCCCGCCGCCGGAGGCGACATAGAGGGTGTCGGTGGTACCCGAGTCGCCCACGATCAACGCGCCGTCGATGTCGCGGCGCGCCACGCGCGCCCGGGCGTCGTCGGCGTCCTCGGCGGCGTGCGAGGCGTCCAGCGGGCGCCCGGGCAGCGCGTCGAGCCGGGCCACCGTCCGGGCCCGCGCCTCGCCGGAGGCGACGACGGCGATGGGGATCCGGTCCGGCTCGGGGTCGTGCAGCGCGCCGAGGTAGGAGGTGATGAACGCCAGGTGCAGCAGCAGCACGCCGAGGACCAGCAGCGCGGCCCGGGGGGTGACGGCGCCGCGCGCCTCGCCGATTGCGTATCCGGATATCCGGTCCATACCCCGCATCGTCGGCCGCGCGCCGGGGGCACGCACCCGCGACAAGGCCGTTCGGCTGACGCGCGGGCGTTCGCGCGGACTTGTGAACTGATTCACGCAGCCCCCTTGGCCGGGCCGCGTTCCTCATGCTGAGATGCACTCACATCTCTGACGATCAACGGCTCGACGACGCGCTGGGGAGGGCGATGTGACGGAGATTGCCGCACCACATCCGGTCCGGACCGCGGGCGGTGATCCGCCCCCGGTCTGGCAGCCCGGAGGTGCCCCGACGGGCACCGCGGTGTGGCGGCTGCGCTCCCGGGGCTGTTGGGAGGACGCGGCGGCGCTGCTCGACCCGCTGGCGGCCACGCAGCCGCCGGCCGCCCTGCTCCGGGCCGAACTGCTCGTGGAGCGCTGCATGTTCACCTCGGAGGGGTGGGGTCGCGCCGAGGAGGCGCTGCGCGCGGCGGAGTCGCTGTCGCTGGACGACGAGGAACGGGGCGCGGCGGCCTGTGAGCGCGGCTATCTCGCTTACGCGTCCACGCTGTTGCGGGTGCGTGACCGGGCGGACGAGGCGCGCGCTGCGCTGGGGCGGGCGGCGGCGCTGCTCGCCCCCGACTCCCCCGGCCGCGCCCTGCTGGACTTCCGGCGCGGGCTGATGGCGCAGCACATCGGCGGCAATCCGCAGGCGGCCGAGGCCGCGTACCGGCGCGCGCACAACACGGCGCTCGCCCGGGAGGACGCGCTGCTCGGCTCCTACACCTGGCGGCATCTGGCGGCGCTGGCGCTGGACGCGGGCGATGTGCAGGAGGCGCGGCACGGCTTCGCCGAGTCGCTGCGGCTGCGCGAGGAGACCGGCTTCCTGGTGGGGATCGCGCCCGCGCTGGTGGCGCTGGCCGAGGCGCACCCGGAGCCGGAGGCGGGCCGGCTGCGCGCCGAGGCGACCCGGCTGTACCGCCTGCTGGGCGGCGTGCCGCGCTGGCTGGCCGGCCAACTGCCGGCCACGGCCTGACCGCGCCGGGGCTCGTTTTTCGCGAGGTCCTGTTTCGCTAGGGCCTGTCCGGCCGGTCGGGCAGGCCCGTGAGGTGCTCGGTGGCGAGCTGTTCGGCGGTGGCCAGGTCGCCGTCGCGCAGCGCGTCCAGGAGGGCCGTGTGCTCCAGGGCGTCCGCGAGCAGTTCGGCCGTGCCGGGCAGCGTGCCGTGCGCGGCGGGGCACTGGGCCTTGCGGTGCAGGTCCTCCGCGACGGCCGCCAGGTGACGGTTTCCGGTCAATCGCAGCAGGGCGCGGTGGAAGCAGCGGTCGGCCTCCGCGTAGGCGGCCCGGTCGCCGACGGAGGCGGCGGTCACGGTGGCCTCGGCCAGCGGGCGCAGCTCGTCCCAGCGCTCCGGCGGCAGCGTGCGGGCCAGCCGCAGCACGGCCGGGACCTCCAGGGCGGCGCGGACCTCGGCCAGCTCGGCCATGTCGCGCGCGCTGCGGCCGGTGACGCGGAACCCGCGGTTGGGCAGCGTCTCCACCACGCCCTCGCCGGCCAGCCGCTGCATCGCCTCCCGCACGGGCGTCGCCGACACCCCGTACCGCTCGGCCAGCGCGGGGGCCGAATACGTCTCGCCGGGGGCGAGCTCTCCGCTGGCCAGCGCGTCGCGCAGCGCGGCGAGGACCTGGGCGCGGACCGAGTGGCGTTCGGGCAGCGAGCGGGGTCTGACGGGCAGCGGCGGCCGCTCCGGCGCCGGGGCAGGTCTGACCGCCGACACGACCACCGATATGGCCGATTCCGTTCGGGTGGGCTCCATCCGTCCGCTCCGTCCGCTCCTGCCCCCGATTCCATGCGGTTTCAGCACCCTAGGGCCAGTTGACGCCTCAGCAAACCCCTAACCTTGATCCGGTAAGGTAAGGCTTACCTGTCTAAGACCTGCCTCAGATCGAGATTCGGTGGCTCCATGACCGTGCCCGCGTCCGCGCTGACATCCGCCGGCCCGCTCGCACCCGCCTATCAGCGGGTCAACGAGGTGCTGCCCTCGATGCGCATCACCGAGGAGGCGCCGCGCAGCGGCGACGGCTGGGTACGGGCCGACGAGCTTGCGGCCGGCGGCGCGGCACTGGAGGCGTTCCTGAAGCTGGACGAGGAGCGGATCCTGGCCGACTACGGACAGCCCGGGCGACCCGACGTGGTGGCGAGCTTCGCGCTGCACCGCTACGCCTGGCCCGCCGCCGTGCTGTTCACCATCCCCTACTTCCTGCTGCGCCGGGTGCCCTGGCTGGCCCCCGGGGACGTCTCCTTCCACCGCGGCGAGGGGCGGCTGACCGTGCGCGCCACGGCGTTCGGCTGCCTGCCCGACGACCCGGCCGCCGATCACCCGCGGGCCCGGGTGGTGGCCGGCGAGGAGGAGCTGCGGGCGGCCGTCCGGCAGGCCGCGGCCGATCATCTAAAGCCCGTGCTGGCCGCGTTCGGGCCGCGCATGCGGCGCCGGCAGCGGGGACTGTGGGGCGCGGCGACGGACGAGCTGGTCGAGTCGCTGTGGTACGTCGGCTCGCTGCTGGGCGAGGAGGAGCGGGCGATCGAGGAGGCCGGGCTGCTGCTGCCGGGGTCCACCACGCCGTACACGCAGGGCGCCTCGTTCCGCGAGCTGACTGGTCCGGCCGGTGAACAACTGGTGACGAGGGACCGGGCGAGCTGCTGCATGTTCTACACGCTGCGCCCCGAGGACACCTGTGTGACGTGCCCACGCACGTGCGATACCGAACGGGTGACAAGACTGGCGGCAAGCCGATAACAGATTCGGACAACGGGCGGGAACTCTCCCTGAATTTCCACCCGTTGGGGTGATTCGACCCGAAATCCGGCTGACGGCGCCTCCGCTAGCATCAAGATGCTCGCGGAAGCACGCCCGCCACGAAATCACCACGCGCGTTCGCGATTTCGGCAACACCCACACAGGGGGCACCCCATGACGCTGACGGACATAGAGTTCACCTGGGTGCTGGCCGCGGCCGTGCTACTGGGTGGCGCTCTGGTCGCGGTCGCGCTCCTGACGCGGGCCCGCAAGGCCCCCGCCGAGGGCGCCGACACCGACTCCTGGGAGCGGCTGGAGGCCGCCCGGCGGCGCCGGGAGCGGGTGTACGCCTCCGCCTCCTACACGTTGCTGTTCTGCTGCGCGGGCGTGGCCGCCGCGCTGTCGTTCCAGGGGCTGGTCGGCTTCGGCCGGGAGAACCTGGACCTGTCCGGCGGCTGGGAGTACCTGGTGCCGTTCGGCCTGGACGGGGCCGCGATGTTCTGCGCCGTGATCGCGGTGCGCGAGGCCAGCCACGGCGACTCCTCGATGGGCTCGCGGATGCTGGTGTGGCTGTTCGCCGGGGCCGCGGCCTGGTTCAACTGGGTGCACGCGCCGCGCGGTACCGGCCACGCGGGCGCCCCGCACTTCTTCGCCGGCATGTCGCTGTCCGCCGCCGTCCTCTTCGACCGGGCCCTCAAGCAGACCCGCCGCGCCGCCCTGCGCGAACAGGGCCTGGTGCCGCGGCCGTTGCCGCAGATCCGCTTCGTCCGCTGGCTGCGCGCGCCGCGCGAGACGTACGGCGCCTGGTCGCTGATGCTCCTGGAGAACGTGCGCTCGCTGGACGAGGCCGTCGAGGAAGTCCGCGAGGAGCGCCGCTCCAAGGAGGACAAGCGCGCCCGGCGGCGCGACCAGCGGAAGCTGGAGCGGGCCCGGATCAAGGCGCTGGGCCGCCAGCACCGCGCGCTCGGCCGGGGCGGCGAGCACATGGACGTGGCCGTCACCCAGACCAGTGAGCCCGCGGCGCTGGAGCCGGCGGCACCGCGCCGGGCGCTGCACGCCTCGGCGGACACCGACGAGCCGCTGGACAGCCCGCGCCTTGACTCGCTGGAGGAGAAACTCGCCCGGATCGAGCGGCAGTTCGGCTAGACGGATCGGCTAGGCGGCGAGGAGCGCGCCCTCCAGGGCGAGCAGGTGACGCTTGCGGTCCAGGCCGCCCGCGTAGCCGGTCAGCGAGCCGTTCGCGCCGATGACGCGGTGGCAGGGCCGGATCACCGACAGCGGGTTGGCGCCGACGGCCCCGCCGACCGCGCGCACCGCGCGGGGTGACAGGCCGGCCAGCGTGGCGAGTTCGCCATAGGTGACGGTGGAGCCGTAGCCGACCAGGTCCAGCGCCTGCCACACGCGCTGCCGGAACGGGGTGCCGGCCGGGGCCAGTGCCACGTCGAACTCCTTGGGCTCGCCCGCGAAATACGCCTCGAACTGCCGGACGGCGGCGGCGAACGCGGCGTCGTCACGCCTCCAGTCGGGGCCGACGCGGGCGCCCCCCCGCTGGCCGGGCACCGTGACGGAGGCGAGCGTGCCGGGCCGGGGCCCGGCGATCAGCAGGTCGCCCAGCGGGCTGGGCGCGATCGTGTACAGCATCAGGTGGTCTCCAGGGTCGTCGCGTTCCACAGGTGGTGCAGGGCGTATGAGCGCCAGGGGCGCCAGGACTCGGCCGCCGCGAGGCCCGCGCCGACCAGGCGCAGGCCGTGCCGGACGCCGGCGTCGCCCGGCAGGAAGACATCGGGGTCGCCCAGGGCCCGCATCCGGATGTAGCCCGCCGTCCAGGGCCCGATGCCGCGCAGCGCGAGCAGCGCCCGCTCGGCCTCCGCGCGGTCCGCGCCCGGGTCGAGGGTGACGGTGCCGTCGGCCAGGGCGGCGCACACCGTGCGGATCGTGGCGCGCCGGGACTCGGGCATGCCCAGCTCGGTGAGCGCCGCCGCCGCCAGCGCGCCGGACTCGGGGAAGACGTGGGTGAGCGCGCCGTCTGGCGCCGGCAGCGGCTTGCCGTACGCGGCGACGAGCGTGGACGTGAGGGTGCGGGCGGAGGCGACCGTGACCTGCTGGCCGAGGACCGCGCGCACGGCCAGCTCGTCCGGGGCCGCGGCGCCCGGCGAGCGCAGCCCGGGCCGGGCCGCGACCAGGTGCCCGAGAACGGGGTCGGCGCCGAGGCGTTCGGCCACCGCGTAGGGGTCGGCGTCCAGGTCGAACAGGCACCGGACGCGCTGCACGGCGGCCGTCAGGTCGCGCTGGTCGGTCAGCCGCAGCCGGCAGTCCAGCCAGCGGGCGCCGGGCGCGCCGGGTGCCTCGTCGACCTCCGCCACGCCGGTGCCGTGCGGCAGGGCGAGCGAGCGGCGGTAGGTCCGGGCGCCCGGGGCGCCGGTCATCTCCTCGATGCCGGCGATGGCCCGGCGCTGAAGGAAGTCGAAGACCTGCCGGGAGTCGTAGGCGCCCCGGTGCGCCAGCCGCAGCGGGATGCCGCCGCTGGGCACGTCCGGCTCGCCGGGGCCGGGCCGGGCGCCGCGCCGGCCGGAGGAGCGCAGCTCACTGGGGGTGCTCGCGTACGCGTCCCGCACCGTGTCGTTGAACTGCCGGACGCTGGAGAAACCGGCCGCAAACGCGATCTCGGTGACCGGGAGTTCGGTCGTCTGGAGCAGGATGCGGGCGGTGTGCGCGCGCTGGGCCCGGGCCAGCGCGACCGGGCCCGCGCCCAGCTCGGCGGTCAACTGCCGCTGCACCTGGCGGGCGCTGTAGCCGAGCCGCCGGGCGAGCCCGGCCACGCCCTCGCGGTCCACCACGCCGTCGGCGATCATCCGCATCGCGCGGCCGACCGCGTCGGCCCGGGCGTTCCACTCGGCGGAGCCGGGCACCGCGTCGGGGCGGCACCGGCGGCAGGCCCGGAAGCCCGCCGCCTGGGCGGCGGCGGCCGAGGGGTGGAACCGCACGTTGTGCCGCTTCGGCGTGGTCGCCGGGCAGCTCGGCCGGCAGTAGATGCCGGTGGTCAGCACGGCTGTGAAGAACACCCCGTCGAAGCGCTCGTCACGGCTGCGCACCGCCTCGTACCTGCTGTCATCGTCCATCACGCCCTCCAGTGTGCCGGGGCGGAACCCCGATCACTGGCGGAAATCGGACATGGCGGTGGGGCGGGGACGGGCGGGTCAGCGGGGGGCGAGCCGGGCGGGGAAGCCACCCGTCGCGACGGGGCCCCAGCGACGGGGCGTGATCCGGATCAGCGACTTGCCCTGGCGGACCATCGCGGCGCGGTACTCGTCCCAGTCCGGGTGCTCACCGGCGATGTTGCGGTAGTACTCGACGAGCGGCTCCACGGAGTCCGGCACGTCGAGCACCTCGGCGGTACCGTCGATCTGCACCCAGGGGCCGTCCCACTCGTCCGACAGGACGATGACGCTGACCTCGGGGTCGCGCCGCGCGTTGTGGGTCTTCGCGCGCTCGGGGTAGGTCGAGACGACGATGCGCCCGCTGTCGTCCACGCCGCAGGTGAGCGGCGATCCCTGCGGGGAGCCGTCGCCGCGGCGGGTCAGCAGGATGGCGCGGTGGCGGGGCCGCACGAAGTCGAGAAGCTGGGCGAGGTCGACGCTGGTGTTCGTCGCGATCGAAGGACTCATGGCGCAGCACCCTACGCCCGGCAGCCGCGCCCGGGCCGGGCGGCCCGGGCGCGGCGGGGACTAGTCGGCTCAGATGTTGACGCCGTAGTCGGTGGCGATTCCGGCCAGGCCCGAGGCGTACCCCTGGCCGACCGCGCGGAACTTCCACTCCGTGCCGTGCCGGTACAGCTCGCCGAAGATCATCGCCGTCTCGGTGGCGGCGTCCTCGCTGAGGTCGTAACGGGCGAGCTCCGCGCCGCCGTCCTGGTTGACCACGCGGATGAACGCGTTGCTGACCTGGCCGAAGCTCTGGCCCCGGTTCGCGGCGTCGTGGATGGACACCGGGAAGACGATGGTCGTGATGTCGGCGGGCACGGCCTCCAGGTTGACCTTGATGACCTCGTCGTCGCCCTCGCCCTCACCCGTGAGGTTGTCGCCGGTGTGCTCGACGGAACCGTCCGGGCTGGTGAGGTTGTTGTAGAAGACGAAGTGCTGGTCCGAGGCGACCTTCCCGGCGCTGGTGCACAGCAGGGCGCTGGCGTCCAGGTCGTAGTCGGCACCGGTCGTGGTGCGCACGTCCCAGCCGAGCCCCACCAGGACGGCGCGCAGGCCCGGCGCCTCCTTGCTGAGCGAGACGTTGCCGCCTTTGGACAGGGATACCCCCACGTTTTCCTCCTCCTGATCCGGTGACCGGTGAACGGACAACACTGTAGAAGACGCCGGGGGTTACGCCGTCGGCGCGGGACCGACGAGCGTGGTCAGGACGTCCTCCATGGTGACGAAGCCGAGCACGGTGCCCTTGCCGCCGGTGACGGCGGCCAGGTGCGTGCCGTCGGCGCGCATCGCGGTCAGGGTGTCGTCGAGCGGGGTGTCGATCTCGACGCGGGTGACCGTGTGCAGCGCGCCGCGCGGGAACGGCTTGTCGCGCTCGGTGAGTCCGAGGCCGTCCTTGATGTGCAGATAGCCGAGAACGGCCCCGCCCGGGCCGATGACCGGCAGCCGGGAGTATCCGGCGGAGGTCGCCACGTGCTCCAGCTCGGCCGGGGTGACTCGGTGGCCGACGGTCGTCATCTGGCTGAGCGGGACGAGGATTTCGCCGACCGGCCGGGTGCCCAGCTCCAGCGCGTCGCGCAACCGCTCGCCGTCCGCCGGCTCCAGCAGGCCGGCCTGGCTGGAGTCCGCGACGAGGCGGGCGAGTTCGTCGTCGGTGAAGACGGCCGCGACCTCGTCCTTCGGCTCGACCTTCAGCAGCCGCAGCAGCACGTTGGCGAAGGCGTTGATGCCGAAGACGACCGGGCGCAGCGCGCGGGTGAGCGCGACGAGCGGCGGGCCGAGCACCAGCGCGGTGGGGACGGGGGCGGCCAGCGCGATGTTCTTGGGGACCATCTCGCCGACGAGCATGTGGAGATAGGTGGCCGCGGCCAGCGCGATGAGGAACGCGATGGGGTGCACCAGGCCGTGCGGGACGTGCGCCGCCTCGAACGCGGGCTCCAGCAGATGGGCGATGGCGGGCTCCGCGACGGCGCCCAGGACCAGCGAGGAGACGGTGATGCCGAGCTGCGCGGTGGCCATCACCGTGGACAGGTGCTCGAGTCCCCACAGCGAGGCGCGGGCGCGCTTGTCGCCGGCCTGTGCGCGGGGCTCGATCTGGCTGCGGCGCACGGAGATCATCGCGAACTCGGCGCCGACGAAAAAGGCGTTGGTGAACAGCGTCAGAACGCCGATGGTGAGCTGCACGGCGGTCATCGGACCTCCTCCCGGTCCAGGGCCGGCGCGACGATCGCGACGCGGTCCGCGCGGTGGTGCTCGATGTCCAGGACGGCCAGCTCCCAGCCGTCGAGGCGGACGATGTCGCCTTGCTCGGGGATCCGCGCCAGGCGGGTGGCGAGCAGACCGGCCAGCGTCTCGTAGGGACCGTCCGGGGCGGCCAGGCCGATGGTGGCGAGCTGGTCCAGCCGGACGCCGCCGTCCGCCTCCCAGGCGGCGCGGCCGTCGTCGGTGGGCGGCGCGGGCAGCAGGTCGGGGACCTCCAGCGGGTCGTGCTCGTCGCGGACCTCGCCGACGACCTCCTCGACGATGTCCTCCATGGTGGCGACGCCCGCGGTGCCGCCGTACTCGTCGATGACCACGGCCATCGTCCGGGTGGCGCGCAGGCGCTCCAGCAGCCGGTCGACGGGGAGGCTGTCGGGGACCAGCAGGGGCGTGGAGAGCAGGTCGGTGACCGGCGTGGTCAGGCGCCGCTCCGGGTCCAGGGCGAGCACGTCGCGGATGTGCACGGTGCCGATGACCTCGTCCAGGCTGTCGCGGTAGACCGGGAAGCGGGACAGGCCGGTGGCGTGCGTGAGGTTGGCCGCGTCGGCGGCGGTGGCGTGGGCCTCCAGGGCCAGCACGTCCACGCGGGGCGTCATCACGTTCTCCGCGGTCAGCTCGCCGAGGTGCAGGGTGCGGACGAACAGCTCGGCCGAGTCGGCCTCCAGCGCGCCCTCCGCGGCGGAGTGCCGGGCCAGCGCCATCAGCTCCTCGGGGCCGCGGGCGGAGGCCAGCTCCTCGGTGGGCTCCAGGCCGAAGCGGCGCACCAGCCGGTTCGCGGTGTCGTTGAGGTGGCGGATCAGCGGGCCGAAGACCGCGGTGAAGCCGCGCTGCGGGCCGGCGACCACCTTGGCGACGGCCAGCGGGCGGGAGATCGCCCAGTTCTTGGGGACCAGCTCGCCGACCACCATCAGGACCACGGTGGAGAGCGCGACGCCCAGCACGGTGGCCACGGAGGAGGCGGCGCCGCCCAGGCCGAGGTCCCCCAGGGGACCGCGCAGCAGGGAGGCGAGCGAGGGCTCGGCGAGCATGCCGATCACCAGCGAGGTGACGGTGATGCCGAGCTGGGCGCCGGAGAGCTGGAACGTCAGCCGCCGGGCCGCCCGCAGCGCGCCCTCGGCGCCGCGTTCACCGGCCTGGGCCGCGCGTTCCAGCTCGCCGCGCTCGACGGTGGTCAGGGAGAACTCGGCCGCGACGAACACCGCGCAGGCCAGGGTGAGGGCAAGGGCGAACAGGAGAAGCACGATCTCGGTCACCGTGCCACCCCCCCACCCTGGCGCGCGGGTTTCCGGCGGGGGACGGCACGGCTGGTACTGGGAGGTTCACCCATGGGGGTCCCGGGGCTCCTTCTGGCTGATCGACTCGTGGGATCGGGTGGGCGGGGTGCCCGGCTTCCCAGCGTAAAGGGTTCATCAAGCCGGGCGGCGGGCCGGGCCGGGAAAATCCTGTCGACACAGGATCCGCCCGGCCCGGGGCCGCGGGGTCAGGCCGCGATGGAGACTTCCCGCGCGGCGGGGGTCAGGGCCAGGTCGAGGACCTGCCGGACGTCGGTGACCGGGTGGACGTCGAGCTTGGCCAGGATCTCGCCGGGGACGTCGTCCAGGTCGGGCTCGTTCCGCTTGGGGATGATCACAGTGGTCAGCCCCGCCCGGTGGGCGGCGAGCAGCTTCTGCTTGACGCCGCCGATGGGCAGCACCCGCCCGGTCAGCGAGACCTCGCCGGTCATCGCCACGTCGGGCCGCACCTGCCGGCCGCTGAGCAGCGAGGCCAGGGCGGTCGTCATGGTGATGCCCGCGCTGGGCCCGTCCTTGGGCACGGCGCCCGCCGGGACGTGCAGGTGGATGCCGCGCTCCTTCAGGTCGCCGACCGGCAGCTCCAGCTCGGCGCCCCGGGACCGCAGGTAGGACAGGGCGATCTGGCCCGACTCCTTCATCACGTCGCCGAGCTGACCGGTGAGGGTCAGGCCGGCGCCGCCGGTCTCCGGGTCGGCCAGGGACGCCTCGATGTAGAGGACGTCGCCGCCGGTGCCGGTGACCGCGAGGCCGGTGGCCACGCCGGGCACCGCCGTGCGCCGTTCGGCGGGCTCCTGCGCCGCCTCCGGGGTGTGGTGCGGGCGCCCGATGAGGTCCCGCAGTCCGGCCTCGGCGACGGTGAACGGCAGGCTGAGCTCGTTCAGCTCGGCGCGGGCCGCCACCTTCCGCAGCAACTGGGCGATGGTCCGCTCCAGGCTCCGCACCCCGGCCTCGCGGGTGTACTCGCCGGCCAGCTTGCGCAGCACGCCGTCCTCGACGACGACCTCGTCGCCGGCCAGGCCGGTGCGCTCGAGCTGCCGGGGAACGAGGTGGTCCCGGGCGATGATGACCTTCTCGTCCTCGGTGTAGCCGTCGAGCCGCACGAGCTCCATCCGGTCCAGCAGCGGCTGGGGGATGGCCTCCAGCACGTTGGCCGTGGCCAGGAACACCACGTCGGACAGGTCGAGTTCGACCTCCAGGTAGTGGTCGCGGAACGTGTGGTTCTGCGCGGGGTCGAGGACCTCCAGCAGCGCGGCGGCGGGGTCGCCCCGGTAGTCGCTGCCGACCTTGTCGATCTCGTCCAGCAGCACGACCGGGTTCATCGAGCCGGCCTCCTTGATGGCCCGCACGACGCGGCCGGGCAGCGCGCCGACGTAGGTGCGCCGGTGGCCGCGGATCTCGGCCTCGTCGCGGACGCCGCCGAGCGCCACCCGGACGAACTTGCGGCCCATGGCCCGGGCGACCGACTCGCCGAGGCTCGTCTTTCCGACGCCGGGCGGGCCGACCAGGGCCAGCACGGCGCCGCCGCGCCGGCCGCCGATGACGCCGAGGCCGCGGTCGCCGCGCCGCTTGCGCACGGCCAGGTACTCGGTGATCCGCTCCTTGACGTCCGCGAGCCCGGCGTGGTCGGCGTCGAGCACGGCCTTGGCGCCGGCGATGTCGTAGGCGTCCTCGGTGCGGGTGTTCCAGGGCAGCTCCAGCACGGTGTCGAGCCAGGTGCGGATCCAGCTCCCCTCGGGGCTCGCGTCGGAGGACCGCTCCAGCTTGTCGACCTCCTTGAGCGCGGCCTCGCGCACCTTCTCCGGCAGGTCGGCGGCCTCCACCCGGGCGCGGTAGTCCTCGCCCTCGTCGGCGGCGTCGCCGTTCAGCTCGGCGAGCTCCTTGCGGACGGCGTCCAACTGGCGGCGCAGCAGGAACTCGCGCTGCTGCTTGTCGACGCCCTCCTGGACGTCCTTGGCGATGGACTCGGCCACGTCCTGCTCGGCCAGGTGGCCGCCGAGCAGCGCGATGGCGAGCTTCAGGCGCTCGACGGGGTCGGTGGCCTCCAGCAGCGTGACCCGCTGCTCGGTCTTGAGGAACGGCAGGTAGCCGGCGTTGTCCGCGAGCAGGCCCACGTCCTCGATCTGCTCCACGCGGTCCACGATCTGCCAGGCGCCGCGCTTGCGGAGCCAGGTCGTGGTCAGTGCCTTGTACTCCTTGACCAGCTCGGCGACGGCGCCGGGCAGCGGGGTGGGCACGGTCTCCTCGATGCGCGTGCTCTCGACCCACAGCGCGGCACCGGGGCCGGTGGTCCCGGATCCGATCCGGACCCGGCGCAGTCCGCGCACCAGGGCTCCCGGATCACCGTCGGCGAGCCGCCCGACCTGCTCGACGCGGCCCTCGACGCCGATCCCGGCGTAGGTGCCGTCGATACGCGGAACGAGCAGCAGCCGGGGCTTCTCCCCCCGGCCGGCCGCGGCCTGCGCGGCCTCCACGGCGGCCCGCACGTCGGAGTCGGAGAGCTCCAGCGGCACCACCATCCCTGGCAGCACCACTTCGTCATCGAGCGGCAGCACGGGCAGGGTGAGTACATCGAACGACGAAGTCATGACCTCTCCCTCGGCAGGCAAATTGAGCTTCGTCGGCTCAATGCCGGGAGGGGGTGGAGATGTTCCCCGGCCTCCGCGCTGTTCGCTCACAGCGATACGCGGCGGCGCATGCCCGCCCGCTCAGGTGTCGCGGCGCACCCGGTACAGGAAGTCGCGGGTCGCGCTCGGCGGGTGGGCCTCCACCACGAGGCGGTTCATCATGTGCCGGTACTGCTCGATCTCGGCCGGCTTGTCGGGGTAGACGCCGCCCGTGAGCTGCTCCAGATAGACCACGTCGGGCAGCTCCCCGCCGGGCGGACGCAGCACCGTGACCGGGCCCGCGATCGCCGCGTGGCCGCCCACCGCGAACGGGACCACCTGGATCGTCACGTGCGGCAGCTCGGAGACGTCCAGCAGGTGGTCGAGCTGCCGCCGCATCAGCCCCGCGTCGCCCATCGAGCGGCGCAGGGCCGCCTCGTCGATCACCACCCACAGGTGCGGCGGGCGCTCCCGGTGCAGGATCCGCTGCCGGCCCATCCGCAGCTCGACGCGGCGCTCGATCCGGTCCTCGGTGTCCTCGGGGCCCAGCAGGACCACGGCCCGGGCGTACTCCTCGGTCTGGAGGAGGCCGGGGACGAACTGGAGTTCGTAGCCGCGGATGACCACGGCGGTCTGCTCCAGGCCCAGGTACACGTTGAGCCAGGTCGGCACGACGTCGTAGTAGAGGTGCCACCAGCCCGGCGTGTTCGACTGGAGCGCCAGCGCCAGCATGGTGGCGATCTCGGCCTCGTCGGTGACGCCGTACAACGTCAGCAGGTCCCGCACGTCGCGGGCCTTGAAGCCGGTCCGGCCCATCTCCAGCCGGCTGATCTTGGAGTGCGAGGCGCGGATCCGCTCCCCCGCGTCCGCGCCCGTGATGCCCCTGGCCTCGCGGAGCTGGCGCAGCCGGGCGCCGAGGACCATGCGGGGCACGGTGGGCCCGGTCTGCCGGTAGTCAATGGTACGAGCGGCACTGCGCTCGCTGACGGCTTCCCCATGGTTCAGCACGCCCATGACCGCTCCCATCGCAGTAACCGCGAACGCCCAACTGTACTAAGGTTCCCCGCTCGTTCGGTTAGGGCGGTCACAACTTTCGTCCGACGCCGCAGACGATGTGCACCTCCTCCGGCTCCCCCCAGGGAGTCGCCTCCGGGCGCCAGTGCGAGCAGGCGACCACCCCGGGCTCCACCAGCTCCAGGCCGGTGAACAGCTCGGCGACCTGGGCCTTGGTGCGCTGGGTAAGCTTCGGGGTGCCGTGCTGGTTCCAGTGCTCGACCGCCTCGTCCGTGCCGGGACCGACGGAGGTGTGGGACAGCACCAGGTGGCTGCCGGACGGTACGGCGTCCAGCAGCCGCTTGACAATGGAGTGGGCCTCGCCGTCGTCGGCGACGTAGTTGACGACGCCCAGCAGCATGATGGCGACCGGCCGGCCGAAGTCCAGGGTCCGGGCCGCGGCGTCCAGGATCAGGTCCGGGTCCTCCAGATCCGCGTGGAGGTAGTCCGTGGCGCCCTCCGGGGTGCTGGTCAGCAGGGCGCGGGCGTGGGCGAGGACCAGCGGGTCGTTGTCCACGTAGACGACGCGGGAGTCCGGGGCCACCCGCTGGGCCACCTCATGGGTGTTGTCCACGGTGGGCAGGCCCGTTCCGATGTCCAGGAACTGGCGTATCCCCGCCTCTTCCGCCACGTAGCGGACGGCGCGGCCGAGGAACGCGCGGTCGGCGCGGGCGTAGGTGATCATGCCGGGGGCGATCCGCAGGATCTCGTCGCCGGTCTCGCGGTCGATCGCGTAGTGGTCCTTGCCGCCCAGCCAGTAGTTCCAGATGCGGGCCGAGTGCGGCACGGAAGTGTCCAGTGCCAGCGCCTCGTTGGTGGTGGGATCGGTCACGGCGTCCTCCTCCGGCGGCGGTCGGAGCGCCTCAGCGTAGCGGGCCCGGAACGGGCCGCACCCGGCAGGTGGTGACGGGGAGCGTCCGCCGCCCTACGGTAGCGGCATGACGTCCAGCACCCACTCGGTGACCAATCAGGTTCCGCCCCTGGTGGAGCACGACGTGTTCGGCGGCGACGCGGCGCTCGCCGAGGCGTTCGCGCGGCACATCGCGCCGGAGGTGGCCGAGGAGGCCACCGCCGAGCTGACCGCGCTGGGCCGGGCGGCGGGTTCGGCCGAGGCCCAGGAGTGGGGGACGCTGGCCAACGCCAACCCGCCGGTGCTGCGCACCCACGACCGGTACGGGCACCGCGTCGACGAGGTGGACTTCCACCCGGCGTGGCACCACCTGCTTCGCAGGGCCGTCTCGGCGGGGCTGACCGACGCCTGGTCCCGGCCCGGCGGGCATCTGCGGCGCGCGGCCGGTTTCCTGGTGTGGTCGCAGGTCGAGGCCGGGCACGGGTGCCCGGTGTCCATGACGCACTCGGCGGTGCCGGCGCTGCGCGCCGAGCCGGAGCTGGCGCGCGTCTGGGAGCCGCTGCTGACCTCGCGCCGCTACGACCCGGGCCTGCGGCCGGCGGCCGGCAAGGCGGGCGTGCTGGCCGGGATGGGGATGACCGAGAAGCAGGGCGGCTCGGACGTGCGGGCCAACACGACGCGCGCGGAGCCCCTTTCCGAGCCGGGGGCGTACGCGCTGACCGGGCACAAGTGGTTCTGCTCGGCGCCGATGTCCGACGCCTTCCTGGTGCTGGCCCAGGCGCCGGGCGGGCTGACGTGCTTCCTGCTGCCCCGGGTGCTGCCGGACGGCGAGCGGAACGCGTTCCGGATCCAGCGGCTGAAGGACAAGCTGGGGAACCGCTCCAACGCCTCGGCCGAGGTGGAGTTCGACGGCACCACGCTGGCGTGGCGGGTCGGCGAGGAGGGGCGCGGGGTGCCCACGATCATCGAGATGGTCGGCGCGACGCGGCTGGACTGCGTGGCCGGCTCGGCGGCGATCATGCGGCAGGCGGTGGCGCAGGCGGTCCATCACGCGGCGCACCGGGAGGCGTTCGGCGGGAAACTGATCGACAAGCCGCTGATGCGGAACGTGCTGGCCGACCTGGCGCTGGAGTCCGAGGCCGCCACCGCGCTGACGCTGCGGCTGGCCGCGGCGAGCGACGCCGCGGCGGCCGGCAGCGCCCAGGAGCGGCATCTGCTGCGGCTGGCGGTGCCCGCCGCGAAGTACTGGGTCACCAAGCGCTGCACGCCGGTGGCCGCCGAGGCGCTGGAGTGCCTGGGGGGCAACGGCTATGTCGAGGAGTCGGGCATGCCGCGGCTGCTGCGCGAGTCGCCGCTCAACTCCATCTGGGAGGGCTCGGGCAACATCCAGGCGCTGGACGTGCTGCGCGCGCTGCAACGGGAGCCGGGCGCGCTGAACGCGTTCCTCGCGGAGGTCGGGCGGGCGGCCGGGGCGGACGCCCGGCTGGACGCCGCGATCAAGGAGCTGCTGACCCAGATGTCCGACCTGGACGGGATCGAGAGCCGGGCCCGGCGTCTGGTGGAACGACTGGCGCTGGTGCTCCAGGGCGCGCTGCTGGTGCGGTACGCGCCGCCGGCGGTGGCCGACGCGTTCTGCGCCTCGCGGCTGGGCGGCGACTGGGGCGGCGCGTTCGGCACGCTGCCGGGCGGCGACCTGGAGAGCGTCGTCGAGCGGGCCCGCCCGGTTAACGGCATGTAACGCGGAGAGGTTTGGGCCCCGCCCACCAGGTAAGACCCACTGCATGACACCCGTCGGAGAAGTCCTCCTCGACGGCGAGTCATGAGCACCTCGGCGTCCGCTCCGCCGGCCGTGGCCGTCCTGGCCGGCCGCGCGGGCGGGCACGACGACAAGGGTGGTGCGTCATGGAAGGCATGTGGACCGGGTCCGGGATCGAGGCCCAGCTCGCGGAGGCGCTGGGCGCCAGGGGACGCGAGCCGTACGACGACGGGCGGGGCACCGAGCGCCAGCGCGTGCTGATGCTGGACTACCGCGAGTTGGTGGAACGCCTGCTGGGCGGCTGACCTCCGTGCCCCACCGGTCCCGGGGGCCGGTGGGGCCACGGGTGTCGATGTGATGAAATGCCCGGATGAACGACGCCCCCACGTTCCGGGTGACCACCTGGTCACTGGAGCAGACATCCCCCGGTGACCTCACCGCCCCCGCCGCCCGCGCGGATGCCGGGGCGCCCGGCGTCCGGACGCTCCGGGCGGAGGTGCCCAGCCCCGAGTTCAGCCGCTTCTTGTATACGGCGGTGGGCGGCGACGTGCACTGGACGGACCGGCTCGGCTGGCCCCACGAGCAGTGGCGGGCCTTCCTGGAGCGGCCAGGCGTGGAGACGTGGGTGACCTACGACCGCGGCACGCCCGCGGGCTTCATCGAACTGGAGGCGCAGGCCGCGGGCGCCGTGCTGATCAGCTACTTCGGGCTGCTGCCCGCGGCGCGCGGCCGGGGGCTCGGCGGCGCGCTGCTGACGTTCGGCACGGCCCGCGCCTGGGATCTCGCCACGCGCTGGCCGGACCGGGAGGCGACCCGCCGGGTCTGGGTCAAAACCTGCAGCAAGGACGGCCCGCACGCCCTGGACAACTACCGGCGGCGCGGCTTCCGGGTGTTCGACACCTCGGTCACCGACGAGCCAGCGGCGCCCGCTCCCGGCCCCTGGCCAGGCGCCTGCGACCGAATGTGACCGAGCTCTCACTCGTCTCGCATATTGGGACCACAATGTCCACATGCTGGATCTCAGTGGACGCGGACGTCACCGCGTGCCACGCTTCCGTCATGTCACAAGCTGGAACCATCCTGGTGAGTCGGCGCCACGTCGACCTCGGTCGAATGTCCAGCGCCATCTGTCCGGCCCGCTGAGAGCCGCCGCAGCGCGAGCCGGTCCCCGACACTTTCCCGAAACCCGCGGGTGTCCACCCGCACCGACCGTTCACTCTGCCCTGACGCCCGCAGCGCCGCGGGTGCCCCCGGGCAGAGCCGCCCTGCTGCCCGCAGAAGGATCGCGTGACGATGTCCGACCCCGGCAAGAAGCCCGTCGCCCCGACCCGCCGCAAGGCCGGCCGCCACCGCGGCGAAGGCCAGTGGGCCGCCGGGCACTTCACCCCGCTCAACGGCAACGAGCAGGTCAAGAAGGACGACGACGGTCTCAATGTACGGACACGCATTGAGACGATTTACGCGCACCGCGGTTTCGACTCGATCGACGGGCAGGACCTGCGCGGCCGGATGCGCTGGTGGGGGCTCTACACCCAGCGCCGCCCCGGCATCGACGGCGGCAAGACGGCGATCCTGGAGCCGGAGGAGCTGGACGACGAGTACTTCATGCTCCGGGTCCGCATCGACGGCGGCCGGCTGACCACCGCGCAACTGCGCGTGATCGGTGAGATCTCGCAGGAGTTCGCCCGCGGCACCGCCGACATCACCGACCGGCAGAACGTCCAGTACCACTGGATCCGCATCGAGGACATGCCGGAGATCTGGCGCCGCCTGGAGGCCGTGGGCCTGTCCACCACCGAGGCGTGCGGCGACACCCCGCGCGTGATCCTCGGCTCGCCCGTGGCGGGCATCGCGGAGGACGAGATCATCGACGGCACCCCGGCGATCGAGGAGATCCACCGCCGGGTCGTGGGCAACAAGGCGTACTCGAACCTGCCGCGCAAGTTCAAGACGGCGGTCTCCGGCTCGCCGCTGCTCGACGTGGCGCACGAGATCAACGACGTCGCGTTCGTCGGCGTCAACCACCCCGAGCACGGCCCCGGCTTCGACGTGTGGGTGGGCGGCGGGCTGTCGACCAACCCGAAGATCGGCGTGCGGCTGGGCGTCTGGGTGCCGCTGGAGGAGGTCGCCGACGTCCACGAGGGCATCGTCGGCATCTTCCGCGACTACGGCTACCGGCGGCTGCGCACCCGGGCCCGCATCAAGTTCCTGGTGGCGGACTGGGGCGCGGAGAAGTTCCGCCAAGTGCTGGAGGACGAGTACCTGCTGCGCAAGCTCGCCGACGGCCCGGCGCCCGAGCAGCCCCCGCACCACTGGCGCGACCACGTGGGCGTCCACCGCCAGCGGGACGGCCGTTACTACGTCGGCTTCGCCCCGCGCGTCGGGCGGGTGGACGGCACCACCCTGACCAAGATCGCGGACCTCGCCGAGGCGCACGGCTCGGGGCGGGTGCGCACCACGGTGCAGCAGAAGATGCTCATCCTCGACGTGCCCGAGGAGCGGGTGGCGGCGCTCACCGAGGGCCTGGCGGCGCTCGACCTCACGACCGCACCCTCGGCGTTCCGGCGCGGCACGATGGCCTGCACCGGCATCGAGTTCTGCAAGCTGGCCATCGTGGAGACCAAGGGCCGCGGCGCCTGGCTGATCGACGAGATGGAGCGCCGCCTGCCGGACTTCGACGAGCCGATCACGATCAACATCAACGGCTGCCCCAACTCCTGCGCCCGCATCCAGGTCGCGGACATCGGTCTCAAGGGCCAGCTCGTCACGGACGACGAGGGCAACCAGGTGGAGGGCTTCCAGGTCCACCTCGGCGGCGCCCTCGGCCTGGAGCCGGCCTTCGGCCGCAAGGTCCGCGGCCTGAAGGTCACCGCCGCCCAACTCGCCGACTACGTCGAGCGCGTGCTGCGCGCCTTCCAGGAACAACGCGAGCCCGGCGAGCGCTTCGCCCAGTGGGCCGCGCGTGCGGACGAGGGATCCCTGTCGTGAGCGAGAGGGCCGCCCCGTTCTACTGCCCGTACTGCGGCGACGAGGACCTGCGCCCCAGCGAGGCGGGGCACGGCGCCTGGGAGTGCGCGTCCTGCAACCGCGCCTTCCGGCTGTCGTTCCTCGGCCTGCTGGCCAGGGGCCTCGCGCGGCCCGCCGCCGACGACGGCGGCGCAGAAGCACGCTGACGCAACGGGAAGAGGCATCATGACCGCGATCACCACCGAGCCGACCAGGGCCGAGGAGCTGCGCGCGCTCGCCGAGCGGGCGGGCCGCGAGCTGGAGGACGCCCCGGCCCCGGACATCATGCGCTGGGCCGCCGACACCTTCGGCCCGCGGCTGTGCGTCACCTCGTCCATGGCCGACGCCGTCGTGGCGCACCTGGCGGCCACCGCGCGGCCGGGCATCGACGTGCTGTTCCTGGACACGGGCTACCACTTCCCCGAGACCATCGGCACCCGGGACGCGGTCGCCGCCGTGATGGACGTCAACGTCATCACCCTCACACCGCGGCTGACCGTCGCCGAGCAGGACGCCCAGTACGGGCCGCGGTTGCACGACCGGGACCCCGATCTGTGCTGCGCCATGCGGAAGGTTGAGGTGCTTGAGGCCGGTTTGGGGGCATACGATGCTTGGGCCACGGGACTTCGCCGCGACGAGTCGCCCACCCGCGCCAACACGCCGGTCGTCGGCTGGGACGCCAGGCGCGGCAAGGTGAAGATCGCTCCGATAGCCAGGTGGACGGAGGACGATGTGGCGGCCTACGCGGCCGAGCACGGGGTGCTCATGAATCCGCTCCTCCAGGACGGCTACGCCTCCATAGGCTGCGCGCCCTGCACGCGCCGCATAGCGGACGGCGAGGACGCGCGGGCCGGCCGGTGGGCCGGTCTGGGCAAGACCGAGTGCGGGCTGCACGGCTGACATGACGCCGACGACGAGGACACACGAGATGACCGGGACAGGGCAGGGCGCCACCATCTGGCTCACCGGCCTGCCCAGCGCGGGCAAGACCACCATCGCCCGGGCGCTGGCGTACCGACTGGCCGGCGAGGGCCACCGCGTCGAGGTGCTCGATGGCGACGAGATCCGCGAATTCCTCTCGGCCGGCCTGGGCTTCACGCGCGAGGACCGTCACACCAACGTGCAGCGCATCGGGTTCGTCGCCCAACTCCTCGCCTCGCACGGCGTGAAGACGCTGGTGCCGGTGATCGCCCCCTACGCGGACAGCCGCGAGGCGGTGCGCAAGCGCCACCAGGCGGCGGGCACCGGCTATGTCGAGGTGCATGTGGCCACGCCCGTCGAGGTCTGCTCGGTGCGGGACGTGAAGGGGCTGTACGCCAAGCAGGCCGCGGGCGAACTCTCCGGCCTGACCGGGGTGGACGACCCGTACGAGGAGCCGGCCGATCCCGACCTGCGGATCGCCGCCCACGAGCAGTCCGTCGAGGAGTCCGCCGCCGCGCTCTACGCGCTGCTGCGGGACCGGGGGCTGCTGTGAGCGGCGGACGCCCGGCCCCCGGCGGCACACCGGCCACCGGGGAAACCAGCGAGCGAGAGGAAGACAGCATGACCGTGACGGTCCGACGACCCGGACACACCGTCGGCGGCGCGCCGTTCGCCCTGCCGCACCTGGACGTGCTGGAGTCCGAGGCGGTGCACATCTTCCGCGAGGTGGCGGGCGAGTTCGAGCGGCCGGTGATCCTGTTCTCCGGCGGCAAGGACTCGATCGTCATGCTGCACCTGGCGCTCAAGGCGTTCGCGCCCGCGCCGCTGCCGTTCGCCCTGCTGCACGTGGACACCGGGCACAACTTCCCCGAGGTCATCGCCTATCGCGACCGCGTCGTCGCCCAGCACGGGCTGCGGCTGCACGTCGCCTCCGTCCAGGAGTTCATCGACCGCGGCGAGCTGCGCGAGCGGCCGGACGGCACCCGCAACCCGCTGCAGACCGTGCCGCTGCTGAGCGCCATCGAGACCCAGCGCTTCGACGCGGTGTTCGGCGGCGGCCGGCGCGACGAGGAGAAGGCCCGAGCCAAGGAGCGGGTGTTCTCGCTGCGCGACGAGTTCGGCGGCTGGGACCCGCGCCGCCAGCGCCCGGAGCTGTGGCAGCTCTACAACGGGCGGCACGCGCCCGGCGAGCACGTCCGCGTCTTCCCGCTGTCCAACTGGACCGAGCTGGACGTCTGGCAGTACATCGGCCGGGAGAAGATCGACATCCCGGAAATCTACTTCGCCCACGAGCGCGAGGTGTTCGCCCGCGACGGCATGTGGCTGGCGCCCGGCGAGTGGGGCGGTCCCAAGGACGGCGAGCGGACGGACCGGCGCCTGGTGCGTTACCGCACGGTGGGCGACATGTCCTGCACGGGCGCGGTCGATTCGGACGCGGCGACGGTCGAGCAGATCATCGCCGAGATCGCGGCCTCCCGGCTGACCGAGCGGGGCGCGACGCGGGCCGACGACAAGCTGTCCGAGGCCGCCATGGAGGACCGCAAGCGCGAGGGGTACTTCTGATGACCGCACCCGCGTCCGGCATCGAGCCGCTGACCACCACCGCGCTGCTGCGCTTCGCGACGGCCGGCTCGGTGGACGACGGCAAGTCCACCCTGGTCGGGCGGCTGCTGCACGACTCCAAGTCGGTGCTCGCCGATCAGTTGGAGGCCGTCGAGGCCGCCTCCCGCAACCGCGGCCAGGAGGCCGTCGACCTCGCGCTGCTGACCGACGGCCTGCGCGCGGAGCGCGAGCAGGGCATCACCATCGACGTGGCCTACCGCTACTTCGCCACGCCCCGCCGCCGGTTCATCCTGGCCGACACCCCCGGCCACGTGCAGTACACGCGGAACATGGTCACCGGCGCCTCCACCGCCGAGCTGGCCATCATCCTCGTGGACGCGCGCGCCGGGGTCGTCGAGCAGACCCGCCGCCACGCGGCCGTCGCCGCGCTGCTGCGGGTGCCCCATGTGGTGCTCGCCGTCAACAAGATGGATCTCGTCGACTATGCCGAACCGGTGTTCGCGCGGATCGCCGGGGAGTTCACCGCGTACGCGGCCTCCCTGGGCGTGCCCGAGGTCACCGCGATCCCGATCTCGGCCCTGGTCGGCGACAATGTGGTGACGGCGTCGGCCGCCATGGACTGGTACGGCGGCCCTACGGTGCTGGAGCACCTGGAGACCGTCCCGGTGACGCACGACCCGGCCGAGGACCCGGCGCGGTTCCCGGTGCAGTACGTCATCCGCCCGCAGACCGCCGAGCACCCGGACTTCCGCGGCTACGCGGGGAAGATCGCCTCCGGCGTGCTGCGCGTCGGCGAGCGGGTCGTCGTCCAGCCCTCGGGGCGGACCAGCACCATCGAGAAGATCGACGCGCTGGGCCAGTCCGTCGAGCTGGCCTTCGCGCCGCAGTCCGTGACGCTCACGCTCGCCGACGACCTGGACATCTCGCGCGGCGATCTCATCGCCCCGGCCGGCGGCGCGGCCGTCGCCACCCGGGACATCACCGCGACGGTCTGCCACCTGCACGACCGCCCGCTGACCCCGGGCGCCCGGGTGCTGCTCAAGCACGCGACGCGCACCGTCAAGGCGATCGTCAAGGAGATCCCCTCCCGGCTCACCCTGGCCGACCTGTCCCAGCACGCCGAGCCCGGCGAGCTGGTGGCCAACGACATCGGCCGCGTGGTGATCCGCACGTCCGAGCCGCTGGCGATGGACGACTACGCGGTCTCCCGCACCACCGGCTCGTTCCTGCTGATCGACCCCGCGGACGGCTCGACGCTGACGGCCGGCATGGCGGGCGACGCCTTCGCCGCCGCTGCCGCGGCCGGCGACGACGAGGCAGGCGCATGGGACTTCTGACCGGGGCGGCGGACGCCTTCGGGACGTTCGCCAAGGAGGGCGGGCGCGTCGGGAGCGGCGCGCTCGGCAGCGGCGAGGGCGGCATGGGGCGATGTGCGGGCCGCTGACGCCCGCCATGTCCGTTTGCCCACCGCTCGCACGCCGCTCCCCGGAAGGAACCGAGAACCCATGACCGCGATCCGTCTCCCGTCCCCCAGACGAGCCCGCCGCCTGCTGGCCGGCGCGGCGGCCCTGCCGCTCCTCGTCGGCACCCTGGCCGCCTGCGGCTACGGCTCCGAGGCCGAGGACGACACCCCGGCCCCGTCCGGCTCCGGGGACGCCCCCGCCCTGTCCACGGATCAGGTGAACATCGGCTACTTCGCCAACATCACCCACGCCACCGCCGTGGTCGGCCTCCAGGACGACGGCCTGATACGGCAGGCGCTCGGCGGCACCGAGGCCGTTCCGCAGATCTTCAACGCCGGCCCGTCCGCGATCGAGGCGCTGAACGCGGGCGACCTGGACGTGGCGTTCCTCGGCCCGAACCCGGCGATCAACGGCTGGGCCCAGTCGGGCGGCGAGAGCCTCCGCATCGTCTCGGGCGCGGCCTCCGGCGGCGCGGCGCTCGTGGTCAACCCGGACGCGGTGTCCAGCCTGGACGAGCTGGAGGGCGCGCGCATCGCCTCCCCCCAGCTCGGCAACACGCAGGACGTCGCGCTGCTCAACTACCTCGCCGGCCAGGGCTACGAGGTGAACCCGCAGGACGGCACGGGCGATGTCGAGGTGTTCCGCATCCCCAACGCGGAGATCCCGGCCACGTTCGACAACGGCGACATCGACGGGGCGTGGGTCCCGGAGCCCACCGCCGCGAACCTCGTCAGCCGCGGCGCCGAGACGCTGCTCGACGAGGGCGAGCTGTGGGAGAACGGCCAGTACGTCGTCACCCACGTGATCGCCTCGCAGGACTTCCTGGCCGAGCACGAGGACGTCGTCGAGGCCATCGTGCGCGGCGTCGTGCGCACCAACGCCTGGATCAACGAGCACCCGGACGAGGCGAAGAGCCAGTTCAACAGCGCGCTGGCCCAGTTGCCGGGCGGCAGCGAGCTGCCCCCGGAGGTGCTGGACCCGGCGTTCGACCACGTCGAGTTCCTCAACGACCCGCTGGCCCAGACCCTCAAGACCGGCGCGGAGAACGCGATCAACGCCGGCCTGCTGGAGGAGACCGACCTCACGGGCATCTACGACCTTTCCATCCTCAACCGGGTACTGGCGGAGGAAGGGCTTCCGGAGATCACTGAGGACGCCGGCCTCGGCGTCGAGTGACGGCCCCCCACACCACCCAGGAGGTGACACCGATGGCCCTCGCCCTCGACAAGGACAAGAAGGATAAGAAGGACAAGCCGGAGAGTGCCGATCAGGCCGGACCCGAGTACGCCGTCCGCCTCGACCACGTGTCGAAGTCCTTCGGCCGGCCCGGCCGCCAGCAGCTCGTGCTGGACGACATCAGTCTCGATGTCGCCCCCGGGGAGTTCGTCACCCTGCTCGGTGCCTCGGGCTGCGGCAAGTCGACGCTGCTGAACCTGACCGCCGGGCTGGACGCGGCGTCCGCCGGCACCATCTCGGTCCCCGGCGGGCGCCCCGCCCTGATGTTCCAGGACCACGCGCTCTTCCCATGGCTGACCGCCGGCCGGAACATCGAGCTGGCGCTGCGGCTGCGCGGCCTGCCGAAGAACGAGCGCCGGCCGGAGGCCGAGCGGCTGCTCGCGCTGGTCCGCCTGCAGGGCGCCTACGGCAAGCGCGTCCACGAACTGTCCGGCGGCATGCGGCAGCGCGTCGCGCTGGCCCGGGCGCTCGCCCAGGACAGCCAACTGCTGCTGATGGACGAGCCGTTCGCCGCGCTCGACGCGATCACCCGGGACGTGCTGCACGAGGAGCTGACCCGGATCTGGAACGAGACCGGCGTGTCGGTCCTGTTCGTCACGCACAACGTGCGCGAGGCGGTGCGCCTGGCCCAGCGGGTCGTTCTGCTGTCCTCGCGCCCGGGCCGGATCGTGCACGAGTGGGAGGTGCGGATCGACCAGCCGCGCCGCATCGAGGACGCCGAGGTGTCCGCGCTCTCCGTGGAAATCACCGAACGCCTCCGGGAGGAGATCCGCCGCCATGGCCAGCAGTGAGACCCGCGAGAAGCGCGCGGGCACGAACGACCTCGCCGGTCTGGAGGCGGGGCTCGACGCGCTGGAGACCGCCCCGGCGGCCGAGCGGCTGCCCATCGGCCGCATCCTGCTGACCAAGGTGCTGCCGCCGATCGTGGCCGTCGGCCTGGTGCTGTTCGTCTGGCAACTGGCCTACTGGGCCGAGGTCCAGCCGGACTATCTGCTGCCGAGCCCGGCGGACGTGGGCGCCGAGTTCAAGGAGATGTGGCTCCAGGGCACCCTGTTCGAGTACATCTGGACCAGCGTCTCGCGCGGCATCCTCGGCTTCCTCATCGCGGTGGCCGTCGGCACCCCGCTGGGCCTGGTGGTGGCCCGCGTCAAGCTGGTCCGGGCCGCGATCGGGCCGGTGCTGACCGGCCTCCAGTCGCTGCCGTCGATCGCCTGGGTGCCGGCCGCGATCATCTGGTTCGGCCTGACCAACGGCACCATCTACGCGGTGGTGCTGCTCGGTGCCGTGCCGTCCATCGCCAACGGCATCGTCGCGGGCGTCGACCAGATCCCGCCGCTGTATCTGCGGGCCGGCCGGATGCTGGGCGCCCGGGGCCTGACCAGCGTCCGGCACGTGCTGCTGCCGGCCGCGCTGCCCGGCTACCTGGCGGGGCTCAAGCAGGGCTGGGCGTTCTCCTGGCGGTCCCTGATGGCGGCGGAGCTGATCGTCCAGTCGCCCAGCCTGGGCACCGGCCTCGGCCAGCTCATGGAGGGCTTCCGGACCATGCAGAACATGTCCGGCGTGCTCGCCACGATCATCCTCATCCTGGTCGTCGGCGTCGCCATCGACCTGCTGTTCTTCTCGCCGCTGGAGCGCCGCGTGCTGCGCAGCCGCGGCCTGCTCGCCCGAGTGTCATGACCTCCCCCACCCTGCTGGTCATAGCCCACGGCAGCCGCGATCCCCGGCACGCCGCGACCGTGTCCGCGCTCACCGCGCGGGCCCGGTCGCTGGCGCCGGGGCTGCGCGTCGTCACCGGCTTCCTCGACTTCAACGTGCCGCGCGTCGACCAGGTCCTCGCCCGGCTGCACGCCGAGGGAGAACGCCACGTCGTCGCCGTCCCGCTGCTGCTGACCCGGGCCTTCCACGCCAAGACGGACATCCCCGCGGTCCTCGGCGAGCAGGCCGCCCGGCTGCCGGGACTGATCATCCGGCAGGCGGATGTCCTGGGGCTGGGGCAGACGCCGCGCCCGGAGGCGCCGCTGCTCGCCGCGCTGGAGCGGCGGCTGGCCGAGGCCGGGCTCGACCCGGCCGACCAGGCGGCGACCGGTGTCGTGCTGGCCGCGGCCGGCTCCACCGACCCCGAGGCGATCGCGGTGATCGGCCGGCTCGCCCGGCACTGGCGGCGCACCGGCGGCTGGTGCGCGGTGCGGCCGGCGTTCGCGTCCGCGTCGCGGCCCACGACGGCGGACGCCGTCCGCGCGCTGCGCGCGGACGGCGTCCGGCGGGTGGCCGTGGCCCCCTATGTCATCGCGCCGGGCCGGCTGCCCGACCGGATCCTGGCCGGCGCCCGGGAGGCGGGCGCCGACCTCGTGGCCCCGGTGCTGGGGGACGCACCCGAGCTGGCCCGGCTGCTGCTCGCCCGGTACGCGGCGGCGGCCCGCCCCCGGCTGCGCGCCCTGCTCGCGGGCTGAGCCCGGCACAGGACGCGCCACCGAACGGTCAGCTCCCGGGCGGCGTGTACTTGTAGCCCACCCGGCGGACCGTGACGATCCGCTCGCGGTGCGCCGCGCCCAGCTTGCGGCGCAGCCGCGCGACGTGGACGTCCACCGTGCGCTGGTCCCCCACCGGGCCGTAGCCCCAGATGGTGGCGACCAACTGCTCGCGCGTGTAGACCCGGTGGGGGTGCTTCACCAGGTGGGCGAGCAGCTCGAATTCGAGGTAGGTCAGGCGCAGCGGCCGGCCGTCCACGGTCGCGGTGCGTTCCTCGGTGTCGACCGTGATGCCCCGCCCGGTGGCCGGGGCCGGGGGCGGCGCCGCGGTGCGGGACGCGTTGATCAGCTCGGTGAGCTGGTTCGGCTGGGTCCCGGCCGGGGCCAGGACCAGATAACCGACGAGCGGCACGGTGCTGTTCGTGGCCTCGGGGCTTTCCGGCACGAGCGTCACGGTGAGGTCGGGCAGGTCGGGGAGAGCGGTGAGGTGCCGCATGGTCGGCTCCTTCCTGTGGAATCGGTCAGGCCGCCACGGCGGGCGTGTAATGCTGCGCGTCGTCGCCCTCGACGACGCGGCTGTGCTCTCCGTCGATGCCCACGGGCACGTCCCCGGCGACGGTGACCCGGTGCAGCAGGCGCGGCAGGTCGCCGTAGTCGTCGGGCGCGTAGTGCTGGGTGATGCGGTTGTCGAAGAGGACGAGGTCGCCCGGCGCCCAGCTCCACCGCACGACGTTCTCGGGGCGGGTCACATAGCTCTGGAGGATGCGCAGGATGTCGCGGGACTCGTCCGCGTTCAGGCCGACGATCCGCTGGGCGAACCCGCCGATGAACAGGCCGCGTTCACCGCTTTCCGGGTGCACGCGGACCACGGGGTGCGCGGTCTGGTACTTCCGGGAGACGCACTGCCGGCGGTGCTCGGCGGCCTTGGCGTTGCGCGGCTCGGCGTAGTCGTTGGTGTGCACGGCCCACAGCCCGTCGGCCAGTTCGCGCAGCGGCCGGGGCAGGTCGCGGTAGGCGGCGGCCGAGTTGGCGATCAGGGTGTTGCCGCCGAAGGGGGGCACGACGAGGCTGCGCAGCGTCGTCGCCTTGGGGGGTGTGCGGACGAACGTGACGTCGGTGTGCCAGCGGTTGGAGCGGATGCCCTCCGCGCCGTTGACCGGCAGGATGTGCGGCTGCCCCTCGGCGGCCGGCACGGTGGGGTGGGCGGTGGTGAGCTCGCCGAAGAGCGAGGCGAACCGGATCTGCGCGGCGTCGTCCAGGCGTTGGTTCCGGAAGAAGAGCGCTTTGTGCTCGATCAGCGCGGAGTTGATCTCGGAAACGACGCCGGATCCCAGGTCGCCGGCGATGTCGACGCCGGTGATTTCGGCGCCGATGCGCCCGCCGATCCTGCGAATGTCGAAACCGGTGGTGGTCATGCGGTGCTGCCTTTCGGGATTCTGTGCCGGAAAAGGGGTGCGAAGGCAGCCGAATTCGTCCCGCGCGCCGGGGCACACGCGAACAGACGCGTGGCGAAGGGCGGGAAAAGTGTGAGCGGGCGAACGTCGGCTGGCGCGGGTCAGCGACCGGCGGCACAGATGGCGCTGGCCTGCCGTCGGAGATCGACGTGCAGGCGCACTACGAGAAAGTCAGCCTGGCTCACGATAGGTGAGCATGCCAGCCGTTCTCTTGGCCGTCAAGGTATTTGTTTTCCCCGCCGGCCCCTTCGCCGGACCCCGGCTTGACCGGCGCCGCGCGCCGCTGTCACTGTGATTCCATGCCGACCAGCAAGCGCTTCTTTTCCCGATGGCACGTGGACCTCGTCCGCGTCGCCAGCGCGCTGTGTCGCCGCGGTCGTCGTTTCTGAACGACCGCGCTCTCGCCCGGTGTTCCGCCGTGGGCGCGGTGGTTTTCCCCGTCTCCGCCCGCCGACGACACCGTTGCGAGGTTCACCATGTCCCTGCCCACTCCTGTCGTGCTCTCCCCCGGCGAACTCGCCGACACCGTGCGCCGGTTCGCCGCCCGTCCCGCACTGTGGCGCCCGCTGGTGCGCTTCACCTCCCCCGGCCGCCACTACCGGCGGCTGGAGGTGACCGCCGACCACGAGGTGTGGCTGCTGACCTGGCTGCCGGGCCAGGGCACCGAGATCCATGACCACGGCGGCTCCGCCGGCTCGTTCGGCGTGGTGGAGGGCGCCCTGACCGAGCGCGCGTTCCACGCGCCCGCGCCGGCGCCCCGGCTGCTGGGCACCGGGGCCGTGCGGGCGTTCGGCCCGCGCCACATCCACCAGGTGACCAACCGGGGCGCGCGGCCCGCCGTGAGCATCCATGCCTACGCGCCGGCCCTGACGACCCAGTCCTACTACGCGCAGGACGCGGACGGCGGGCTCACGCTCGTGCGCACCGACGCGGTGACGGAGTAGCGCCATGCCGATCGACGAGCATCTGGCGGCCGTGCGCCGCGGCCTGAACCGGCTCGGCCCGCGGGAGGCGCACGCCGCGGTGCGGGCGGGTGCCGTACTGGTGGACACCCGCCCGGAGTTCCAGCGCTCGGCGGGCACGATCCCCGGCGCGCTGGTCATCGAGCGCAACCATCTGGAGTGGCGCCTGGACCCGGCCAGCGGCGCGTCCGTGCCGGAGGCGACCGGCCCGGACGTGCGCTGGATCGTGTTCTGCGACGAGGGCTACGCGTCCTCGCTGGCCGCGGCGTCGCTGGTGGCCATCGGGCTGCGCCGCGCCACCGACCTGGCCGGCGGCTTCCAGGCGTGGCGGCGGGCCGGCCTGCCGGTGACGCCGCCCCTTAGCGTGCGCTGAGGAGCCGCGTCTCGGCCTCCGCGTCCAGGCCGAGCGCGGCGCGCGGGGGCCGGTCCGGCAGGACGCCGTCGCGGCCGGCCAGCCAGGCCCAGGTGTCGGCGACCGTCTCGGCGGCGGGCCGGCAGCGCAGCCCGGCGGCCAGCGCCTTGGACACATCGGAGCCGTGCAGTGCGTCGTGGAACTCACCGGGCGGGGTCCACAGGGGCAGTTCCGTCCAGGGCGCGACCCCGGCGGCCTCGACCGCCTCCGGGTCCAGCCAGCGCAGCTCGGCGGCGGAGCCGGTGACGTGGACGCACAGGTCGAGCAGTTCGCCGATGCTGGTGTGCCCGGGCGGGCTGACCAGGTCGTAGGGGCCGGAAAGTTCGCGTTCGGCCGCGTCCAGGGTCCAGATCGCCAGGTCGCGGGCGTCGATGTACTGCAACGGCAGGTCGCGCGGGCCGGGCGCGGGCACCGTGCCGCCGCGGGCGGCGCGGTTGAGCCACCAGGGCAGCCGGCCGACGTTCTCCCAGGGGCCGAGGATGAGGCCGCAGCGGACGAGCAGCGTCCGTTCGGCACCGAACTCGGCCTGTGCGGCGAGCTCCCCGCCGCGCTTGTCGTTCGCGTACTCGGTCGGGCCGGCGTCGGGCGAGGCGTCCACCACCGGGCCGTCCTCGGTGAGGCCGGCGGGCATCGGCCAGCGGTAGACCGACCGGCTGGAGATGTAGGCGTAGTGGCGCGCCCGGCCGGCCAGCAGCCGGGCGGCGTCCCGGACGGCGACGGGCGCCGCGCTCCAGGTGTCGACGACGAGGTCCCAGGTGCCGCCGTCCAGCGCCGCCAGCCCGTCGGGATCCGCGCGGTCCCCGCGCAGCGCGGTGACGCCGGGCGGCGGTTCGGCGCGCCCCCGGTTGAACACGGTGACGTCCCAGCCGCGGGCCAGGGCCTCCTCGACGACGGCCCGGCCGACGAATTCCGTTCCGCCCAGGACCAGGAGATGTGTGCTGCCGCTCATGACGGCCAGCCTTCCCCCGCCCGGCCCGGAAGCGGAAGCCCGCCCTGCCGTCAGCAGATTCGCCGAGAGCGGACAACGCCCCCGGCGCGCCCGGTCACCCGGCCAGCTCCAGCAGCTTGGTGACCGTGCGCCAGTTGCGGCCGGTGGCCTTGCAGCCGCGCGGGGCGGCGGCCAGGGCGTCGCCGAGCTTGCTGCGGCCCATGCCATCGGGGAAGTGCGCGAAGATCTCCCGTTCCCCCAGCCGGAATTCGTCGGGGGCCAGGGCGACCGGGTCCAGGGCGGCGAACGGGGTGTCGGCCGGCGGCCGGTCCAGGAAGAGAACCAGCAGCCGGGCCGGGTCGATGGTGTCGGCGGGGAACGGGCAGCGCGCGGCGGTCGCGCGCAGCTCGTCGCGGGTCAGCACGAGGCAGTCGACGGGGAAGCCGAACCGTTCGGCGATGGCTTTCTCCAGCGCGGCGGTCAGCTCACCCGGGTCGGCCGCCGGCGCGGTGAAGACCGCGTTGCCGCTCGCCAGGAGGGTGCGGGCGGAGCCGTGCCCGAGCTCGGTCAGCAGCAGCCGCAGCTCGGCCATGGGCACCTTCTTGTGGCCGCCCACATTGATGCCGCGCAGGAGCGCCACATAGATGTTCGCATTCCCGTTCGAATCCATGGGGGCAGCCTACGGCGGCGGTAGGACAGTCACGAGACGGGCCGGGAGTCCTCCCACGCCCACTCGAACTCCTCGCGGTACGTCTCGTACAGGCTGAGCTCCCCGTCGGCCGCCGGGTCGTCGCGCTGCACTATCTCCCGCCCGGCCCGCCGCAGCACGAGCGCCGGGGTCTCCATGCCGCGGCTGCGCCTGAGGTAGGACTGGACGACGGCAACCCCGTCGGGACTGTCCGCGTCCACGAAGTAGGCGCTGAAACGGGGGGTGTCGTCGAACACGTGGATCTGGAACGCCTCGGGGTCCCGGACCTTGGCGCGCACCCGGCGCATATGGAGGATGTTCGTCTCCACGGTGCGGCCCAGCTCGCCGCGCTTGAGTCCGAGCTCGCGCTCGCGCCGCCGCATCGCGCCGCTGGCCGGGTTGAGGAAGAGGAGCCGCAGCCGGCAGCCGGACTGGCCCAGGCGCACCAGGCGGCGGCCGGGGTAGTTCTGCACGAGGAGCCCGAGCCCTATGCCGACCGCGTCCAGCCGCCGGGCACCGCCGAACAGATCCTCGGCCGGGAGCTGCCGTTGCAGCCGCACCCGGTCCGGGTGCACCCCGGCCACATCGGTGAACCGTTCGCCCACCAGCCGCTCCACCGCGTCGGCGGGCAGCCGCCCGGCCGAGGGCGGGGCCCCGGAGTCCAGCAGCCGCAGCAGCCGGGCGCAGCCGCGCTCGGCCTGGTCGAGGACGGCCCGGCTCATGCCGCGGTTGCGGCTGACGGCGCTGCGGGCGACCTCCAGCTCGTCGAGGGTGAGTTCGACCTCGCGCCTGTTGTCCAAATACGGCGCAAAGCACGGCCAGTGCTGCACCATGAGTTCACGCAGTTGCGGAAGGGTGAGAAAGGCGAGCACCGTGTCATCGGCAGGATCGAGCAGATGCCCCTTGCGGCGGCTGACCTCGCGCAGGGCCGCGGCCCGCTGCACCCACTCCTGCCCGGTGGGCCCGGCGGCGGCGATCTCCCACTCCTCGCCGTGCACCGGCTCGTACACCGGGCGCAGCACGGCGGCGACGACGGAGCGCAGCCGCTGCTCGACCAGATTGAGCCAGACATACGCGCGGCCCGCCCGTTCCACCCGGGTGCGGACCTCCGACCAGTCCTGGGCGCTCCACTCCAGGTCGGCCCCGATCTCCACCGGGCGCGGCACCGGGACCGCCCCGGCGGACACCTCGGCGGTCTCACCCCCGTTCCCCGAGGGCAGTTCCAGCCCCGAAGAGCTCACCGCCTGCACCGCCTTCCGCCCCGCTGATGGATCAAGGAAGCCTACTGCGGCACCGGCCGCAGCCGCAGCACAGTCGGGAATCAACTGCGCTTGTCGGCGCGGCCGTCGGGGCAGAGGGTCTGCATGACGCGAGCGCGCCACACGCCCACGGCTACGTACCGGCTGCAACTCCAGCCGGACTTCCCGTTCGCCGCGGCCGTCGAGATCGTGCCCTACGTGGCCTCCCTGGGCGTCTCCCACCTCCACCTCTCGCCCGTGCTGGAGGCCGTTCCCGGCTCGGCGCACGGGTACGACGTCACCGACCACGACCGGATCCGCGAGGAGCTGGGCGGCGAGGAGGGGCTGCGGCGGCTGGCCGCCGAGGCGCGCGCGCACGGTCTGGGACTGGTGCTGGACATCGTGCCCAACCACATGGCGGTGCCGGCGCGTACCGATCTCAACGGGCCGCTGTGGGAGGTGCTGCGGGACGGCCCGGCGGCGGAGCGCGCCGGCTGGTTCGACATCGACTGGGCCGCGGGCGGCGGGCGGGTGCTGCTGCCGGTGCTCGGCGGGCCGCTGGGCGGGGAGCTGGACCGGCTGTCGGTCGTGGACGGCACGCTGCGCTACGCCGACCACCGCTTCCCGCTGCGCCCGGGCACCGAGGAGCTGTCGCTGCCGGAGCTGCTGGACGCGCAGCACTACCGGCTGGCGTGGTGGCGGCTGGGCCGAACCGAGGTCAACTACCGTCGTTTCTTCGCCATTTCCGAGCTGATCGGGCTGCGGGTGGAGGACCCCGCCGTCTTCGAGGCCACGCACGCCACCGTGCTGCGGCTGCTGGACGAGGGCGTCGTGGACGGGCTGCGGGTGGACCACCCCGACGGCCTGGCCGATCCCGGCGGCTATCTGCAGCGGCTGCACCGGCGGACCGGCGGGGCCTGGATCGTCGCGGAGAAGATCCTGGGCCCGGGCGAGCAGGTGCCCACCGGCTGGCCCATCGCCGGCACCACGGGGTACGACGCGCTGCGGCACATCGACGCGATGTTCACCGACTGCGACGGCGCCGCCGAACTCACCGAGCACTACCGGGCGTTCACCGGCGCGCCGCCGGACCTGGGCGGCGAGTGGACGGCCACCGTGCGGCGCGCGGCCTACAAGATGATCAGCCATGAGCTGGCGGCCGAGTGCGACCGGCTCACGCGCACGGCCGTTCATGTGTGCGCGGCGGTACCCGAGCTGCGGCTGCGCGACCACGCGCCCTGGACCCTCCGCTCGGCCCTGATGGAGCTGCTGGTGCGGCTGCCGGTCTACCGGCCCTATGTCACGGGCGACGCGCCGCCCGCGCCGGTGGACGAGGCGATGCTGGTCACGGCCGCGGACGGGGCGCGCACGGCGTTCGCGGTACCGGCCGAGGCCACGGCGGTGGACACGGTGCGGGAGCTGGCGCTGGGGCGGTTCGGCGAGGGCGAGGGGCTGACCGATTTCCGCGTGCGCTTCGCCCAGGTGTCGTCCGCGCTGCGCGCCAAGGCGATGGAGGACACGGCCTGTTACCGGTACGCGCCGCTGCTGTCCGCCGCCGAGGTCGGCGGGGACCCGGGGGTGCCCGCGCTGCCGCCGGCCGCGTTCCACGCGTTCTGCGCCCGGATCCAGCGGGACTGGCCGCTGACCGGCACGGTGCTGTCCACCCATGACACCAAGCGCAGCGGAGACGTCCGCGCCACCGTCGCCGCGCTGAGCGAACACCCGCGGGCCTGGGCGGAGTTGGTGACCAGACTCACCGAGGACACGGCCCGCGCCGGGGCGCGCGCGCCCGATCCGCATCTGGCGTGGACGACCTGGCAGACGGCGTTCGCGCTGGGCTTCCCCGACCGGGAGCGGCTGCTGGCCGCGCTGCTGAAGACGGTGCGCGAGACCGGGCTGCACACGAGCTGGACCGAGCAGGACGGCGCGTACGAGGCCGCGGTGGAACGTTTCGTGCTGGCCGGCCCGTGCGGTCCGCCGCTGTATCCGCTCACGGAGTTCGCGCGCGAACTGGCACCCCAGGTGCGGGCGAACATCCTGGGCGCGGCCCTGCTCCATCTGACGATGCCGGGCGTGCCGGACGTCTACCGGGGCAGCGAGCGGCACTACCTGGCCCTGGTCGATCCGGACAACCGGCGGCTGCCGCAGTTGCCCATCGCCCAACTGGCGGCGCTGGACGACGCGTTGAGCACGGGATACGACCTGGCCACCGAGAAGCTGCGGCTGACGGCGACGGCGCTGCGGCTGCGCCGGGACCACGCCGAGTGGTTCGGCGAGCTGGGCGCCTACGAGCCGCTGGCCGCCGACGGGCCGGCCGCCGACCACTGCCTGGCGTTCGCGCGCGCCGGGCGCGTCATCACGGTGGTCACCCGCCTCACCCGGCGGCTGACCGCGGCCGGCGGCTGGGAGACCACGCGACTCCCGCTGCCGCCGGGCACCTGGCACGACGCGCTGAGCGGCCGTTCCGCGTCCGGCACGGTCCGCCTCGGCCAGCTCCTGACCTCCGACCCCGTCGCGCTGCTCGTCCGGGAGGGCTAAGTCCTGTCCGGCCAGATCGGCCGGACAGGGCCTATGCGCCGGAGTAGCCTCGGGGGACGTGGACGAACACACGCTGGAACGCGTCGACCTGGGCGAGGTCCCCTACGAGGAGGCCATCGCGCGCATGACGGAGTGGGTACGGCAGCGCCGGGAGGGCCTGATCGGCGACCGGCTGGTCCTGCTCCACCACCCACCGGTGATCACCTACGGCGCCCGCACCCCGCCGGAGGAACTGCCGCGCGGCACCACGATCCCGCTGGTCGAGGTGGACCGCGGCGGCCAGGCGACCTACCACGGCCCCGGTCAGCTCATCGGCTACCTCGTGATCAACCTCCGCGAGCGCGGCCCCGGGGACATCGTGCGCTGGGTGGAGAACGGCCTGATCCGCGCCCTGGACTCGCTCGGCTTCCCGGCCGTGCGCCGCGACACCCCACCAGGCGCCCAGAGCCTGGTCGGCGTCTGGACCCCCGACCACCGGAAGATCGCCTCGATCGGCATGCGCATCCGCGGCGGCGTGACCAGCCACGGCTTCGCCCTGAACGTGTCCCCGGACCTGAGCGCGTTCACGTCCTTCACCGCCTGCGGGCTCCCGGACGTCGAGATGACCTCCCTGGCCCACCTGGCCACCGCCCGCGGCACGCCCGCACCCGACGACGCGGAGGTGCGCGGCGCGGTGGCGAAGGCGCTGGGCGCCACCGACTGAGACGGCTCGCGGGAACTACCCGGCCGCCGCGCCGATGTCGGCCGCGGCCCCGGCGGGGGTGACCGTTCCCGTGAACAGGCCCACGGTGCTGTCACCGATCCGGCCGGCCAGCCCGGCGCTGTGGAACTGTTCCGGGGCGAGCTGAACGGCGGTGGCCCGGGACAGCTCTTCCGCGGGCAGCCGGATCGGGCCGGCGGGCACCAGGTCCACGGAGTCGCGGAGCACGGGCAGATAGCCGCCCTCCGCCAGGAGGGTGGCGTGCCGGGCGCGTTGGGCGACGAACAGCGCGAAGTCCACGGCCTCCGGCGGGGCACCGGCCGCGACCGCCAGGCCCTCGCAGAAACACAGCGCCTCGGTCACCTCGCCGACGCCGCCGTCGACCGCCGGGAAGGCGAAGAAGCCGGGGCGGCCCCGCACGTCCTCGATCGGTCGGCCACCGCGTCCGAACGCCGGCGCTGCCGGGACAAGCGTATGGGCACCAACGTGCCGCGACGACCGCACAGCGGCGCGCGGCCGCGGTGGAGCCGCCGCCTCCGTTGACGAGGACGGCGGCCCGAGCGCCGCCCACCCGCTCAGCCGAGGCTCGGACCCGTCAACACCCGCCGCAGCGCCGCCGCTTGTTCCGCGCGCACGGAGCGAGGGCCTTCGAAGAGCGCCGGTTCGGGCACCCGGTAGCCGTCGTCCGGGAAGCGCGGGATCACGCCCACGTGCAGGTGGTGGAGGACCTGGCCGGGCGCGTCGTTGTTCTGCACGATCGTGCTGCCCACCGCCCCGAAGGCCGCCCGGACCCCGGCGACGACCGCCGCGGTGACGTTGAACACCTCGCCCAGGAGAGCCGGACCGGCCGTGTCCAGGCCGGTGACGTGCTCGACCGGCAGGACCAGCGTGTGTCCGGGGTTGTTGGCGCGCTGCATCAGCGCGGGGACGACGAAGACGTTCGGTGACCGGTGGGCCACGAGGTCACCGTCCACCTCGCCGCGGCCGATGAGGCAAAAAGGGCAGTCACTCATCGCGCAGTCCTTCCGTATCGGTCACCGGCCGGCGATCCCGCGCCGATCCCAGCACGCGACTCCCGGGGCGGACAACCGATTTCGGACACCGCTGCCGCCGGAGACAGGGCCGCAGCGCGGCCCGGCGATTGGTCGGGTGTATCTCTCCGAAGTAGGCGATAAAACCTACAGTGCAACGTATAGACGCGTCAGACATCCGATCTATAGCCTCCGAGGTGGCCAATGTCACCAGCGACTTCGAAGGCGAGGGGCCGTGATGACCCATCGGGGCGTCCCCAGACGTGTGTTCATGGCCGGCGTGTCGGGCGCGGCGGCGGCTTTCGGGCTGGCTCCGCCGGCGGTCGCGTCGGCGGCGGCCGGTGATCGGGCCGGTGTGCCGGGATCGGCCGCCGGCCTGACGCTCTGGTACGACGAGCCGGCGACGAGCTGGGAGTCGGAGACCCTTCCGCTGGGCAACGGCGCCCTGGGCATGTGCGTCTTCGGCGGAGTCGCGAAGGAACAGCTTCAGTTCAACGAGAAGACGCTCTGGCTGGGCGGACCCGGCGCGCCGGGCTACGACTTCGGGAACTGGACCGCTCCCCGTCCCGGCGCCATCGCGGGGGTGCGGCGGCGGATCGACGACGAGCTGCGGGCCGACCCCGAGTGGGTCGCCGGCGAACTCGGCCAGCCCAAGACGCACTTCGGCGCCTACCAGATCTTCGGCGACGTCTGGATAGAGATGACGGGGCAGCCGGCGGACGTGAGCGGCTACCGGCGTCATCTGGACATCGCGGAGGCTGTCGCGGGCGTCGCCTACGTGTCGGGCGGCGTGACCCACACCCGCGAGTACTTCGCCTCCGCCCCGGACAACGTGATCGTCGCCCGGTTCGCGGCGGACCGGCCCGGCTCGGTCGGACTCACCGTCTCGGTCACCACCGCGGCCAACCGGTCGCGGCGGATCACCGCGAGCGGCGGCCGGATCACGCTCTCCGGCGCGCTGAACGACAACGGGCTGCGCTACGAGGCCCAGATCCAGATCCTCAACCAGGGCGGCACACGCACGGACAACGCAGACGGTTCGGTGACCGTGGCCGGCGCGGACTCGGTGACCCTCATCCTCGCGGCCGGGACCGACTACGCCCCCCAATACCCGGCCTACCGCACGGGCGCCGACCCGCACGGCCCGGTCACCGAGCGGGTCGACGGCGCGGCCAGCCAGGACTTCGGCGCCCTGCGGTCGGCGCATGTCGCCGACTACCGCGAGCTGTTCGACCGGGTGGAGCTGCACCTCGGCGCGGAAGACCCCGGCGTCCCCACCGACGAGTTGCTCAGCGCGTATCAGGAGGCGACCGCCGAGCCGGCGGCGCGCAGGGCGCTGGAGGTGCTCTACTTCCAGTACGGCCGGTATCTGCTGATCTCCTCCTCCCGACCGGGCTCTCTGCCGGCGAACCTGCAAGGCGTGTGGAACAACTCGACGAGCCCGCCGTGGAGCGCGGACTACCACGTCAACATCAACCTGCAGATGAACTACTGGCCCGCCGAGACCACCAACCTCTCCGAGACCACCGGACCGTTGTTCGACTACGTCGATTCGATGGTGCCCCCGGGGGAGGTCACGGCGCGTGAGATGTTCGGCAGTCGCGGCTGGGTGGTGCACAACGAGACGAATCCGTACGGCTTCACCGGTGTGCACGACTGGCCGACCGCGTTCTGGTTCCCCGAGGCCGGCGCCTGGCTGGCGCAGCACTACTACGAGCACTACCTGTTCACGCGTGACGAGACGTTCCTGCGGGAGCGCGCCTACCCGGTGATGAAGGCGCTGTCGCAGTTCTGGATCGACCAACTCGTCCCCGACCCCAGGGACGGCGCGCTCGTGGTGTCGCCGAGCTTCTCGCCGGAGCAGGGCGACTTCTCCGCCGGCGCGTCGATGTCCCAGCAGATCGTGTGGGACCTCCTCACCGGCACCGCGGAGGCCGCCCGGGCCGTCGACGACCGCGGACCGTTCGTCACCGAGCTGACCGACACGCTCGCCCGGCTCGACCCGGGACTGCGCATCGGCTCGTGGGGCCAGTTGCAGGAGTGGAAGGAGGACTGGGACGACCCGGAGAACACCCATCGGCATGTGTCGCACCTGTTCGCCCTCCACCCCGGACGGCAGCTCTCCCCGCGGCGGGACTCCGCCTTCGTCGACGCGGCCCGGGTCTCTCTGACGGCCCGTGGCGACGGCGGCACGGGCTGGAGCAAGGCATGGAAGATCAACTTCTGGGCGCGGCTGCTCGACGGCGACCACGCCTACGTCATGCTGTCCGAGCAACTGCGGTACAGCACCCTGGCGAACCTGTGGGACACCCACCCGCCGTTCCAGATCGACGGCAACTTCGGTGCCACCGCGGGAGTGGCGGAGATGCTGCTGCAGAGCCACCACGGGGTGATCGACCTCCTCCCGGCGGTACCGGCCTTCTGGGCGCGCGGCTCGGTCACCGGCCTGCGCGCCCGGGGCGATGTCACCGTGGACATCGAGTGGCTGGGCGGAACGCCGACCAGGGTCGCCCTGAAGGCCGGGCGCTCGGGCGAACTGACGGTGCGCGGCGGCATGTTCGCCGGCCTGTTCCGGGTGAGCGACGCGGAGACCGGCCGCCCGGTCGACGTCCGGCGGGACGGCGACGAGATCACCGTGAGCGCGCGCGAAGGCCGCACCTACGTGGCCACCTCGCAGGTGACGATGGCGCTGTCGGTGCCGGAACAGGGCACGGACGGCACGCCGTTCACCTGCGAGGTCGCTGTGACGGCGGCCGGCCGGACGGTTCCGGCCGGCACTCTGTCGCTCGACCTGCCCGGGGGCTGGACCGCCGCCCCCGCCGCCCGCGAGGTGCCGCCCCTCCACGACGGCGGATCCCGCTCGTTCTCCTTCGAGGTCACCCCGCGGGCGGGCGAGGGGCCGGAGCACCGCATCGGGGCGGTACTGGCCGGCGAGGACTGGCGCGGCAGCGCCATCGCCCTGGTGACGGTGGAGCCGGGGCCGCCCTGCCCGGTTCCGGAGGACGGCCTGACCCTGGTCGCGTGGGATCCGCGCTCCGGCGACGCCGTCGCGGACTCCGCGGGCCAGGGGCGGGACGCCACCGTGCAGGGCAATCCCGCGTACGAGGCGGCGGGCCCGACCGGCAGCGCGCTGCGCCTGGACGGGCAGACCTATCTGCGGACGGCGCCGACGACGCTGGGCTTCCTGCGGGTGGCGACGTTCGCGGCCGAGGTCAGGGTGGACAGCGCGAGCGGCCACCGGCGCCTGTTCGACTGGCAGCCGAGCGGCGACGACGGAAGCGACGGCGTCCTGATCGACCTGACGCCGGCGAACGCGGTGCGGTTCATCGGCTCCGGCACGAACGTCACCACCTCCGCCGTCGTGCCCACCGGCCGGTTCGTGGATCTCGTGGTCACGATGAGCGACGGAGGGCGGGTGACGGTCTACCTCGACGGGCAACAGGCCGCGACCGCCCAGGTGCCGAGCACCGGGATCAACGGCTGCGCGACCCGTGAACTGCGGTTCGGCGCGGACCAGAACGGTGGCCAGCGATTCGTCGGCGCCGTCGACCGGATGGCGGTCTTCGCCGGCCTGCTGAGCCCCGAGGAGATCGGCGACTGGCAGAACCGCGCCTTCGGCTGAGCCGCCCGGCGCCGCCGTGACCGTGCGCGGTCACGGCGGCGCCCCCGGCTACTTGTAGAGCGCCGCCTGGATCGTCGGGTCCTCGATGTTGTTCCGGTCGTACCAGTGGAACGCGGTGTCGATGCGTTCCGGCAACTCCTCACCGCTGAGCGCCTTCAGCGCCGCGTCGACGAGCTGCCGGCCCATGTCCACCGGGTCCTGGGTGACGGCTCCGGTCATCTCGCCGCTGGAAATGGCATCGATCTGGGCCTGACCCGAGTCGAATCCGACCACCGCGATATCGTCCCGGCCGCTTTCCCGGACACCGTTGATCACGCCGATCGCCGAGCCCTCGTTCGCGGCGTAGATTCCCGCCAGGTCCGGGTTGCTCTGGATGATGGACCGGGTGATGTTGGCGGACTCCATCTGGTCGCCGCCCCCGTACTGCGGCTCGAGAACGGTGATGCCCGGCGCGTTCTCCGCCATCCACTCCAGGAAGCCGTCCCTGCGGTCCTTGCCGGAGAGGCTGGTCTGGTCGTGCACCACCAGCGCGACCTTGCCCTCCCCGCCGACGGCTTCCGCCAGGTGCTCGGCCGCCTCCGCCGCGGCGGCCCGGTTGTCGGTGGCCACCGTGGTCACCGGGACATCGCTCTCCACGCCGGAGTCGAACGCCACCACCGGGATGTCCTGCGACTGGGCCTGCTCCAGCAACGGCGCGGCGGCCTGCGAGTCCAGCGCGGCGAACCCGATGGCGTCCGGGGACTTGGCGAGTTCATTGGTGAGGAGGTTCATCTGCTCCTCCACGTCGGCCTCGGTGGGCGGGCCCACGAACGTCACGCGGGCGCCCCGGGCTTCCGCCTCCTCCTCGGCGCCCTGCTTCACCGCCTGCCAGAACTGGTGCTGGAACCCCTTGGAAACGATCGAGATCAGCGGCTCGCCCCCTCCCCCGCCGCCGCCGGACGCGTCGTCGCCACAGGAGGTCGTCAGCATCGCCACGGCCGCGCAGACAGCCGCGACGACGGCCCTTCTCATCTTCATCGCCAGATCTCCTTCGTTCTGGTCGGGAACGTATCCATCACGTTTCCTGCTTGCGAGCCCGGTCGGCGTAGACGGCGACGAGGATGACGCAGCCGAGAATGACGTTCTGCCACTCCTGCGGAATCGACATGATCTGCAATCCGTTGTTCAGCACGGAAATGATCAACGCCCCGATGACGGTGCCGACGATGGAGCCCTTGCCCCCGGACAAGGACGTTCCGCCGATGACGACGGCGGCGATCGCCTGAAGCTCGTATCCCATTCCGGTGGCGGGCTGCGCCGAGCCGAGCCGTGCGGAGATCAGCACGCCGGCGAGGCCGATGAAGAGGCCGGCGAAGGTGTAGATCGTGATTTTCCAGCGACGGACGTCGATGCCGGACAGCGCGGTGGCTTCTTCGTTGCTGCCGATCGAGTAGGTGTAGCGCCCGAGCACGCTCTTGGTGAGCAGCACGCCGGCGATGGCGGCGATCGCGACAAGAATGAGCACGGCGTTCGGGATGTCGATCCCCGAAATGAGGCGGCCGGTCGAGATATCGGTGTAGCCGGACACGTCGGTGAAGTAGATGGGGGTGCTGTCCGACACCACCAGCGCGAGCCCTTCGGCCACCAGCATCATCGCGAGCGTCGCGATGAACGGCGGGATCCGGAGCACGGCCACGTTGATGCCGTTGACCAGTCCCATGAACCCGCCGAAGAGGATCGTCAGGGGCACACCGATCAGCACCGGCAGCCCGGCGTTGACCATGAAGACGCCCGACATCACCGCGCACAGCGCCATCCCGGTGCCGATCGACAGGTCGATCCCCGCGGAGATGATGACGAACGTCGTCCCGATCGCCAGGGTCCCGATGACGACCGTCGAGAACAGGATCGAGATGAAGTTGTCGTACGTGAAGAAGTGCGGGCTGGCGATCGCGAAAAAGGTGTAGATCACGATGAGGCTGGCGAAAGCCAGCAGTTGCTGAAGCCGGCTCTTGACCACCGCCAGCGTTCCGCTCTCCTGTCGCTGCCGACCGAGCACGGGAGACTTCACCGTTGTCATGAATGTCCTGCTCTCTCTTCCGGATTCTCGGCGATGAGGCCGAGTTCCGCGGCGTCGGCCGGATTCTCGTCGGGGCGCAGCGTCGCATAGTGCATGATGTTTTCCTGGGTCGCTTCGGCGGCTTCGAGTACGCGGGTGACCCGCCCCTCGCTCATCACGACGACACGGTGGGACAAGCGCAGGATCTCCGGCAGCTCGGACGAGATCATGATGATCGATTTTCCTTGTGCCGCCAGCTCGTTGAGCAGTTGGTAGATCTCCTCCTTGGCGCCCACGTCGATGCCGCGGGTGGGCTCGTCGAAGATGAGGATGTCGCAGTCCTTCACGAGCCATTTGGCGATGACGACCTTCTGCTGGTTGCCACCCGACAGGTGTTTGGCCGTCTGCTGGGCGGACGGGGTCTTGATGCGCAGCGTTCCGATGAGCCGGTCGGCCGCGGCCCGCACGGCCCCGTCGCGCACGAACCCGGCCTTGGTGAACTGACCGCGCAGGGCGCTGAGCACGATGTTCGCCTGAACGTTCTGTTCGAGCAGGAGCCCGAACCGCTTGCGGTCCTCGCTCAAGTAGCCGATGCCCAGCTTGGCGGCATCGGCGGGAGTGTGGATGCGGACGTCCGCGCCGCGCAGGGTGACGCGGCCCGCCCGGATCGGGTCGGCTCCCACCAGGGCCCGGGCGACTTCCGTCCGCCCGGCTCCCATGAGCCCCGCGAAGCCGAGGATCTCGCCGCGCCTGAGGTCGAAGGACACGTCGGTGAGCAGCGCCTTCGTGGTGAGTCCCCGGACATCCAGCACCACCTCGCGGTCGGCGCGGACCCCTTCGGGCCGGGCGTCGGAGGCGATGGCCCGGCCGACCATCAGCCCGATGACGTCCGGTGTCGCGGCCGACGCCACCTGGAGCGTGTCGATGTACTCGCCGTCGCGGATCACGGTGACGCGGTCGGCGATCCGCTTGATCTCCCCCATCCGGTGGGAGATGTAGATGACGCCGGTGCCGGGCCGCACGAAGCGGCGGATCAGCTCGTGCAGGGTGGTGACCTCGGCGTCGTTGAGCGCGGCCGTGGGCTCGTCCATGATCAGTACCCGCGGCTCGTACGACAGCGCCTTCGCGATCTCCACCATCTGCTGGTTGGCGACGGTGAGTTCACGGACGACCGCCTGTGGGTCGAGGGGCAGGCCCAGCCGCTCCAGCAGCCCGGCCGCGTCGGCGTTGAGCCTCCGGTCGTCGAGCAGCAGCCGGCCGCGCCGCGGCTCGCGGCCGATGAAGATGTTCTGCGCGACGGTCAGGTCCGGAACGAGGTTGAACTCCTGGTGGATGATGCTGATGCCCAGCTCCGTCGCGTGGCGCGGGCCGGTCGGCCGGTACGGCTCCCCGCCCAGCCGGAACACCCCGGCGTCGGCGGTGTGGATCCCGGACAACAGCTTCATCAGCGTGGACTTGCCGGCGCCGTTCTCGCCGACCAGCGCGAGCACCTCGCCGGAGCGCAGCTCCAGCCGCATGCCGTGCAGCGCCCGCACGCCGGGGAAGCTCTTGTCGACCCCCTCGACTTCCAGCAGGGCCTTCGTCATCGTCGTCACCTCGTTCACCGCGCTTGTTCCGGCAGACCATGGACGGCGCGGCGCGTTGACGATCGCCTGATGATCATGGGCATGACATCCTCATCGCGGGCTGGGACCCGGCCGGGCCGGCAGCCCGGGTCCGGGTTCATGGCGTCGGAGTCGTCCAGCGTCCGCGGGGTGGGAAGCGCACGTTGCGGGCAGGAATGTCGCTGAAGCGGGCCACGGATACACCCCCTTGCATGATCTGCGTCACATCGAACCTAGACATCGGACGTATCCGCGTCAAGACTCCCGTCAACCTGCCTTACCGCCCGAGCAGTACAGAGGGAGTCGACTCATACACCCGACCAATGGCCCATGATTTCGCGGGCCTTCCGCGCAGCCGGCGCGGGCAGTCTCAGGTCTCGTCGACCAGCGTCGCCCGAAGCCACTGCTCGACGCCGGCGATGTGCACGGTGGCAAGGGCGCCGGCGACACTCGGCTGCCGCCTGATCAACGCCTGAAGAATGGCGCGGTGTTCGCCGAGCGTCCGCTCCACCACCCCCTCCTGCGTCAGGCCGCGCCAGGTCCGCGCACGCTGGGTGCGGCCCGACAGGGTCTCCACGAGCGAGGCCAGCACCGCGTTGCCCGATCCGGCGGCGATGCGCCGGTGGAACTCCAGGTCGCTCGCCACCAGTTCGTCCACGGTGGGATTGTCGCCGAGCGAGTCGAGCAGCTCCCCGAGGTCCTCGATGTCCGCCATCGGCATCTTCACCGCCGCCATCTCCGTGGCGGCCGGCTCGACGATCCGCCGCGCCTCCAGGAACTGGAGCACCGTGTCGTCCCGGTGGAAGTCCACCACGAAGCTCATCGCGTCCATCAGCAGCGACGGCTCCAGGCTCGTGACGTAGGTGCCGTCGCCGCGCCGCACGTCCAGCACGTGGATGAGCGAGAGCGCCCGCACGGCCTCGCGCAGGGAGTTGCGCGACAGACCGAGCCGCTCGGCGAGGTCGGCCTCCCGGGGGAGGCGGTCACCGGGACCCAACTCACCATCCACGATCATCTGCTTGATCGCCTCAATGGCGTCGTCGGTCACCGACATCGCGAACCTCCCTCTGCCCCGGCCCCGGAATCCCACCGGCCCCCGACGACCCACTTCGGCCGTTGAACGCACGATACATCGGATCTTTATGCGGCTTCGCGCGTCCCCGCACCGACACCGGCGCGGGGACCGGTCGCGGCGGGCACACGCGGCGCGCCACCGTTACCGGAACCACCCGATGTCTGTGGGATCGGCTCCACGCAACGGTCCCGGGTGTTCGCGGGCGGGGGCGGGCGGCGGCACCGGGGATGGCGCCACCACCCGCCCGGGGAACGGCCCGGGGTTACAGGGATCCCCGCCGCCAGGGGCCGGTGATGGCGAACGTGATGCCGGGGTTCTGGGCATTGGCGAAGAGCCAGTTGCCGTTCCTCGGCTCGAAGGTCGAACCGCACCACTCGGAGCCCGAGTAGTCGCCGGGGGCGACCGACTTGCCCGGGACGCCGCCCTGCGGGATGACGACCTGGTTGAGCGCGAAGGGGAATATCTCCCCGTCCGTCGTCAGGCCGTGCAGGTACTCGCCCGCGTTGCCGTCCTCACACAGCACGATCCCGCCGCGCGGGCTGACGCAGATGTTGTCGGGGTTGTTGAGCACGGAGGCGTCGGGCGAGGCGAAGAGCACCTCCATGCGCTCCTCGCGCGGGTCGTACTCGAAGACCTGGCCCTGCCCGGTGGGACCTCCGCTGGTGGAGACGATGTAGACGCGCTCGTTGCCCCACCAGGCGCCTTCGAGCCGGGTGAACACCGCGCCGCCGAGCGCGGATCCCTGCAACGCCGGACGCGTCTCCCCCGGCGCGTAGTCGGGGTTGGGGATCGTGACCCACGAGGTCCGGTACTCGACGCCGGTGCCGTCGGTGTAGGTCGAGTACGACCCGCCCCCCGGCGTCTCGATGACCATCATCTGCAACTCGCCGCCGGCGGCGAGGCGTCCGGGCCGGCGCGGCAGGTAGCGGTAGAAACCGGACGGGGTGGCGTCCTCGGTCAGGTACACGATCCCGGTGCGGGGATCCACCGCGACGGCCTCGTGGCTGAAGCGCCCCATCTCCTTGAGCGGCGCCGGGTCGCCATCGCCGTCGAAGGGCACCTCGAAGACATAACCGTGCCGCGTCCCGTCCGGGCCGACCTCGGTCGTCTCCTCGCAGGTCAGCCAGGTGCCCCAAGGGGTCGGGCCGCCCGCGCAGTTGCGGATCGTGCCGGACAGGCTGCCGCGCGACTCCAGGAACGCGCCGCTGTCCGGGTCGAAAACCAGGTTCGTGGTGCCGCCGCCCGCCGCGGGGTTGTAGGCGGGCTCGGTGAACGCGCCGTCGTAGCCGCCGCGTTCATGGTTGCGGACGAGGGCGACCTTGCCGTCGCGGCGGCGGAACGCGGCCATGCCGTCGTGGGCGCTCGGGGTCCGCGTACCGTCGGACATGAGGTCGCCGGTCCAGCCGTAGCTGATGTACTCGAAGCCCCTGGGCAGACGGAGCAGTTCGAGGCCCGTGGCCTCGTCCTTGACCGGGTACAGCGGACCGTAGTCGGGGCTGGAGGAACGCTTCGTCATGGGAGCCGCGCCGGCCGTCCGGGCGCTCAGCGCCTGCAACGGCCCGACCGCGCCGAGCGCGGCCGCGGTGGTGATGCCGCGCTTGAGGAAGCCCCTGCGCGCGGACGCCTGGTGGGAGGTCTGGCCGGAGTCGAAGGTGTCGGTCACGAGTGGCCCTCTCCTGTTGCACTGGCCGAGAAACGTTCGGCCGGAGGAGGCTAGTTCGACGGCCGCCGACGTGTGAGGAACGTGTGCGGAACCCCTGATGAACAAACGAACGCCCCGCCGCGGGACGAATCGACGCCCGCCCCACCCGTGCCGGTCTGTCGCTGATGCGCCCGGTTCAAGAACTTTTCCCGGGCGAGGAGTGACCGTTTCCCGTCGGGGTCAGCCCGTCGAACACCATCCCCAGGAGGCGGTCGAGCTGGCCGGGGTGGTCGGTGGACGTCGCCTGTTCGTGCGCCCATGCGATGCCCGAGATGAGCGTGAGGAACTCCGTGGCCTCGATGTCCGGTCGGATGCCGCCTGCCCGCTGAGCGCGCGCGAGCAGACCCGCTCCCGCGTCCCGCATCGCCTCACAGGAGGCGTGCAGCTCGGACGTCCTGTCCCGGAGAGTCGCGGTGAGCGTGGCGGTCAGCCCCCGGTAGGTCGTGGTGGTGCTCACGAAGGCGCGGGTCCAGGTGATCAGCGCCTCGCGCGCGGACCGGTGGTGGAGCAGGTCGCGCCCGCTGACCGCCAGAGCGCTGAACTGCTCGAAGAGCACCGCCTCCAGCAGAGCCTGACGGGTGGGGAAGTGCCGGTACAGCGTGCCGATCCCCAGACCGCATCGGCCCGCGATGTCCTCCAACGACGCGCCGGTGCCGCGCGCGGCGAAGGCCACGCGCGCCTCGGCCAGCAACCGCTCCTTGTTGCGCCGCGCATCCGCTCGCATCGGCCGCGCTCCGGCGGTCTCACTCACCTGCTTCTGCCTCCTGGTTTGGCGAATCGGAGCCTGCCTCCGTATGGTACGCGGAGTTGAACCGGAGGGTGGCTCCGGATGATGCGAGGACGGTGCTTCGTTCATGACGGTGGAGGAAACGCGGCGGCGGCTCGGCCGGGTGGGCGTGTGGATCGCGCCGATGACCATGCTGAGCACGCCGCTGCGGGTGATGCGTGAGCAGCTCGCCCGGATAGAACGGCTCGGGTACGGCTCTCTGTGGACCGGAGAGCCACCGTCGGGAGCGCCTGTCGCCGGACGTGAGGCCTTCGCCCAGCTTGCCGTGGCGCTCGCGGCGACCGACCGGCTCGTCATCGGCACCGGCGTCGCCAACATCGGCATGCGCGACCCCATGGCCATGCACAGTGGCGCGGCCACCCTCGCGGAGGCGTATCCGGGACGGCTGATCCTCGGACTCGGCGGGCAGCGGGGCCGGCGCCCGCTCAGCGACCTGCGGGACTACCTGGACGGGATGGACAAGGCGGCGCTCCGCGTTCTGCCGGGCATCCGCTATCCGCGCGTGCTCGCGGCGCTGGGGCCCAAGGCCCACCAACTGGCCGGCGAACGCGCCGACGGCGTTCACCCGTTTCTCCAGCCGGTCGCCCACACCGAGGCGGCACGCGATGCCCTGGGACCCGGCCCGTTGCTGATCCCCCACCAGGCGCTCGTCCTCACCACCGACGCCACCGCGGCCCGCGGAACGCTCCGCGCCATTCTCGGCACCGGTCGGCGCACCACGGAGAACGCGTACACGCGCAACTACCGGCGCCTCGGATACGGCGACGAGGACCTGGCGGGCGAACGCAGTGACCGGCTCATCGACGCCGTCCTGGCCTGGGGAGACGAGGACGCCGTCGCCGGGCGCCTGCACGAACACCTGGCCGCGGGCGCCGATCACGTGCTGCTCCACCCGCTGACGGCGGACCTGCCAAGCGCGGTGGACCAACTGGAACGGCTGGCGGGCGTGGCGGACGGTGGAAGTGCCACCGCGCCCTGATCAACTTTGGATCTCGTTCCGGCAGCGGACGTTCATCCCCCCCGGGGGGGGGGATCACCGCAGGCCGTCGAATACCCGTCAATCGGACGTGGCCAAGCGCAGGCCAAGGCCGACGATGACGGTTCCGGTAATGCGATCGAGCAGGCGCCGCGCAGCGGGACGCCGGAGCCAGCCGCGCAATGCCCGCGCCAGTCCGATCAGTGCGGTCGACCAGATCAGCCCCAGCAGCATGTGCACACAGGCCAGCAGCACCCCCGTGGTGAAGTGCGGAGCCCCGGCCGGGATGAACTGCGGCAGGACCGCCACGTAGAAGACGCCGACCTTCGGATTGAGGAGATTGGTGACCAGCCCCTGCCGCCAGCCGGCGAACACGCCGTCCCCGACGGTCCGATCAGCCTCGGCGCCCTCGGTCCGACGGCCCGAGCGACGCAACGTGTCCCACACCATCCGTCCGCCGAGCCCCACGAGATAGGCGACGCCAGCCCAGCGCAGCACCTGTTTCCATGCGGCCGCACGCTACATGGCCGGGCCCTTTGCCCCGAGCTCGGGAGACTGCCCCACGTCGGTCACGGGTGCCGGTCTGCTCGGGGCGCCGTGCCGGATCGTAAGCCGCCCCGGCCCAACTACCTCGGGTCGGGGCGAGGTTGTCGGCTGTCAGCAGGGGTTGATGTCGGCGAAGTAGATGTCGATGTTGGCCTCGTAGATCCAGCCGCGATGGTAGACGTAGCCACTGCTCGTTTCGACTGCGGCTTCGCCGTAATACCAGAGGTTTCCGAGGTCGTTCTCGGTGCTGCAGTCGATGTCGAAGAGGGTGTTGGGCGGGATGGAAGTGGAGGGGCAGTCGGCGTAGGGGCCCGCTTTGCGCAGGGGGGTGTTCTTGCCGAAGACGGTATAGCCGGAGCCGTCGCTCACGTCGCGGTGGGTTTCGGAGTAGCAGGCCGCGGCGGAGGCCGTGGCGGGCGCGGTGGTGGTGACGGCGAGGCCACCGGCGAGTGCGGCGGTGGCGGCGGCTGCGGCGAGTGTGCGTCGGATTCGCATGGATTTCCCTCCCCTTGGGTGGGTGCGCTCTCGTTGTGGGCACGTTCGAGCATGGCTGGAGGGGGTGTCCGGCGCGAGGGTTTTGGGCTGTCCCGAACGTCCGGGACAGGTATGGCGGCGTTGGCCTGGGATGTCCGGACCGCTCGGGGCGCCGCCCATGAGCCGCCGGGCTCAGCCCGATGCCGGAGAACCAGTCAGCTCCGCGACACGGGTGGCGGTCTCCTCCGGCAGGACGGGCGGCTCGCCCATCGTCCACACCGCCCGCACGGACATGCGGCTGATGCGCCAGCCACTGTCGGTACGCCGGAGCTCTGCCTCGTAGACGCCGCCCACCGTGAACAGGGGGTTGGCGCCCTCACCTCGTGCGTGAAGGGTGGAGTCGAGGTGGACATGAGTCATATGGGCGTTCCAGGAGGCACTGGCCGTCCGCGCACCCGGTTCGGCCCTCACGAGGACGTCGGAGGACATGTGCAGGGTGGCGGCGAACCGGCCGATGGCCTCCTCCACGCCGCGTACCGCGTCGGCGCCCTCGGCCACGCCGAGCGGCGTCGTCGTCCGCAGGTCGTCGGTGAAGTGGGCCCCACCCCAGCCCTCGTCGAACCGCCGCTCGTCCATGGCGCGGAAGAAGCCGCTGATGAGGGTGGTGATCTCGACGTGGTCACGGAGATTCGTCGTGCTGCTCATCTCGTTCATGGGCCGATCATTCGACCTCAACCGCGCTTGAAGTCAAGCCGCTCCCGCCCTTTCCGCGGCTGACGCACGGTCGCGCGTGCAGTACTCGATGACCGCGCTCCGTTCCCGTGGTGGCCGAGACGCTGGTCCGGCTGGTGAGGCCCGGGGCGGCGGACGGCTGGGAGAACGCCGTACTCAGCGAGGACCGGTCGCCGGCCGTACCGCCCGCCTCCTGGAACGGCTGCCCGTCCACACGGTGACCCTTCCGGCCCACGCGAACAGGCCTCACCGATCCCGGCCCGCTACTGACCTGACGGCTCTTCGAATAGCGGTCCGTGACTCTTGATGTCTTCGGCGACCGCCAGTTCCGTTTCGAGGTCGACGACGCATACGTCGTGTAGCTGACGGACCATCTGCGAGGCGAGATACCAATGGGCGAAGGGATGACCGTACGGGAGGGGCTCACGAGTGGCCGGGAGCGGCGTCGCACGCCCGAGCGCGTCCGTCGTGTAGGCGGTGCCGAACACACCGTAGAGCCGCGGCCGCTTGGCCCTCAGCGCCACATACCCGGCGTCCGTGAGGTGAGCGCACTGCCGGGAGGCGACCACGGCGTGTTCCAGGCACAGCGGCGGGTGGGCCGTCAGCGACTTCTCCGGCCAGCCGCGCTCCACCGTGCCGGGGGCGGGTCGCGTGTGCAGGAAGAGATACCCCTGATCCGTGCGGCTGGCGGGTTGAGCACATACCTGGCACTTCAAGTACATCATCGTCTCGCGCTGGCGAGACGGATGCACCTGGCGCCATCGGGGCTTTCCCCACGGCATGCCGTCCCGGAGCGACTGGGTCAAACGTGCCCAGAGCACCCCTCGCTCGTCCCGGTCCACCGGCCGTTCGTCGACGTAACACAAGCCCTGGCTGTTCCACCGCACGCCGAGCTTCGACGCCCGCTCACCATTTTCGCCTTCGCGAGCGGTGATGTACGGAATCACCGTCGGACGCGACGGAGACTTGGTCATGCCTCCCCCTCCGGTCCGGGAGGGGATGGCTTGTACCGGCTCATTGACCTGTCCTCCTGTGAGAGGCACTCCCGTCGTCGGGTGAAAGGCTCAGGGCACCGAGGAACGGCCCGCGGGCGACGACGGAGCGCCATTGATTCGATGGGAAAGATGGTTGTGGCTTCTGGGAGGCGAGGTGTCGCTGACCGTCGGAGACCAGCGCGCTCTCGGCCAGGTGAGGGCACGGACCGCCACCGCAGGGTCGGCATCCTCCTCCGTCGAACTGTTCCGGTGCGCGTGTCCGACGGTGAGCTGTGCCGTTGGTGTCGGTGGTCGGGAGCCGGATCTCGGCCCACACGACCTTGCCCAGCCGTGAATGAGGTGGGTAGTGGCCCCAGCGCTCGCTCATCGCGGCAACGATGAAGAGGCCTCGGCCACCAATCGCGGCGGGTCCGACCTCTTTCAGCAGCGGCGGTTTGGGATCGCGGTCCCAGACCGACACCCGCACGGCAGCGCCGACGATCTCCAGGGCCAGCTCGATGATGTGCGCGGTGCCGGAATCGCAGCGGTGCGACGGCTCGTCGCCCTGCTCCGGATGACGGACCGCGTTGGTGATCAGCTCGGAGACCACGAGCCGCACCGTCTCGATCACGTCCGGGGACACGCACCAGTTGGTAAGGACATCGACGGTGTGCCGACGAGCCCAGTTGACGGAGTTGGGGGTATCGGCCAACGTGAGTCTGCTGCGCAGGGACGGTGGCTGGGACACGGTATGCCTCCCGGTGGGGAGAGGAGCGGGGGTGGTGGGCGCCGGCCTTCGGTTCGCATCGTGAGTCGATCCGCTTCGCCTCGGGCCACGTCGTTCGCCAGATACCGGCGTGCGGCCCAGACAGGCGCCGCCGGATGGTCCGGGAACCCGGGGATCTGGCCGGGATGTCAGCAGCGCCGTCCGTTCCGGACCGGGTTCGCCTTCACACAACCGGAACGCGCACGAAGTCAGAAGGGTGAGCTGGCGTTGTTCTCACCCACGCAGAAACGCACGGGTTGTACAGGAAGACGAGTCGATGGCTCACGTTTCACATAAACGAACGGAACGCGCGGCACCGGGGAGATTCGTCGGCCGCCGCATCATGGTCACCGGCGGCTCCCGCGGGCTCGGTGAGCACGTCGTACGCCTGCTCTTGACGGAGGGGGCGCGAGTAGCCACATGCGCGCGAACACCGGAGGGGCTGAGTGCCCTGCGCGACACAGTCCAGTCGTCCGGAGCACTCGTCACCCGCGCTCTGGACGTGGTGGAACCCGGTGCGCTGGAGCAGTTCGTCGAGGATGCCGCGACCGAGATGGGCGGTCTTGATGGCGTTGTGGCGTCCGCGGGCGGCGCACGTGGCCGAGGGCTCGCCGAGGCCACCCATCAGGACTGGTCGGAGACCTGGGAGATGAACGCGGGCCACGCGGCCCGGTTGACCACTGCGGCGGCTCCCCATCTGCGGGCAGCCGGCGGCGGATCCATCGTCGTCGTGGCCTCGATCTCCGGCTGGAAACCCGGCCCGCAGGCTCAGTACGGTGCGGCGAAGGCAGCCCAGATCTTCATGGTCGCCTCGCTGGCGCGCGAACTCGCCGACTCCGGCATCCGCGTCAACGCCGTCAGCCCCGGCTCGATGCTCATCCCCGGGAAGCGATGGGACCGCATGCGGCGAGAAGATCCATCAGCCTTCGCCCACTTCCTCCAGGAATTGCCCGGGAGGGAGCTGGTGACGCCCCAGGAGGTCGCCGACGTGATCGCCTTCCTGCTGTCCGGCCAGTCCAGGGGGGTGACAGGGGCGAACATCCCCGTGGACAAAGGGCAGAACGCACCCACGCCGAACGGCTACTGAAAGTCCCGCTCAGGCCGCCGTGCCGAGGAGCGGCCTGGCCTTGCGCTCGAAGTCACGCACCATGGGCTCCATCCTGAGCGGAGCCAGCCGCGTACGGAAGTCACGCAGCGCCTGGACGGAACGTTCACTGTGGACATCCCCCAGGAGGTCCAGCGCCTGGCTCGCGGTGCCTACCGCCTCGTCCAGCCGGTCCTGCTGGAGAAGCGCGGTGGCCAGCACCGAGCGGCTGATCGCCTGGCGTCGACGGCGATCGCCGTTCGCCTTCACCGATGCCGTGGCGAGCCGTTCGGCCTGCGTCGCCTCACCGAGGTCGCGATGGACCTGGGCCGCCTCCGCTTCCAGGTAGTGGTGGTCGAGGAACCGGACCCAGGGCGATTCCTCGTCCGGTCCATTGCTCGTGTCCAGCGCGGCGCTGGCCAGCCGCAGACTGGCCGTGGCCCGCCGGGAGTCGCCGAGAGCGGCATGCCCACGGGCCGCCATCGCATGCAGCCGCATCAATCCCAGCGGGCTGCCCGCAGTTTTGGCGGTGGCGACGCCCGCCCGGGCCAGCGAGACACCCTCGGAGGGGCTGCCGAGGCTGGTCGCCAGGTGTGACAGCCCTGCCAGGATCTGCCCACCGAGGACCCGGTCCCCGCCCTCCGCACACAGCCTCAGCCCTTGAATCATGTATCGCTGGGCAAGCCCGTAGTCGGCGGAGTCGTACGAGCACCAGCCAGCCATCGCGGCGAGCTTCGCGGCGGACGTGAACAGCAAACGGCGCTGGTGGGGCGATTGGCTGCGCTGTTGCAGCATGGGCGTGAGCTGAGTGCTCAGATAGTGGATGATGCTGGCGCGCACCCCACCGCCGCCGTATTTGTTGTCCATCTCGTCGAACATGTCGATCATCGCCCGCACCCGCGCGGCCAGACCGCCCCCGGCGACGGCGGCGAGACGGGGCGTCTGTTCCTCCTCCACCAGCCACAGCAGCCATTGCCGCTGAGGTTCCATGAGGGCCGTCGCGACGAACGGCACGGTGCCCAACAGGGTGCGCCGCGAGACATCGGTGGAGCCGAGCTCGGCGAGAGTGTGCAGCGTTTCGCCCACGTCTTCACGGTAGATCAGTGCGCGTGCAGCCACCGGGCGCTGGGGCTGCGCCGGGAACCCGAAATCCACCGGCGTGACGGGGCGTCCAAGCCACTCGCCCAGCGCCGCGGCGATGAACTCTGGCGCGCGGTTGCGAGGTGTCATGCCTTGGAGCCAACGCGTCACGGATGCCTTGTCATAGCGAGAAACGACGCCCTGGCACCGGCCGAGTTCGTTCACCCTGCGTGCCAGGGCCGCGTGCGAACAGCCGGCTTCGAGAATCACAGCCTCCAGTGCCGTGTTGTGCTCGCCCGACTCCCTGACTCCGCCCATGCCCTGATGATGCCCCGATGAACGCTCTGTGTCCCAGCGCTCGACAGAGTGCTGTCGCGGAACAACCGCCGTACAACCAAACAACCCCGCCACCCCCTGCTGCGGGTGCCTTCGGGCGCCGAAACTGAGAGCGCGACGGCCGACGACGATCCTCAGCGCGCGAGCTCGCGGAGCGGTGTCAAGGGCTGTCCGCCTTGGAGGGAGAAGAACGCATGCACCCGTTAGTGATCCTGGATTGCTTCACCGTCGAGCCAAGCGGGCTCGGCGTGCCGCCGTATCTGTCGACCTATGTGCGCAGTGCCTGGTCGGCTCTGACCCGAGCCCGGCCCGGGGTTGTCGTGCATTATCTGACAATCGACGACGTCCGGTGGTGTCTGGCGGGCGGCAGGGCCGCGGTCGAGCCGCCCTTGAGTGACCCGCTGACCTACTCGGCGACCATCAATCGAAGCAACGCCATCCAGTTGCTGCGAGACGCGGAGATCGTCGTCGTCGTGGCGGGGGACGCGGTGCCGTCCGTCCATCTGCACGCCGTCAACGGGTCGTTGGAGGAGATCGCCCGCGCGCTCGCCTGCGTCCGCGGCCGGCGCTACCTGCTGGGACCGCTGTCGACGTACGCACTCAACGCGCCCGCGCAATATGCCGGGCTGTTCGACGCCGTCCATACCCACACCGTTACGTCGGGGGACCTCGCGCTCGGCAGCAAGCAGCCGACGACCTACGGCCAAGCGCGAGCCGACCGGGGCAGTTTCTCCGGGCTGGTCGAGCAGATGAACTGGCGACCGATCGCCGAGCTGGAGCTGTACCGCGGCTGCACACGCCGGAAGTTCTGCGATTTCTGCAACGAGCCCGCCAAGTCCCCTCTCGTTGCCTTCCGCGACGTGGACGACATCGTCGAGGAGGCCACGCAGCTCTACGCGGCCGGCGTGCGCAACTTCCGCCTCGGCCAGCAGACCTGTTTCTTCTCCTACCGGCACCGCGACGAGGATGCGATCCGGGCGCTGCTCGGCGGCATCCGTGAGCGGTGCCCTGCACTTGAAGTCCTGCACATCGACAACGCGGACCCGCTGACCGTGGCCACGCCGGTGGGGCTGCGCATCGCCAAGCTGGTGGCCGACCACTGCACCGAGGGCAACTGCGCGCCCATGGGCATCGAGAGCTTCGACCCGGCGGTCATCGAGCGAAACACCCTCACCTGCACCCCGCAGATCTTGATGCGCGCCGTCGAGCACATCAACGAGGCGGGCGCGGACCGGGGTCCCGGCGGGCTCCCGAAGCTTCTTCCGGGCCTCAACCTGATCTACGGTCTGCCCGGTGAGACCCATGGCACGCACGTGGCGAATCTCCGGGGTCTGGCGGAGATCCTGGACGCGGGCCTCCTCTGCCATCGCACCAACGTCCGGCTCGCCCGCGCCTTTCCGGGCACCCCGCTGGCGGCGCTCGGGGAACGGCCTCCGCCGCCATCGGCAGAGCACTTCGCGACATGGAAGGCGGACATCGACTTCGCCTGGGACCAGCCGATGAAGGAGCGCGTCTACCCGGCCGGCCTGCGCGTGCCGGGGCTGCACTCCTATTTCGTGGGCCAGGGCGGGACCTGGTGGCGGCGCCTGGGCTCGTACTCGATTCAGGTCGTGGAGCGGAACGCCGCGGTTCCCCCGGGAAGCACGGCCGACCTCACTGTCATCGGCCACGCCCCGCGGATGATCTATGGAGAACGCCTTGCCGCCGCTGCCTGATGGCACTCTGAACCTGCTCGCTTCTCTTGACGCGGCTGCCGTTCGCACCGCCCGGGTCGGCATCCTGCTGCCGTGGGCCAACGTGGCGGTCGAGGCGGAGCTGCCGCGCCTGGGCCTGGTGAACACGGTGTTCCACCACGCCCGTCTGGTGCCCGCTGCCAGAGGAACAGCGATCGACGCCTCCTTCTGGGAGGGCCTGTGCGCCGCGTCCCTGGATGCTGTCGACTCCCTCTCGCACGTGCCATTGGACTCGGTGATCCTCGCGTGCACGTCCGCGGGCTTCGCTGAAGGGTGCCCGCTGCCGATCGGGGTGGTGACCGCCTTCGACGCGCTCGTCGACACGCTGGCCATCTCGAACCTGCACCGCGTCGTTCTCGTCACCCCTTATCCCGCTGCCGTGACCCGGGCGGAGAGTGCGGCGCTCGCCGAAGCGGGCATCTCCGTTCTGGCAGGGGTGGGTCTCGGACTCGTCGACGGATATCCCGACGTCACACGGGACCAGGTCCGAGCACTGGTCAACCAGCTTCCCGCAGCAGCCGTCCGTGAGGCCGACGCCGTGGTGCTGTCCTGCACCGGATGGCACACGCTGTCTCTGATCTCCGCCCTGCAACGCCGGCTCGGCAGGCCCGTACTGTCCTCCAACCTCGCCATCGGGCTGATGGCGGCTCGTATCTCCGCGGGAGTGACTGCATGACAGTGGAACGCATCTACGGGCTGGTCAAACGGGCTGCGGCACTGCCGGACGTACGCGCCGAGGTGGAGGTCAACCATGACGACAACCGCTGGTGGCCGTTGTCGATCACCGACACCAGGATGCGGATGCTGGCCGCCGGCTGGTCCACGCGGGTCTCCTACCGGATGGTGACGACCTACGCGCGGGTGATCGCCTCGGCCAACGTCCGCGGCTTCGACGACCTGCTCACCGCGACGGATGCCGAACTCACCGATCTGGTCGCGCCCATCGGTCTGACCCGGAGCCGCATCGACTACCTGCGCTCCCTCGCGGGACTTCTCCAGCACTGGGAGAAGCAGAGTGTCAGCCCGGCCTCCCCCTCGGCCGACTGTGACGCCCTCATCCTCGACTTCGCCCGTCGAGTGCACGGTGCGTCGTTCAAGGTGGCCCAATGCGCGCTGCTCAACGCCCGTGGATACCACTGCGGGATCATCCCGGTGGATTCCGGCATGGTCTCGAAACTGGCTCCCGCTCTCGGCATCGTCCTCCCGCCCGGTCCGGTGGCCCACGAACGGTTCCGCCACGTCCTGGAGGCGGCCGTGCGCGCCCGGTCGGCCGACTTCCGCGCATTGGCCGCCAGGCACGGGCAGCGCGTCACCATTCCCGAGGACGCGCCACCCACTTGGTGGGTGCACCTGGTCCTGATCTACTTCAAGCGCCTATACCTCAACGGCCCCTCCGCCCGCCTGTGCAGCCGCCGACCGCTGTGCACCAGGATCGTCGACTGCGCGCACCCCCATGTCTGACACTCTCGCCGTGATCGGCAACATCTCCGTCGACCGCATCCGCCACCTGGAAAGCGACGGCGAACGCGGCCTGGGCGGCGCGGCTCTTCTGCTGTCGCTGGCCGCCGCCGAAGCCGGCCTCGTCGCCGTGCCGGTCTCCGTGCTAGGCAGCGATCTCGCGCACGTTCCCGCGGCGCCCGCATTCGATGTCCTCGACTGGTCCGGGGTCCGACATGCCGAGGGCGCGACCGCGTCTTTCGGCCTGAACTACGACACGGATGGCGAACTGCTCTCCGTACACCCCGACTACGGCGTATCCGAGCACCTGACGGCTCACGCCCTCGCCTACCTGGCCCACCACGCGGACGGTCAGTACCACGTGTGCTGCCGCCGTCCGCTGGATCCGCGTCCTGTTCTCTCCGCGCTCGCCGCCCGCCGCTCCGGCTTCAGCGTTGACTTCTTCATCCCGAGCGCGAACGACATGATCCGCCTGGCCGCCCCGTGGTTGCCGATGGCCTCCACCATCTTCGTGAACAGGGCCGAGTTCCAACTACTGTGCGCCGTCCTCGACATAGCACTCCTGCCGGAGGTCGTGCTGACCGACGGCCCGCGGCCGGCCCTGCTGCTGCACCGAGGGCTGGAGACCGCGCGCGTGATGCCGCCCTCGCACTCGGCACGCCATGTGGCGGGCGCCGGTGACACGCTGGCCGGCACGTATCTCGCGCACCGCCGGTACGGCGCACCGCCCGGCAGGGCCCTGTCTGCGGCAGTGGTGGCTGCCACCGATTACGTCACGGCCCCGCTGCTTCCGATTCCCACTCCCCGTACCTGACGCAAGCCCTAGGGGTCTCCGGTGTACTACTACGTCGCCCACCGGCTCTTCGCGGCACACGACCGAGCCGTCGCCGCACACCTCGCTCAGTGTCTTGGGGCCGTGGTCGGCCCCGAGCGCGTGTTCCTCCCGTTCTGCGACACCGACGAGGAGGACTTGGTCGCCGATGTGAAAGGCCGCCGCCTCTTCGAGCTGGACCGCGAACGGCTTGCCCACCTCGACGCGTTGATCGCCGTCCTGCACGGCCCGAGCCTCGACGACGGGGTCTGCATGGAGATCGGATATGCCGCCGCCTCCGGCGTCCCGGTGACCATCGTCAGCACCGACTTCCAGACCTACTCACTCACCGAGGACGGCCCTCACCTCGACTTCCCCGACCCGCTCATCCAAGCCATCGCCACCCCAGTCATCCGCATCCCCGGCCTCAGCCCCGCGAACCCGGCTCACTCCGACGGCTGCCGGTTTTCGGCGTTCCTCCAGCGCAATCTCACGCAGCTCGACACCGCGCTCGAAGCCGTCACCGACGCCCTGACACGACCATCCCCACCGCCAACGCTCAATGTGCCCCACCCGTCGGGCAGGACGTCCGCCCTCTACGTCGAACCCTCACCGTACGGCGACACGACACCTCTGGCCGCCGACCACGAACCGTCGCTGCCCCAACGCTTCACAGCAGTGGATCCCCTGTCCGCGGCCCGCGACGACTTCGCCACGGCGTGCACGGCCTCCCGCCTCCTGGTGGACGTCTCCGGCCCCGAAACACCCCCCGGCGCGGCCGTGCTGATCGGCGCCGCGGCCGCCCGTGGCGTACGGATCGCCGCCTTCTGCCCCCGGTCGGCCTTCACCCACGCCCACGGCCGGGAACCCAACTGGCGCAACCTCATGATCCAGTACGCCGTGGAGACCCGGCTCGACAGCCACGAGGCCGTCCACGCCTGGCTGTCCACATGACACTCGAAGAGATCGCCGATACCCGCCGGACACTGGTACTCGAAGGCTGCGACGGAGTCGGCAAAAGTACCTTGGCCGCGCACCTGTCAACGCAGCACGGCTTCACCGTGGTCCACTCCCCCAGAACCCCCGACCACCTCGACCTCACCGGCCGCTACCGCACCCTCCTGGAGGAACCCGGCCGCATCCTCCTCGACCGCTGCTTCCTCAGCGAGCTCGTCTACGGGCCACTCCTCCGAGGACGTTCACGCATCTCCTGGAGCCAGGCCATCGATCTGGCCGAAAGCGTCACCGCACGGTCCGGCCTGCTCATCCACCTCACCGCACCACCCCACCTCGTCCGCCAACGCCTCCTCGCCCGGGACGGCGACGCCATCCCCCTGGAGGAGATCTCCGCCCTGATCTCCGCCTACCACCAGGTCTTCGACTCCCTCGCCGACTACACCCCCGTGCGCACGCTCGACACCACGACCCTCGACCTCACACCCCGGAATCCCCACTAGGCTCAGGCCGCAACCGTCGCACCAGCCGCCGAGGAGCTGTCAGCCGTGGAGATCCGGTCCGCCCAGAAGCTCGCCTGGGAGAACAAACACGCCAAAGGCTTCAACACCACCGATATTGCCCTGGAGTTCGGCCTGCTCACCGCCGAAGTCGGCGAAGCCTTCACCGCCTGGCGCAAAAACCTCCCCGACCTCGGCGAAGAACTGGCCGACGTCTTCCTCTACCTCACCGCCCTCGCCCAGATGAACGACATCGACCTCGACCACGAAGTAGCCCAGAAAATCGAGAAGAACACCCGACGCACCTACGCACCAGACGAACGTGGCGTACCCATCCGCACCAACGACGGCTGACCCAACCCCGGCTGACGCAGTGCACCACTCCCCCTGGCGGACGGCGAGGAGTGCGTGATCCACGGCGACCCGGGCCTGAACAGCACCGTCTTCCGGGACGGCATGCCGACCGCGTTGATCGACTGGGACGGCTGCCGACCCGGCCGACGCCTCGACGACCTCGCGTACATGGCCTGGTCCTGGTGCATCCTGGAACGGATGCCGATACCGATCACACGACAGGCCACCCTGCTGCGCGAACTCCACGACGGCTACGGCGACTTCGAACCGGAGCCACTGCTGGACGCCATGGTGGAACGGCAGACGGAGGTCGCGGACGCCGAGACCCGGATCCTCCACGACCCCGGGCACACCCCCGAACGCCGCGCCCACGCCCTGACAGCCGTCGAATGGGCCACCGCCTGCCGCGCACTCGTCCTCCAACACCGGCCCCTGCTGCTCTCCGCCCTGCGCTGACCGGACCGCGGCCGGACCTCAACCGGCCGCCGGCCCCAGCCGGGGCGATGCGCCCCAGGAGATGGCCTGCTCAGTGCGTCAGAACGCACTCAAGCAGCGGGCCCGCACAGCCTCACATCCGGGATCTCAGCACGTCGACCTCACAGCCCGCCGCGAACGGGTCGAACCCGTGCTCGCCCAGCCAGCGAACCACCAGCAGGCTGCGCAACGACCACCACGCGCGGATCACGTCGAGGTCGACGTCGGTGCCGTAGCCGGCAACAACGTCACCGAGGTGCTCCTCGTGTCCGAGCGTCAAGATGGCGAGGTCGAACAGGGCATCACCCGGGCCCGCCTCGGACCAGTCGATGATGCCCGTGACCTCGTCACCGTCGACGAACACGTGAGTGATCTGCAGGTCGCCGTGCGTGAACACCGGAGTCCACGGCCGGAGCGCGGCCTCGGCGACCTGGCGGTTGCGGGTGACCAGGTCGGCGGGCAGGACGCCGTTCGTCACGAGCCACTCGCACTCGCCGTCGAGATCCGCCGCCAACTCCTCAAGGCTCTTTCCCCGACTGGGCCAGGGCGGCAACGGCGCGTCGTGCAACTTCCGGATGGCGGCACCCGCCGCGGCCCACGCCGCCGGGGACGCGGCCGACGGCTCGCCGAGGCGGCCGAGTGCCGTCCCCCGGACCGCGGCGATCGCGAGCACGGACGGCTTGCGCCACAGGACCTCCGGGGTCGGGACCGGCACCAGGGCCATCGCCGCCACCTCGGCCTCGATGCGCGCCTGATCGGAGTCCACCTTCAGGAACACATCGCCGACGCGCAGGGTCGCGCGCTCGGAATGGGCGACGACGACCTTGACCTCATCCATGGGCGACCAGTATCCCGGGGAAGTTCGCCGATGTCGCCGGGTTTATCGCGTGCGATTACGCGGCCGACCGCGCCCCGCTGCCCAGCGGCCTCGTGCACGACACCGACTGCTGACCAGGCCAAGCCCACCACTCCAACACCGGCCCTGCGCTGACCGGACCGCAGCCGGACCTCAACCGGCCACCGGCCCCCGCCGCGTCAGCCAGCCGGGATAGCTCTCCACCAGGGCCAGCAGCCCGGCCGCCACCCGTGGATCCCAGAAAACGCCGCCGGCAGCCGCAGTTCGTAGAGCGCCGGGCCGTCCGTGTAGCGAAGCACGGTCTGCTCACCCACCCGCCACGCGATCCGGCGCGGCGTCGGGGAGGTGCCCAACGCCAGGATGACCACCACCACGATCGCCAGGCTCGCGGGGAGGAACACCCAGCACAGCCGCCACGGGATCCAGTGCCGCAGATCGCCCTTCGCGCCGACCGCCGCCCCCTCCGCTCCGGCCGGCTGGACCGTCCACCGGGCGCGCCGGAAGAAACCGGCCGGTCGCCGGGTGATCTCCGCGAGCCGGTTCCCCGCCGGGTCGAGCACCGCGTACGCCGCGCCTTGCCGCCGGGCGGCGGCCGTGGTGACCACATGGGCCAGCGCCTCGCCGCGGCCGGCGTCGCGCCAGAGCGTGAAGGCTCGCGCGCCCTGCCGCCACGCCGCCCGTTCCGCCGCGGCAGAACTCCCGGAGCGGGCCGGGTACTCGGGATACGCGAACGTGACGGCCGCGCGCCGCTGTTCCGGCCCGGGCCCGTCGGCCACGCGGATCCTGCGGAACGGCTCCAGGTCAACGGCCCCCGGACGGCCGGGTCTTCGGAGCGGCCCCATCGGGCGCGCTCGGATCGTGCAACCACATCACTCTGCTCACCGGCGCACCCCAACGGCACGCCACCCGGCACGGTTCGGCATATGCCTCCGGCAACACCCTTTCGTCTGCCCCGACTTGAGGTGATCCACCCTACAAAGTACCTGCACACTCCCTGCGCCGAGCCTTTACAGAAGCGTTGCCCGGCGCTACGGTCACGGCATCTGGGAGCGCTCCCATCGAATTGTCCTCACCTTGAGGACGACTCGCTCATCGAAAGGGACGCAACGCGATGAGAGACCGGCCAACCCCCCGCGCGCGCATGAAGAGATCAGCCCTGCTGACTCTCCTCGCCGCGCTGCCCGCGCTCTGCATGGTGATGTTCACCGGCGGCAGCGCGGCGGCGCACGGCGCGCCCATGGACCCGGGCAGCCGCACCTATCTGTGCTGGAAGTACAGCCTGGACGAGGGCGGGGCGATCGACCCGACCAACCCCGCCTGCCGGGCCGCGCTCAACGAGAGCGGTGCGAACGGCTTCTACAACTGGTTCGCCGTCCTCCAGTCCAACGGCGGCGGCCGCACCGAGGGCTTCATCCCCGACGGCCAGCTCTGCTCGGGCGCGGCCACCGTCTACGACTTCTCGGGCTTCGACCTGCCGCGCACCGACTGGCCGTACACCCATGTCACCGCGGGCGCGACCTACGAGTTCACCTACAACCCGTGGGCCCACCACCCCGGCACCTTCCACCAGTACGTCACCGTGGACGGCTGGGACCCGACGCAGCCCCTGACCTGGGACGACATCGAGGACGTGCCCTTCCACTCGGAGGCCGACCCGCCCTACCGCGGCCCGGTCGCCGACCCAGAGTCCGAGTACTACTGGGAGGCTCAGCTCCCCTCGAACAAGACCGGCCGGCACATCATCTACACGGTCTGGCAGCGCTCCGACAGCCAGGAGACCTTCTACAGTTGCTCCGACGTCGTCTTCGACGGCGGCAACGGCGAGGTCACCGTCCCCGGCGACAGCGGCACCCCCGACCCGGACCCGGACCCGCAGCCGGGTGACCCCTTCTGCGCGGCCACCCTGGGCACGGTCAACAGTTGGAACGGCGGCTTCCAGGCCGAGGTCCGCGTCACCAACAACAGTGACGCTCCGATCACCAACTGGACCGCTTCCTGGTCACAACCGGCCGGGAACGCCATCCAAAGCGTCTGGAACGGGTCGCTGACAGCCCATGACGATCACATCATGGTCTCCAACGCGGCCTGGAACGGATCACTGGGCCCCGGCTCGTCCACCACGTTCGGCTACACGTCCAACGGGACTCCGCCCGAGGCCGGTTCGGCCATCAGTTGCGGCGTTTCCTGACGTCCCGCCCGATACCGGATCCTCGCCCGCCGGCCCGACCAACCGGCGGGCGGGGATCCCGCGCGGCGCGCCGCCACCGCGCCGCCATGCCGTCAAAACCCTTTACAGGAAGAGTTGCCCGGCGCTACGGTCGCGAGCTGGGAGCGCTCCCACACACGGTTAACCCCCCACCTCATCACGGCGAAGGGACGCAACGCGATGAGTGACCGAGTCAAGGCCCGGGCGCGTCTGAGGAAGTTCGGCATGCTGACCGCCATGGCCAGCCTGCCGGCGATGGCCGCGGTGATGTTCACCGGCGGCAGCGCGGCGGCGCACGGCGCGCCGATGGATCCCGGCAGCCGCACGTACCTGTGCTGGAAGTACAGCATGGACAGCACCGGAGCCATGAACCCCACGAACCCGGCCTGCCGGGCGGCTCTGGAGACCAGCGGCGCGAACGGCTTCTACAACTGGTTCGCCGTCCTCCAGTCCAACGGCGGCGGCCGCACCGAGGGCTTCATTCCCGACGGCGAACTGTGCTCCGGCGCGGCCACCGTCTACGACTTCTCCGGCTTCGACCTGCCGCGCACCGACTGGCCCTACACCCACCTGACGGCCGGCGCGACCTACGAGTTCACCTACAACCCGTGGGCCCACCACCCCGGCACCTTCCACCAGTACGTCACGGTCGACGGCTGGGACCCGACGCAGCCCCTGACCTGGGACGACATCGAGGACGTGCCGTTCCACTCCGAGACCGACCCGCCCTACCGCGGCTCGGTCGGCAACGCGGACTCCGAGTACTACTGGAACGCCCAGCTCCCCGAGGGCAAGGAGGGCCGCCACATCATCTACACGGTGTGGGAGCGCTCCGACAGTGAGGAGACCTTCTACGGCTGCTCCGATGTCGTCTTCGACGGCGGCAACGGCGAGGTCACCGTCCCCGGGGTCAGCGACGCCGACGCGGCCGAATCGGCCGCCGCGGCCGAGCGGCTCGGCGAGGAGGCCGCCCCGCTGGTGAGCGAGGAGCACAGCTCCGGCGAGCACGCGGAGCACGCCGCCCACACCGCCGAGGGCACCGCGTCCCCGATGATCAGCGCGCTGGTGCGCGCCATGAACGGGGTGCTGCCCGGCTGGGCCGACTGACCCGGCACTCCTCCTACTCCGGCCTGCCGCCCCACCTCCCAGCCCCCGCTTGGGCGGCAGGCCGGCTCACACCTCCCGTGGGCTCACACCTCTCGCGGAGAGGTCCGTACCCCGACCGCGCGCGGACGTGCCCGTGCGCGGTCGGCCCTTCTCGGGCGGGGAGTTCACGACGGGCGGGAGTTCGCGTCAGGCGGGGAGTTCGCGGGCGGCCAGCCGGAACGCGACGGCGCCGAAGCGGACATGGTCGCCCGGGCGAACGGGAACGGCGTCGATGACGCGACGGCCGTTGACCCAGGTGCCGTTGGCCGAGCCGAGATCGCGCAGCAGCCACCCCAGGCCCGCGCTGCTGAGCTGCGCGTGATGGCGGGAGACGCTGGAGTCGTTGAGCCGGAGGCCGGAGCCGGTCGCGCGGCCGATGACCAGCGGCACCGGACCGGGGGCGGGCAGCACGAGCTGCGGCAGCCGCTGGGCCTCCCATGCCAGGCGCAGCCGGCCGGGCAGGGTGACGAGCCTGGTCACCGATTCGGCGAGCCAGCCCGCGCGCGGCGGGGGCGTGGCCTGCCGGTCGGGCAAGTCGCGCACGGCGGCGAAGAGTTGATCGGGAATCCGGGCCGCAAGAATGAGCTCCACGCGGCGCACGAAGGTGTCCTGGGAGACCCGACCCTCCACCATGCTCTCCCGGAGCACGTCGAGAGCGCGCTCGCGGTCCGCGTCGGATATGCGCGGAGAGGGAGCGCCGTACTCCACAGAGGTCATGGGGGAATTCTCCGCGAACCCCCGTGCCGCTGTCCAGGCTCCCGGGCTGGACGGCGGCGGCGGGGGTCGGCTACTGTGCCGCTGCGCCCTTGAGTTGAGGAAGGAGGCGTCGCCATGTTCGCCACTACGGCATCTCTCATCAGCAGTGCACGCCTCCGCCGCCCCTCCGTCGGGCGTTTCCCGGGCTGACCGGAGGCGTGTCACGCTTCCGGAAGGATCTTCATGACCGATCTGGTCATTCGTGCCCTCCAGCAGGACGAGGCACGTGAACTGTTCACCTCTCTGCCCGACCCCGGCCTCGTCGGACGCGTGCTGGTCGACCCGCCGGGCAATGTCTACGAAACGGTCGCCGACGGCGGCGAGTACCGGCCCGAGTGGACCTGGGTCGCGCTGCGCGACGGCAAGGTGGTCGCCCGGGCCGCGTTCTGGGGCGGGCCGGACGACACGGAGCCGGTGGCCCTGGACTGGTTCGACTTCACCGACCGCGACGCCGCCGTGGAGCTGCTGCGCCGGGTGCCGCTGACGGCGGATTACGAACTGATGCTGCCGCCCGACTACACCGAACGGCCCCCGGTGCGGGCGGCGGCCGAGGAGCGCATCGAGGCCGCCACCGAGGCGGGCTACCGGCCGCTGGTGGACCGCTACCGGTACACCTGGACGCCCGCGTGCGGGGTGCCGGAACGGCCGGGCCGACTGGAGTTCCGGCCGGAGCCGGACGACGACGTGGTCCTTGAGGTGCTGAAGCGGGTGCACAGCCAGACGCTGGACGCCCACGCGCTGCTGGCCGTCGAGAAGGGCGGCGTGGAGCTGGCCGCCCAGGAGGAGCTGGACTTCTTCCGCTGGTGCCCCTCGCCGCGCGAGTGGTGGCGGCTGGCCTACACCCCCGGCGGCGAACTGGTGGGCATCCAGGTGCCGGGCCGCAACTTCGGGGGGCCGATCGTCGGCTTCATCGGCGTCGTCCCCGAGCAGCGCGGCCACGGGTACGGCTACGACCTGCTGGTGGAGTGCACCCACACGCTCGCGGCCGAGGGCGCCGAGAAGATCGCGGCGGCCACGGACGTGGGCAACAAGGGAATGGCGAAGGCGTTCGCCCGGGCGGGCTACCCGGTGGCCCAGCGGCGGTTCTGCATGACCCGGTCGTGAGCCACACGCCGGGGCGGTGAGCTGGCCATCGGGCCCTGCCGGCACGGACCATGGTGCCCATGCTCTTCGAGGTATGGGCACCGCACGCCCGGCGCGTCACGCTCCAGTTGTCCGGCCGTCCCCTCCCGATGGCCCCCGCCCCGGAGCGGGACGGGTGGTGGCGGGCCGAGGCCGCGGCCTCGCCCGGCGCGCGGTACGGGTTCGCGCTCGACGACGGACCCGTACTGCCCGACCCGCGCGCCCGCCGGCTGCCGGACGGTCCGGAGGGAACGGCCGCGGTGCCGGACTTCGCCGGCTACCGGTGGCGGCATCCCTGGCCGGGGCGGGGGCTGGCCGGGGCGGTGCTGTACGAGCTGCACGTCGGCACGTTCACCCGTGCGGGGACGTTCGACGCGGCGGCCGAGCGGCTGCCGCACCTGGCCGCCCTCGGCGTCACCCATGTGCAGCTCATGCCGGTCTGCCCGTTCCCGGGGCGGCACGGCTGGGGCTACGACGGGGTGGCGCCGTGGGCGGTGCACGAGCCATACGGCGGCCCGGCGGGGCTTCAGCGATTTGTCGACTCCGCGCACGGTCATGGGCTGGGCGTGGTGCTGGACGTGGTGCACAACCACCTGGGCCCCTCCGGGAACCGGCTGCCGGAGTTCGGCCCGTACTTCACCGACCGGCACCACACGCCGTGGGGCCTGGCGGTCAATCTGGACGCCCCGGGCTCCGACGAGGTGCGGGCGTACTTCGTGGGCAGCGCGCTGGCGTTCCTGCGCGACTACCGACTGGACGGCCTCCGGCTCGACGCGGTGCACGCGCTGGTCGACAACCGGGCGGAGCACCTGCTGGCCGAGCTGTCGGCGGCGGTGGACGCGCTCGCGGCCGAGACGGGCCGCCCGCTGTTCCTGGTGGCCGAGTCCGACCGGAACGACCCGCGCACCACGGCCCCGCGCGAGGCGAACGGCCATGGGCTGCACGGCCAGTGGAACGACGACTTCCACCACGCCCTGCACGCGGCGGTGACGGGTGAGGGCCAGGGCTACTACGCCGACTTCGCGCGGGCCCCGCTGGCGGCGCTCGCGGCCACGGTGACCCGCGGCTTCTTCCACGACGGCGGCTACTCGGCGTTCCGCGGGCGCCGCCACGGACGCCCGCTGGACCGGGCCGCGACGCCGGCCCACCGGCTGGTGGGGTACGCGCAGACGCACGACCAGATCGGCAACCGCGCGCTCGGCGACCGCCTGATCGCGCTGGCCGGCCCTGACCGGGCGGCGCTGGCGGCGGCGCTGGTTTTGTGCGGGCCGTTCACGCCGATGCTGTTCATGGGCGAGGAGTGGGGGGCGGCCTCGCCCTGGCAGTACTTCACGGATCATCAGGACCCGGAGCTGGCCGAGGCGGTCCGGGCCGGGCGCCGCCGGGAGTTCGGGGCGCACGGCTGGTCGGAGGCGGAGATCCCCGATCCGCAGGACCCCGCGACCCGGGACCGGTCCTGCCTGGACTGGCCGCAGGACGTGGCACGGGCCTGGTACGGCGAACGGCCGAAGCGGGCGGAGCAGGCGGCAATGCTGGACTGGCACCGGCGGCTGATCGCGATCCGGCACCGCCATCTGCCCGCCAGGCTGCGGCTGTCGGACGTCCACGCGGAGTACGACGAGGCGGCCGGCTGGCTGGTGGTGCACAGCGGTCCGCTGACCGTGGCGGTGAACTTCTCGCGGGCCGCGACGGCCGTGGCGCATCTGGGCCCGGGCGCCTTCGAGCCGCTGGCCGCGAACCGGCGCTGCCCCCCGCCGGACCCGTCGGGCCGGCTGTCCCTGCCGCCGGAGACGGCGTCCGTGCTGCTGCGGGCCGCGTAGTCACCAGGTAGGAAGGGACCATGACCGACGCACTCCCCCAGCAGCCGGTGGGCGGCGCGCTCGAACGGTCCGCCGACGGCCGGCGCTGGTCGCTCACGCTGGAGCGTGAGCTGGCGCACCCCGTCGAGGACGTGTGGGCCGCACTCACCGAGGCCGAACGGGTCGCCCGCTGGGCGCCGTTCCTGCCCGGCCGCGATCTCGACGCGCCGGGCGAGGTGGCGCTGCCCGTGCCCGGCGAGAAGGGACCGGGCCCGCGCGGCGAGGTCACCACCCTCGATCCACCGCGCCTGCTCGCCCTCACCTGGGACCAGGACGGACTGCGCTTCGCGCTGACGCCCACGGACACCGGGACGCGGCTGGAGCTGACCCACACGTTCGCCGAGCAGGAGGAGCCGTCGTCGTTCGCGGCCGGCTGGCATCTGTGCCTGGCCGCCCTCGCCGGTACGCTCTACGGGCTCCAAGTGCCGCGGGTGGTGGGCGAGTCGGCCCGGGCGCACGGCTGGGAGCAGTTGCGCGACCAGTACGAGGACCTGTTCACGGCCGGCTGAGCACCGGTCCGGTCAGGTCCTGTCCGGTCGATCTTGTCGGATCAGCCCACGGCGTCTGGTGCGTGCGATCGTAAGGCGCCGGATCGCAGCTCGTACTTGGCCGTACTCGCGCGATTCGGCTGGGGGCACCTCCCAGACGGAGTCTGGGGGAGCAGCGAGCGTGCGTGCCTGGGGGTACCTCCCGCTTGCGGGGGAGCGTCGCGGGCCCGGCAGGATCGGCCGGGCAGGGCCTAGCTAGCCCTCGGTCGCCAGCCGGATGCCCAGGGCTATCAGCACGCCGCCGGAGATCCGCTCCAGCAGGCGGCGCGCGCCGGGGCGCGAGAGCAGGGCGCGCAGCCGGCCCACGCCCCAGACGTAGGTGGCGTAGTAGCCGACCTCGAAGACCGCCCACACGGCGGCGAGCAGGATCATCGACCGCAGGTGCGGTGCGCCCTGCGGGACGAACTGCGGGAGGAACGCCATGGCGAAGATGCCCGCCTTGGGGTTGGCCAGGTTCAGCAGGAGCCCGGCGCGGTAGCTGCGCCACCCGGTCGGCGGGGCCTCACCGGGGGCGGCCGCCTCGCCCAGCCCCCCGTCCCCCATCCGGCGGGCGGTGCGCAGCGCCTGGACGCCGAAGCCGATGAGCACCACCGCGCCGACGACCCGCATCACGTCGTAGGCCACCTCGGAGGCGTCCAGCACGGCGGTCAGGCCGAGGGCCGCGAAGACGCCCCACAGGAACACGCCGCTCTCGTTGCCCAGGACGGTCAGCAGGCCGGAGCGGCGGCCGCGCAGCGAGTTGCGGATGATCAGGACCGTGCTCGGCCCCGGCGAGGCGGCGACCAGCAGGCAGGCGCCGAGAAACGCCGGAAGAGTGCTCCACATGCCGTCATCCTGCGTCCGGCACCGGGACCGCACCACCGGTTTTCCGTACGATGTGCCGATGCGAGACGTACTGGTGATCGGCGGTTCGGGAATGGACACCATCGTCCGGGTCGAACGGCTCGAAGTGCCCGACCGGGACCTGCTGCACGTGGAGCCGATCCGCGACTACGTGGCCCATTCGGGCACGGGATACGCGCTCGGGTTCCACGCGCTGGGGCTGCGCACGACGTTCCTGGACTTCCTGGGCGAGGACGCGCAGGGCCAGGTGATCCGGGCCCGGTTCCGGGGCGCCGGGCTGGACTTCGACACGCTGCCCGCGCCGTCCGGGACGCCCCGCAGCGTCAACCTGGTGGACGCCGAGGGCCGCCGCTTCTCGTTCTACGACGGGCGGCACCCGGCGGACCTGCTGATGCCGCTGGCGTTCGTGCTGCCGCATGTCGAGCGCGTCCGTCATGTGCACGTCTCCCGCAGCCACTTCAACCGGGAGCTGATCCCCGAACTGGAGCGGCGCGGGGTGCGCACCTCCACCGATCTGCACGCATGGGACGGCGAGGACCCCGCGACGCACCCGTGGGCGTTCCACACGGACTATGTGTTCCTCAGCGCGGCCTCGTTCCGGGACCGGGTGCCGGAGGTGCTGCGGATGATCCTGTCCAAGGGCCGCGCCAGGCTGGTGGTGGCGACGGACGGCGACCGCGGCTGCCACGTGCTGTCCCGCGAGTCGGAGCAGGTGCGGCACTATCCGGCGGTGACGCCGCCCGATCCGGTGGTGGACAGCAACGGCGCGGGGGACGCGTTCGCCACGGCGTTCCTGCACACGCTGATGGGCGGCGGCGACCTGGACGCGAGCGCGCTGGCGGGCCTGGTCGCGGGGGCGTTCGCCTGCACCCGGCACGGCACCCACGAACGGCACATCACCGCCGCGGAGCTGGCCACGGCGGTGGCCGGGATCAGGAGTCCGAGTCGGCGGGGTCCAGGCGGATGGCGATGGAGTTGATGCAGTAGCGCAGGTCGGTGGGGGTGCCGTAGCCCTCACCGGCGAAGACGTGCCCGAGGTGGGAGCCGCAGGTGGCGCAGCGCACCTCGGTGCGCGGCCGGCCGGGGATGGAGTGGTCGGCGCGCGTCTCCACGGCGTCGGTGTCGGCCGGGTCGTAGAACGACGGCCAGCCGCAGTGCGACTCGAACTTCGTCTGGGAGCGGAACAGCTCCGCCCCGCAGGCGCGGCAGTTGTAGACGCCGACGGTCTTGGTGTCGGTGTACTCACCGGTGAAGGCGCGCTCGGTGCCCGCCTCGCGCAGCACGTGGTACTCCTCCTCGGAGAGCTCCTCGCGCCACTGCTCGTCGGACTTGTCGACCTTGTATCCCATGGTTCGCTGCTTCCTTGCGGTCACCCGGAGAGCCGGGCGAGGATCTTCGGGCCGAGCTCGGTGACGTCGCCCGCGCCCATGGTGAGAACGAGATCGCCCGGCCGTGCGATTCCCGCCATCACGTCGGGGACGGCGTCCTTGTCGTGCTCCGGGCGAACGTCGGCGCCGTGCGCGCGGGCCGCGTCGATGATGAGCTCGCTGGTCACGCCGGGGATGGGGTCCTCGCGGGCCGGATAGATGTCGAGCACGACGCAGGCGTCGGCCAGGGCGAGCGCCGCGCCCATCTCCGTGGCCAGCTCCCGGGTGCGGCTGAAGAGGTGCGGCTGGAAGACGACGAGCACCCGCCCGTCCGCCGCGCCGCCGCGGACGGCCTCCAGGTCGGCGGCCATCTCGGTGGGGTGGTGGGCGTAGGAGTCGATGATCTGGACGCCGCCCGCCTCGCCCTTGAGCTGGAGCCGGCGGCGCACGCCGGTGTAGGTGCCCAGCGCGGTGGCCAGCTCGGCGGCGGGGATCCCGGCGGCGACGCCCGCGGCGAGGGCGGCCACGGCGTTGTGCGCGTAGTGCCGGCCGGGCACGCCGACGCGGAACGTCAGCTCCTTGCCGTCCAGGACGACGGTGACGTCGCTGGCCAGCCGGTCGGGCACGACGCGCAGGACGCGGACGTCGGCCTCCGGCGACTCGCCGTAGGTGACGATCCGCAGGTCGGGGCGGCCGGCCAGCCGGGCGGTGAGCGTGACGGCGCCCTCCTGGTCGGCGTTGACGACGAGGGTGCCGCCGGGCACGATCCGGCCGGCGAAGATCTCGAAGGACTCGTAGATCTCGTCCATCGAGGCGTAGTTGGCGTGGTGGTCGAGCTCCACGTTGAGGACGATCGCGACCTCGGGCCGGTAGCGGTGGAAGCTGCGGTCGCTCTCGTCGGCCTCGGCGACGAACAGCTCGCCGGTGCCCGACTCCGCGTTGGACCCGGGGGCGTCGAGGTCGCCGCCGATGGCGTAGGAGGGGGAGAGATCGAGATCGGTGAGGCTGACCGCCAGCATCGAGGTGGTGGTCGTCTTGCCGTGCGTGCCGGCCACGGCGATGGCGCGCTGCCCGGTCATCAGGGCGGCCAGCGCCGCCGAGCGGTGCACGACGGGGATGCCCCGGCGGGCGGCCTCGGCCAGCTCGGGGTTGTCCTCGCGGATGGCGCTGGAGACGACGACGCAGCTCGCGTCGTCGGCGAGGTGGGCGGCGGCGTGGCCGATGTGCACCTGGGCGCCGAGGGCGCGCAGCGCGGCGGCGGTCTCGGAGTCCCGGGCGTCGCTGCCGGCCACCCGAGCGCCGCGCCGGGCTAGGATCTTGGCGATGCCCGACATGCCCGCGCCTCCGATGCCGATGAAGTGGGGCCGTTCCATCGTGGGCGGGGGCGCCGGTGTCATGCGTCTGGTCTCCCTGGTCGAGGCGTGCCCCACGATTGTCGCATCCGGTGGCCGCCGGCCCGGGGCTGCCGTTCCCTTCCGCGTGGGAACGGCTATTCCGCGTGGGCGAACAGCTTGAGCACCGGGACCCCGACCTTGTGGCGGGCCCGGGAGGCCCAGTCGCGGTGGAACAGCTCCTCGACGAAGTGCGGCGCGGTGAGCACGATGACCTCGTCCGCCTTCGTCTGGGAGACCACGGAGGACAGCACGTCCAGCGGGTGCTCCTCGATGATCTGGCCGACCGCCTCCGCGCCGGCGGCGCGCAGCGCCTTGAGCGAGTGGTCCAGGGCGCGCTGAGCCGGCAGCAGCGCCTCGTCGCCCTCCGGCTCGTCGGCCTCGCGCACGGCGTCGCCGATCTCGCCCAGGGCGATGTCGTCCAGCGCGCGCAGCAGCCGGTCCTGGTCGCCGCGTGGCTGCATCAGCACCACGAAGGACTGCGGCTCGCCGGGGTGCAGCGTGGTGACGAGTTCGACGTCGGTGGGCACCATGGGCTTTTCGATCATGAGGACTGTCGTGATCATCGGAAGCGCCCTTCGTCGGGGCCGGGTCCCGCGCCCGGCAGAAACCATCCTCCCCTGTGGCCGCCGGGAACGTTGCGCAAACGACTCCGCCTGCACCAAGTCGAGCGGAACGTATCATTCCGTATCTTGTCGGGCCCTGCGGTAGCGGCCGAACAGGAAGCCGCCGTCCTCCAGCAGATCGGTGAGCGCGAACTCCTGCGGCGCGTCGATCTCCGGGCCGCTCATCACCCGGGGCGCGGTGCCCACCGTGATCCTCGGGCTGGTGGTCAGGCACAGCTCATCCACCACCCCGGCCGTGGCGAACAGGCCGAGCAGCCGGGGCCCGCCCTCGGTCAGCAGCCGGGTGAAGCCGCGGCCGGCCAGCTCGCGCCGGACACGCGACGGATCGACCCCCGCCTCGTCGCCGGCCACCACGACCTCGGCGCCTGCCGCCCGGGCGGCGGCCAGCCCGGCGCGCGGGGCCTTCGCACCCGTCAACACCAGGGTGGGCACCTCGGGCTCGGTGAACAGCGGCAGCGAGAAGTCCAGGTGCAGGCTCGCGCTGACCACGGCGATCGCGGGCACCGTGGTCTGCCCGGCCGCCAGTCGGCGCTCGGTGAACTCCGCGCGCCGGCGCGCGGGCCGGTAACGCTCCTCCCGGACCGTTTCGGCACCGACGATCACCACGTCCGCGAGGGCGCGCAGCACCCCGAACACGCGCATGTCGGCCGGGCCGGACAGCGGCCGGGAGCGCCCGCCGTGGTGGGCCGCGCCGTCGGCCGAGGCCACCATGTTGGCCCGCAGCCAGCCGTCGGGCAGCAGCCCCTCCGTCGGGTAGGCGTACGCGTCGGCGAGCTCGGACAGTGCCCACTCCCGGTCGTCACCGGGCGCCGTTTGCTGGGGGAACAGGCGTCGCATGGGCCGCAGTGTGACACAGGCCCCGCCCCGGCCGGGCGGAGCGCGACACGCCGCGGCGTACAGTGGGAGATTGTGTCAACGAGCAACACCCCGGAATCCGGCGGCCCCACGGCGGCCCCACGGGCCCTCAGCGCCCGCGAACCGCACGTCCCCGCCGAGCGGCTGGTCGCCGAGATGGTGCCGCCGCCGCGTTTCGACACGGTGCGCTTCGACACCTACATCCCCGACCCGGGGCAGCCGAGCCAGCACGCGGCCGTCAAGGCGCTGGACGAGTTCGCCGCCGGCCTCGGCGGCGCCCATGTCAGCGGCGCGGGCCGCCGTGGGCTGTGGCCGCGCCGCCCCCGGCGGCAGGCGCCGCCCGAGCCGCGGGGAATGTATCTGGACGGCGGCTTCGGCGTCGGCAAGACGCACCTGCTGGCGTCGCTGTGGCACGCGACCCCGGCCGCCCCCGGGCTGAAGGCGTTCGGCACGTTCGTCGAGCTGACGAACCTGGTGGGCGCGCTCGGCTTCCAGCAGACCGTGCGGACGCTGTCCGGCCACCGGCTGCTGTGCATCGACGAGTTCGAGCTCGACGACCCGGGCGACACCGTGCTCGTGTCCTCGCTGCTCGGCCGGCTCGTCGCCGAGGGCGTGGCGCTGGCCGCCACCTCCAACACCCTGCCCGGCCGGCTGGGCGAGGGCCGCTTCGCGGCGGCCGACTTCCTGCGCGAGATCCAGGGCCTGGCCGGGCACTTCCGCACCCTGCGCATCGACGGCGAGGACTACCGGCACCGGGGCCTGCCGCAGGCGCCGGCGCCGCGCTCCGACGCGGAGGTCACCCGGGTCGCGCACGCCGTGCCCGGCGCCTCGCTGGACGACTTCGGCGAGCTGCTCGCCCATCTGGCCCGGGTCCACCCCAGCCGCTACGGGGCGCTGTGCGACGGTGTGCCGGCCGTCTGCCTCACCGGCGTGCGGCCGGTGCCCGACCAGTCGACCGCGCTGCGCCTGGTGGTCCTGGCCGACCGGCTCTACGACCGGGAGATCCCGGTGCTCGCCTCGGGCGTTCCGTTCGACCGGCTGTTCGGCGAGGAGATGCTGAACGGCGGCTACCGCAAGAAGTACTTCCGCGCGATATCCCGGCTGACCGCGCTGGCCCGGGACGCCGCGCCGCTGGCCGAGCGCGCCTGACCGCCGTTCTCCGCGGCCGCCCCGCGCCTTGCCGGGGCCGGCCGAGTGGCAGGCCGCGCCGGGCGGGACCATCATCGGGGGATGGGGAGCAAGCCGGGCGCCGACGACCTGTCCCTGCGCGCCCTGCTCCGCCTGGAGCCGGGCGCCCCCGTCGACCTCGCCGCCCATCCCCCGGACGCCATGCCCGGCTTCGAGGGCGGCAAACAGCGGGGGATCGACGAGACGGCCGCCCTGGGCAAGGAGCTGGCCACGCTCCAGGAGCGGCTGTACGCCGCGAGTTCGGCGGGCGACCGGCGCCGGGTGCTGCTGGTCCTCCAGGGCATGGACACCTCCGGCAAGGGCGGCACGGTCAAGCATGTGGTCGGTCACTTCAACCCGGCCGGCTGCCGCATCCGCGCGTTCAAGACCCCGACCCCCGAGGAGCGCGGCCACCACTTCCTGTGGCGCGTGGGCAACGTGCTGCCGGGGGCCGGCGAGATCGGCATCTTCGACCGGTCGCACTACGAGGACGTGCTCGTGGTGCGCGTGCACGGCCTGGTGCCCAGGTCGGTGTGGTCCCGGCGCTTCGACGAGATCAACGCCTGGGAGCGGGCGCTGGCCGACGACGGCGTCGCGTTCGTCAAGGTCTTCCTGCACATCGGCTTCGAGGAGCAGCGGAGGCGGCTGCTGGCCCGCCTCGACCGGCCGCACAAGCACTGGAAGTTCAGCCCGAGCGACATCGCGGAACGGGAGCTGTGGCCCGGCTACCAGCGGGCGTACGCCGAGGCGCTGACCCGTTGCTCCACCGAGGCCGCGCCCTGGTACCTGGTCCCGGCCAACCGCAAGTGGTACCGCAACTGGGCGGTGAGCCGGCTGCTGTTCGAGCAGTTGCGGGAGCTCGATCCCCAGTACCCCGCCGGGGACTTCGACGTCGCCCGGTCCCGGGCCCGGCTGCTGGCCGAGTAGGGCGCCTGCGAGGCGGTCGCGCGGTCAGCGCCGGCGGCCCGCCACCGCGCCAGCCGCCGCGATCACCGCCGCGGCGATCAGGGCCGCCGCGGCGCACGGCAGCAGCGGCCAGTGCGGCTCGGCGTCCCGCGAGCCGGTGACCAGGCTGCTCACCGCGGCGTTGGCCGGGGAGGCGCCCGCCACCAGGAAGGTGATGGCGGCGGCCGTGGTGACCGGGATCGACCGCCTTCGAGTCTCATCACGGCGACCGTAGCCAATTCCGCGCCGAAACCTCAGGGGGAGCTGTCAACTTCTCGGCCGTGAACGACCGAGCTCGTTGGCTCGGTCGACCACACCGATTCATGCTCCCCGCTCGACACTGGCTGCGTCGCCGGAGTCACATCCGCCGCAGTTCTGCGGCGCGGGACCGTTGACAGGGCCCCACGCTGGGACATGCCCAGCGACATCCACCCGGTCGGCGCCATCTGAGCCGTATCCCCGGCAAGCCGGTTCGTGCCTTACAGGCTCACGAGCGGATGCGAAGAGACTACCGGACCGCCGCGCGGTCCGGGGGCGAAGGATGCGATCCTCCCGAGCCCCTGAAGGGGCCGGGGTTCCTCGCAAGAACGTGCTGAATCGGGACCCGGAACGATTCCGCACGGACCGGGCGGGACACAACCCTCCACAGGGGAAGGACGCGGCGCGCATACTGTCGAACGGGGAGGCGAGCATGCGGCGTTTGGGGACGGGGATCGGGTGGCGACCCGAAATCACAGGGGACATCGAGGAGTTGCCGGGCATCGACTGGGTCGAGGTGGTCGCGGAGAACGTCCGGCCGGACCATCTCCCGGACGGGCTGGCCCGGTTGCGGGAGCGCGGCACCACCGTGGTGCCGCACGGCGTCGGACTGGGGCTCGGCGGCGCGGACCGGCCCGCGCCGGGGCGGCTGGCCGGGCTGGCGCGGCTGGCCGCGGCGCTGGACGCCCCGCTGGTCACCGAGCACATCGCGTTCGTCCGGGCCGGCGGGCCGCTGACCGGCACCCGGCGGCTGGAGGCCGGGCACCTGCTGCCCGTGCCGCGCACCCGGGACGCGCTCGACGTGCTGTGCGCCAACGTGCGCATCGCCCAGGACGCGCTGCCCGTTCCGCTGGCGCTGGAGAACATCGCGACGCTCTTCACCTGGCCCGGCGAGGAGCTGACGGAGGCGCAGTTCCTGACCGCCCTGGTGGAACGCACCGGCGTCGGGCTGCTGATCGACGTCGCCAACCTGCACACCAACCACGTCAACCGGGGCGAGGACCCGGCCGCCACGCTGGACGCGCTGCCGCTGGACGCCCTGGCCTATGTGCACGTCGCCGGCGGCGTCGAGCGCGACGGCGTCTGGCACGACAGCCACGCCCACCCGGTGCCGCCACAGGTGCTCGGCGTGCTGGCGGAGCTGTGCGACCGCACCACCCCGCCCGGGGTGCTGCTGGAGCGCGACGACGCGTTCCCGCCGGCGGCCGAACTGGCCGCCGAACTGGCCGCCATCCGATCCGTGGTGGAGGGGGTGCGCCATGGCTGACGGGATACCCGCGGAGCCGCCGGAGACGGCCGCCGCGCGCCGCCGGCTGGCCCTCGCCCAGGCCGCGCTGCTGTCCGCCCTCACCGACGGCGGGCCCGTGCCGGACGGCTTCGACCGCGCCCGGCTGCGGATCCAGCGCGAGGCGCTGGCCGCCAAGCGGGCCGGGGTCATCGCGCGGATCGCGCCCGACCTGCCGCGCATCCTGGGCGACGCCTACCGGCCCGCCGTCCTGGCGCACGCCCGGCGCCAACCGCTGACCGGCGGCTACCGCCAGGACGCGATCCTCTTCGTGCGCCGCCTGCTGGCCGACGGCCCGCTGCCCAACGGCCCGGCCCGCCGGGAGCTGACCGCGTGGCTGCGCGCCCGCACCGACGCCCCCGAGCCGGCCGGCCGCCGGCGCCGGCTGCTGCCCGGCGCCCCGATCCTCAGGAGAACGCGATGACCCCGGCGTTGATCCTCGCGGTCCTGGAGTGCGCGGCGCTGGCGGCGGCCCTGACGAATCTGCTGGTCCGGCGGGCCCGGGCGACAAGCGCCACCCCGTTCCCGCCCCGGGGGCCCAGCCGGGTGCCGGAGCTGTACGAGGCGGCGTTCCTGTCCGGCGGCGCGTACCGGGTGGCCGACACGGTGCTGTGCGCGATGCTCGCCAAGCAGCGGATCGCCATCTGGAACGGCACGGTCACCGTCGTCGCCCCGGTCGCCGACGACGAGCCGGAACGCGAACTGCTGGCCCTCTGCGAGGACTGGCAGGCGCCGCTCGGCCGGGTCCGCGCCGGCCTCGCCCGCTCGGGCCCGGTGCAGGAGATCGGCGACAAGCTCGCGGCGCGAGGGCTGCTGCTGCGGCCGGGGATCTACGAGCCGTGGCGGCGCGCGGTGCTGACCAGCCGGTTCACCGGCGTGACCGTCTTCGGGGCGGGCGTGCTGACGCTGATCGTCTCCCCCTCCCCGGCGGTGATGGTGCCGCTCGGCGGCGCGGTGGCCCTGATCGTGATCAGCGCCGCCCTGATGCCGCCGGCCGGCCGGCTCACGGTCACCGGCCGGCGGAAGCTGCTCCACCTGCGCGGCCACGACCCGCTGACGCCCGAGGGGGCCGCCATGCTCGTCGCCCTGGGCGGCTATGTCGCGCTGAACGACCTGGTGCTGCGGGAGCAGTTCGAGGAGGCCGCCGCCGCCCCCGGCACCGCCGCCGAGGCGAACAGCCCCGCGGTGCTGTGGGGGGCCGACTGCGGCGACAGCGGCTCCGTGACGAGCTGCGGCGGGGACAGCGGTGGTGGTGGCGGCGACGGTGGAGCCGGTGGCGGCGGGGACAGCGGTGGTGGTGGCGGCGACGGTGGCGGCGGGGGCGGCTGCGGCGGTTGCGGAGGGTGCGGCTGACGGGCGGCGGCGCGGCCGGTCAGGCGAGCTGCGCCACCAGCTCGGCCACCGGCTTGCGGCGGCCAGTGAAGAACGGCACCTCCTCGCGGACGTGGCGCCGTGCCTCCGAGCCGCGCAGATGCCGCATCAGGTCCACGATCCGGTGCAGCTCGTCGGCCTCGAAGGCGAGGATCCACTCGTAGTCGCCCAGGGAGAACGAGGCCACCGTGTTCGCCCGCACGTCGGGGTAGCCACGGGCCATCCGCCCGTGGTCGGCGAGCATCCGGCGGCGGTCCTCGTCGGGCAGCAGATACCACTCGTAGGAACGCACGAACGGGTAGACGCTCACATAGTCGCGCGGCGTCTCGTCGGCCAGGAACGCCGGGATGTGCGACTTGTTGAACTCGGCGGGCCGGTGCAGCGCCATGTTCGACCAGACGGGCTCCAGGGCACGGCCCAGCCGGGTGCGGCGGAACAGGTTGTACGCCTCCTGGAGCGCGTCCGCGGTCGCCGCGTGCCACCAGACCATGACGTCCGCGTCGGCCCGCAGCCCGGACACGTCGTAGGTGCCGCGCACGGTGACGTCCTTGGCGGCGAGCTGGCCGAAGAGCTCCTCGACCTCGTCCGCGTACCCGCTCCGGTCCTCGGGCAGCGGCCCGCGCAGCCGGAAGACGGACCAGAGGGTGTACCGGATCGTGTCGTTGAGCTCCTTGGCGCGCTTGCCCACGGCCTTGTCAGGTGCAGCAGTCATGCCGCTATTCTCCCGCCTCGTCCCCGGGCGCGGTCGGCAGGGTGCGCAGCAGCTCGGAGACGGCCTGCCGGGCGCCGGCGATGCACGCGGGGATGCCGACGCCGTCGTAGGCCGCGCCGCACAGCCGCAGCCCGGGCAGCCCGGCCAGATAGCTGCGGACGCGGGCGATCCGCGCGTCGTGGCCCACCGTGTACTGCGGGAGGGCGCCCTGCCAGCGCGTGACCAGGGAGTCCACCGGCTTGGCGGTCAGCCCGGCGGCCTCGCCCAGGTCGTCCAGCGCGGCGCGCACCAGGTCGGCGTCCTCCCAGCCCAGTGGCTCCTCCTCGCCGTGGCGGCCGATGGAGGTGCGCAGCACGAACATCTCCGGGTCCGCCGCCGCGGCCCAGTCCCACTTGCCGCTGGTGAACGTGGCCGCCTTGATCACGCGGCCGTCCACGGCGGGCACCAGGAAGCCGCTGCCGCGCGGCAGCCGGGACAGCTCGGCGCGGCGGAACGCCAGAGTGACGATCGTCATCGAGGCGTACTCGACGGCGGCCAGCTCCCCGGCGGCGGCCGGCGCCTCGGTGGCCAGCAGGCGGGCCGCCGCGCCGGCGGGCACGGCCAGCAGCAGCCCGTCGGCCACCAGGGAGCGGCCGTCGTCCAGCGCCGCGGCCCAGCCCCGTGCCGTGCGGCGCAGGCCGGTGACGGAGACGCCGGACTCCAGCACCGCGCCCCGTTCGCGGCAGTCCCGGGCCACGGCCTCGGCCAGCGCGCTGACCCCGCCCTCGATGCCGGTGAACACCGGCTCGCCCGGCACTCGTTCGGGCGACTGCCGCTGCACGGCGCGGACCGCGGCCAGCAGCGAGTCGTGCTCCCGCGCCGCCTCGAACAGCTTGGGCACCGCCGAGCGCATCGAGATCCGGTAGGCGTCGCCGGCGTAGACCCCGCCGAGCAGCGGCTCCACCAGCCGGTCGACGACCTCGCGGCCCATGCGCTCGGCCACCAGGGCGCCGACGGCGACGTCGTCGCCGACCCGCAGCGGGGGCAACTCGGTGTCGCGGGCGATCTGGGCCAGGCCCGTGTCGGACAGCACCCCGGCCAGCGCGGCGGCGGTGGCGGGCACGCCCATCACCTGCCCCTGGGGCATCGGGCGCAGGGTCCCCCTCGTCCAGATCGCGGCGCTGGTCAGGGTGGGCGGGCGGAGCGCGTCGCCGAGCCCGACGGCGCGGGCCAGCTCGACGCCCTCGGGACGGCGGGCCAGGATCGACTCGGCGCCCAGGTCCACCCGGAGGCCGGCGACGTGGCCGGCGCGGAGCTTGCCGCCGAACCTGTCCGAGCCCTCCAGCACGGTGACGCGGAGCCCGGCGGCCAGCAGCCCGTGAGCGGCGGCGAGTCCGGAAATCCCGCCGCCGACGACGATCACATGCATGGGTCCACTTTCGCAGACTCCCAACCGAGTCCCGCGCGTGACCTCTTCGGAACCCGCCCTCGGCAACCCGGCCGCCCGGCCCCACGTCCAACCGGCGTCGACACGGCTTGAGTTGAGGGGGTAGGGAAGCCATGCGCAGCTTTGTGGGACAACGCGGCAGACGAGTGGCCGCGCTGCTGGGCGTTCCGGTGGCCGGGCTGCTGGCGCTCACGGCGTGCAGCTCGTCCTCGGACTCGGAGGGCGGCGGCGACGCGGCGGCCTCGGTCGCCGACGTCGAGGAAGGGCCCGGGGAGAGCGGGGAGAACGCCGGGCCGCCGCAGGAGGAAGGCACCGGGAGCGGGACCGCCGACGAGGCCGGGCCGGCCGGGGAGCAGAACCGGCAGATGGCGGCCCCGGACCCGGCGTCGGCCCATCTGATCCGCACGGCCAGCGTGATCGTGCGCACCGACGACGTGGCGGGGCGACACGCGACGGCCGTCGGGCTGGCCGCGGATCTCGGCGGCTATGTCAGCGACGAGAACACGGAACGGGACGAGGAGGGCCACGAGGTGTCGGTGGTCACCCTGAAGGTGCCCGGCGACCGCTACGAGGAACTGCTCGGCGCGGTCTCGGAGCTGGGCGAGCTGGAGCACCGCGAGGTGACGACGGAGGACGTCACCGACCAAGTGGTGGACGTCGAGAGCCGGATCGCCACCCAGGAGGAGAGCGTCGCCCGGATCCGGGAACTGCTGGACCAGGCGCGGTCGATCGACGACATCGTGGACATCGAGGCCGAACTCAGCGCGCGCCAGGCCGATTTGGAGTCGTTGCAGTCTCAGTACGAGTCGCTGCGCGCCCGCACCGGGATGGCCACGATCGTCCTGGAGCTCCGCCAGGAGCGCGACCCGGCCCCGGAGCGGGAGAAGGAGGAGGACGACTCCGGGAACCCCTCGGTCGTCGGCGCCCTGGGCGGTGGCTGGGATGCCTTTGTGACGGCGCTGCTGTGGGCCGCGGCCGTCGTCAGCGCCTCGCTGCCGTTCCTCGTGCTGCTGGCCCTGCTGTTGCTGGGCTGGCGCCTGGTGCACGGCCGCCTGGCCCGGCGCGCGGCGCCGGCGGCGGACGGGCCGGACGGACCGGCGGCGACGCCCTAACGAGCGGTGCGCTCGTGAACGAAGGCCGTCAGCCGGGTGAGCGCGTCCGGGTCGGTGTCGGGGAGCACGCCGTGGCCGAGGTTGAAGATGTGGCCGGGCAGGTCCCGCGCGGCGTCCAGCACGCGCTGGGCCTGCTCCTCCACCGCGGCCCGGGGGGCGAACAGGACGGCCGGATCCAGGTTCCCCTGGAGGGCCTTGTCCGGGCCGACCCGGCGGGCGGCCTCGTCCAGCGGCACCCGCCAGTCCACGCCGACGACGTCCGCGCCCGCCTCCCCGAGCAGCCCCAGCAGCTCGCCGGTGCCGACGCCGAAGTGGATGCGGGGCACCCCGTAACCGGCGACGGCCTCGAACACCTTGGCCGAGGCGGGCAGCACCGAGCGCCGGTAGTCGGCCGGGGCCAGGGCCCCGACCCAGGAGTCGAAGATCTGCACGGCCGAGGCGCCGGCCTCGATCTGCACGGCGAGGAACGCGGCGGTGATCCCGGCCAGCCGGTCCAGCAGCTCGGCCCACAGCTCCGGGTCCCCGTACATCAGGGCCTTGGTGTGCTCGTGGTTGCGCGAGGGACCGCCCTCGACCAGGTAGCTGGCGAGGGTGAAGGGGGCGCCGGCGAAGCCGATCAGCGGGGTGGAGCCGAGCGAGGCGGTGACCATGCCGACGGCCTCGGTGACGTAGGAGACGTCGTCCGGCTCCAGCGGGCGCAGTTGCGCGAGATCGGCGCGGGTGCGGATGGGCCGGGCGATGACCGGGCCGACGCCGGGCCGGATGTCGAGGTCCACGCCGATGGCCTTGAGCGGCACCACGATGTCGCTGAAGTAGACGGCGGCGTCCACGGAATGACGGCGCACGGGCTGGAGGGTGATCTCGGTGACCAGCTCCGGCCGCATGCACGAGTCGAGCATGGCGATTCCCTCGCGGGCCTTGCGGTACTCGGGAAGGGAACGGCCGGCCTGACGCATGAACCACACGGGCGTGTGCGGCACCGGCTCGCGCCGGCAGGCCCGCAGGAAGGGGGAGTCGGTCACAGTCACAGGGAGAAGTCTCGCATGCCCCGCCTCTTGACCGGCGCCAACGGGTGTGGCTAGCACCGACGGGGGAGCGGGCGCCCAGCGCCTGGCGTTTCGATCGATGGGGCACCTCCCTGGGGGCACCTCCCAGCGTTAGCTGGGGGAGGAGTCCGGGGGGAGGGATGCCAGGCGGCGCGGCCCCGCGAAGATCCGAGCGGCAGGCCCTAGGGTTACCGGCCATGGCAGCGTCTCGTACCGACCAGGCGGAGGAGTCCGGAGATATGACCGACCCCGGTGCGGGTGATCCGCCCGCGTTCCGGCAGGCGGTCGCGGCGCTGGCCGCGGCCCGGCCGCGGCCGGAGGTCGTGCTGTCGCCGCTGCCCCCGCCGCGCCGGCTGGCGCCGTTCACGCACGCGCTGGGGGCGTCGGTGAGCGCGGACGGGGAGGAACTGGCCGACGGGCGCTTCATCCTGCTGCACGACCCCGCCGGCGACGAGTCGTGGCGGGGCGACTTCCGGGTGGTGACGCTCGCCCGCGCCGACCTGGAACCGGAGTTGGCGACCGACCCGCTGCTGCCCGAGGTGGCCTGGTCCTGGCTGTGGGAGTCCCTGGAGGGACGCGGACTTGACGCCGGAGAACCGAACGGCACGGTAACAAGAGCGGGTTCTACTTTTTTCGGCGGTCTGGCCGGCCGTCCCGCACGGGCGGAGCTTGAGCTACGCGCGTCGTGGACGCCCGCCGATCCGGCCTCGGCCGGCAGCCACTTGCTGGCCTGGTGCGGACTGCTCGCGCAGTGCGCGGGGCTGCCGCCGGAGACCAGCGGGCCGGCGGTCACCGCGCTGCCCCGCCGCCGGGGTCCCCGCCCGGTCTGACACAACTCCTTCCTCAGGGTGCCTTTTTCAGATCGGCTTCATGACGCTGAAGCGGGTTCACCTCTCACTCACCTACGGGTAGCAACAAGGGAGTTGAGTGATGGTGGAGCAGAGCGGACGCCCGGTGCTGCGCACCGCGACCGGGGGTCGCCACGGCGGCCGGAGCGCGAGCCGCCTCGACGTCCTCCACCGAGGGCTACGGGACGCCCTGGCCGCCGCCGATGGGCGCCCGGGTCGGCCCGGACGACCAGCGGTACGAGGAGCTCGTGCGCCGGGGCATCAACCAGCGTTACCGGGCCAGGCCGGACGAGGTGCGGGTGGTCGGGACCACCGACCAGGTCGTCGCGGCGGTGCGGGACGCGGTGCGCGGCGGCGGGCACTGTTTCGAGAACTTCGTGGATCACCCGGACGTGCGGATGATCAGCGACATGTCCGGGATGAGGTCTACTTCGACGCCGCCCGGAACGCGTTCGCGGTGGAGACCGGCGCCACCCTCTTCGAGGTCCACCGCCGGCTGTATCTGGGCTGGGGCGTGACGATTTCCCGGCGGCCGGTGCCCGACGGTGGGCGGCGGCTTCGGCACACTGAGCAGGATGCACGGCCTGACCGTCGACCACCTGTACGCCGTCGAGGTCGTGGTGGTGGACTCCGCCGGCCGGGTGCGCTGCGTGGTGGCGACCCGTGAGCAGGACGCCCCGAACCGGGACCTGTGGTGGGCGCACACCGGCGGCGGTGGCGGCAACTTCGGCGTGGTGACCCGGTACTGGTTCCGCAGCCCGGACGCCCGGGGCACGGACCCGAGCCGCCTGCTGCCGAGGCCGCCGCGCACGGTGCCGACGTTCCGGGCCCCCGGGACGGACTACGCGGCGCTGCACACGAACCTGATCCTGCTGGCCCGCCTGATGGGCAAGCCGTTCCTGATCGGCCAGGTCTCCTCGACCTCCGCGCCCGAGCGCATCATGGACGAGCACCTGGACGCGATCAGCGCGGGCACCGTGGCGCACACGAAGACCCAGGTCAAAAAGGAGGTGCCCGGGCTCTACGCGGCGCAGGTCGGCAGCGGCGACTGCGCCGGCCGGGTGTTCGGGAAGATGAAGTCGGCGTATGCCAAGAAGCGCGTCACCGACCAGCAGATCGCCACGGCCCACCAGTACCTGTCGAACCAGAACCCGGCCGACATCTGCGGCGCGTTCTCGCTGGCGACCTACGGCGGCAAGGTGGGCGACGTGGCGCCGGACACCACCGCCTACGCGCATCGCGAATCGCTGTTCAAGATCGAGTACGTGGCCAGGTGGCCCGACCCCGCCCAGGAGGCGGTGTTCGAGGCGGGGCTGCGGAAGTTCTACCGGGCGATGTACGCGGACACCGGCGGCGTTTCCGTGCCCGGTGAGGTCAACGACGGCACGTACATCAACTACCCGGACGTCGGCATGCGCGACCCCGCGTGGAACACCTCAAACACCCCCTGGCACCACCTCCACTACAAGGACAACTACGCGCGGCTCCAGCGGGTGAAGGCGCGCTTCGACGCGACGTACTTCTTCCGGCACGGGCTGTCCATCGAGCCGGCGTAGGCGCGCCCCGGGATGGGGCGGGGCGGCGACCGGGATGACGAATCACCGGTTCGTGATCATTTCCTAAAGGCGGCGAAGCTTCCTGCCGAAGGAGTCAGTGACCCCTTCCATCCGGATCGCCCCGACTCCTCCCCCGGAGTCGGATCCGTCCCCATCCCACCCCCGGGAGGCCCGGTGTCTGTTCTTCTTGAGCACCCCACAAGCCTCGTCGCCTACCGCCCCAACAAGCCCACCGCCATGGTCGTCGTGGCGGATCCCCGGGTCCGCTCCACGGTGACCCGACACCTGTGGGCCCTCGGCGTGCGGGATGTGATCGAGGCGTCGTCCGTCGCGGAGGCCAGGCCCCGCGTCGCCAATCCGCGTGACATCTGCGTCGCCGACGTCCATCTCCCCGACGGTTCGGGGCTGACCCTGCTGTCCGAGACCCGGGCGGCGGGCTGGCCCAACGGACTGGCCCTGTCCGCCGCCGACGACATCGGCGCGGTGCGCAGCGCGCTGGCCGGCGGCGTCAAGGGCTACGTCGTCACCGGCACCCGCAACAACCTCGGCCCGCCCACCCGGCACGGCGCCGCCCACATCGGTGCCGCTGGCCGGATGCACCGCCGCCAGCCGGGGGCCCCGGCGCACCAGGGCGGCTACCGCGAGCTGTCCGGGCGCGAGGTGGAGGTCCTGCGGCTGGTGGCGGAGGGCCAGTCGAACAAGGCCATCGGCGTCTCCATGGGGCTGTCGGCCCTGACCGTGAAGAGCCACCTGGCCCGGATCGCCCGCAAGCTCGGCACGGGCGACCGTGCGGGCATGGTGGCCGTCGCCCTGCGGACCGGCATCATTCACTGACCCGCCTCTCCCCCGACCCCCGGCACCCGCCCAGGCGTAAGGTGCCGGGGGTTTCGCGTGGTGCGCGGGCGCCGGGGATCGGCTCACGGTGAGCCCGGCATCACCCCAGGTCACAGGAGTGAGCCGAACAGCTACCCTTGACAGGTGACCGACGCCCAGCAGACCGCCGAAGCCGCCCCCGGAATCAACGCCCCCGCTCCGTCAGGTCCGGCACCGGTTCCCCTGCTGGCGCCGCGGGAGGGAATCCCGCCGGTCATCACGGACGACGGGGCGCTGGCCGAGGCGGTCGCGGCATTCGCGGCGGGCACCGGGCCGGTCGCGGTCGACGCGGAACGGGCCTCCGGCCACCGGTACGGACAGCGGGCCTATCTGGTGCAACTGCGCCGGCAGGGGGCCGGCACCGCCCTCATCGACCCGGTCGCCTGCCCGGATCTCACCTCGCTGGGCCGGGCGCTGGGCCGCAGCGAGTGGGTGCTGCACGCGGCCACCCAGGATCTGCCGTGTCTGCGGGACATAGGCATGGTGCCCTTCCGGCTGTTCGACACCGAGCTGGCCGGGCGGCTGGCCGGGTTCGCCCGGGTCGGGCTGGGCGTGATGGTGGAGACCGTGCTCGGCTTCAGCCTGGAGAAGGGGCACTCCGCGGTGGACTGGTCGAGCCGTCCGCTGCCGGAGCCCTGGCTGCGGTACGCCGCGCTGGACGTGGAGCTGCTGGTCGATCTGCGGGACGCCCTGGAGGAGGAGCTTCGGCGGCAGGGCAAGCTCGACTGGGCGCTGGAGGAGTTCGCGGCGATCGCCGCCGCTCCCCCGCCGCCGCCCCGCAAGGACCCCTGGCGCCGCACCTCGGGGGTGCACAAGGTGCGCCGCCGCCGGCAGTTGGCCGTGGTCAAGGAGCTGTGGACGGCCCGCGACCAAATCGCGCAGCGGCGTGACGTTTCGCCGGGCAAGGTGCTGTCCGACGCGGCGATCATCGCCGCCGCCCAGTCGCTGCCCCCGGACGTGCGCGCGCTCGCCGGGCTCCAGGGCTTCGGCCACCGGATGGGCCGCCGTCAGCTCCAGCACTGGCAGTCGGCCATCGACCGGGCCCGGGCGCTGCCGGAGGAGGAGCTGCCCCAGCCGGGCCAGCCGGCCGGCGGGCCGCCGCCGCCCCGCGCCTGGGCGGAGAAGGACCCGGCCGCGGCGGCGCGGCTGTCGGCCGCCCGGGCCGCCGTGACCGCGCACGCCGAGGAGCTGAACCTCCCCCAGGAGAACCTGCTGGCCCCCGACGTGGTCCGCCGGCTGTGCTGGGAGCCCCCGGCGGAGCCGGGCGCCGAGGCGGTCACGGAGGCGCTGCGGACTCTGGGCGCCCGCGAGTGGCAGATCGCCCAGACCGTCGGGCCGCTGACGCGGGCGCTGGCCGCGGGGGACTGAATACGACTGTGCCGCAGCCCTCGCCGGGCGGGCCTTGCCCTTGAGTTACCGATGGGTAGCATGGGCGGTGGACCACTCATTCTCGGCGTGGAGGAGAAGCCATCGTGCCGCGTACCGTCAGGGACGTCGTCTTCGTGGACGGCGTCCGTACCCCGTTCGGCAAGGCGGGTCCTAAGGGGATCTACCACGAGACCCGCGCCGATGACCTGGTCATCAAGTGCGTTCGCGAGCTGCTGCGCCGCAATCCCCAACTGCCGCCGGAGCGCGTGGACGACGTGGCCATCGCGGCCACCACCCAGATCGGCGACCAGGGGCTGACCCTGGGCCGGACCGCCGCGATCCTCGCCGGGCTGCCGAAGAGCGTGCCGGGCTACTCGATCGACCGCATGTGCGCCGGGGCGCTGACGGCCGTGACGACCACGGCCGGCGCCATCGCGTTCGGCGCGGCCGACATCGCCGTGGCGGGCGGCGTGGAGCACATGGGCCGCCACCCGATGGGTGAGGCCGTGGACCCCAACCCCCGTTTCGTCTCCGAGAAGCTGGTCGACGAGTCCGCGCTGTTCATGGGCATGACGGCGGAGAACCTGCACGACCGCTTCCCCCACCTGACCAGGGCGCGGGCCGACGAGTACGCCCTGCGCAGCCAGGAGAAGGCGGCCAAGGCGTACGCCGACGGCCGGATCCAGCCCGACCTGGTGCCGGTGGCGGTGCGCCGCACCTCCGCGGAGGCCGGCGAGACCGGCTGGGGCCTGGCCACGGCGGACGAGCCGATGCGGCCGGGCACGACGCTGGAGGGGCTGGCCGGCCTCAAGACGCCGTTCCGGCCGCACGGCCGGGTCACCGCGGGCAACGCGGCGGGCCTCAACGACGGCGCCACCGCGTCGCTCATCGCGGGCGAGGACGTCGCCCGGGAGCTGGGCCTGCCGGTGAAGATGCGGCTGGTCTCGTTCGCCTTCGCGGGCGTGGAGCCCGAGGTGATGGGCTTCGGCCCGGTGCCCGCCACGCGCAAGGCGCTGGCCAAGGCGGGCCTGACGATCGAGGACATCGGCCTGCTGGAGATCAACGAGGCGTTCGCCGTGCAGGTCCTGGCGTTCCTGGACCACTACGGCATCGCCGACGACGACCCCCGGGTCAACCAGTACGGCGGCGCGATCGCCTTCGGGCACCCGTTGGCCTCCTCCGGGGTGCGCCTGATGACGCAGTTGGCCCGGCAGTTCGAGGACCACCCGCACGTCCGCTACGGCCTGACGACGATGTGCGTCGGCTTCGGCATGGGCGCCACGGTCATCTGGGAGAACCCGCACTGGGAGGGCAAGTGAGTTCCACCGCTGAGCTTTTGAGGGAAGCCGCCGGGGTGTTCCCGGACGAGGTCGTCACCGAGGCGCGGGTGCGTCATCTCGATCTGCCGCACGGGGCGGGCCGGTTCGCGCTGATCACTCTCGACAACGGGTTCGACCACACGAAGCCGACCACGTTCGGGCCGCAGTCGCTGGCCAATCTGGACGCGGCGATCGACCAGGTGGCGGCCGAGGCCGACGCCGGGGAGATCGTCGGCGTCGGGGTGACCGGGAAGCCGTTCATCTTCGCCGTGGGCGCCGACCTCAAGGGCGTGGAGCGGCTGCGGCGGCGCGCGGACGCGCTGGCCATCGGCGTCGGCGGCCACGACGTGTTCCGGCGGCTGGCCGGGCTGTCGGTGCCGACGTTCGCCTTCTACAACGGCGCCGCGATGGGTGGCGGCGTCGAGGCAGGGCTGCACTGCACCTACCGCACGGTGTCGCAGTCGGTGACGGCGTTCGCGCTGCCGGAGGTCTTCCTCGGCCTGGTGCCCGGCTGGGGCGGCTGCACCCTGCTGCCGAACCTGATCGGCGCGGACCGGGCCGTCACCGTCATCATCGAGAACGCGCTCAACCAGAACCGGATGCTGAGCGGCCCGAAGGTCTACGAACTGGGCATCGCGGACGCCCTCTTCGAGGCGGCGGACTTCCTGGAGCAGTCGCTGACCTGGGCCTCGGCCGTGCTGCGCGGCGAGATCGAGGTGAGCCGGCCGGACCCGGACCGCGGCGAAGCGTGGGACCGGGCGGTGGCCCGGGGCCGGGGCATCGCCGACGAGAAGGTGCACGGCGCCGCGCCGGCCGCCTACCGGGCGCTGGACATCATCGCCCAGGTGCGCAACGGCGATCTGCGGGAGGGCTTCGCCGCCGAGGACGAGGCGCTGGCCGACCTCATCATGGGCGACGAGCTGCGGAGCGGCCTGTACGCGTTCAATCTGGTGCAGCGCCGCGCCAAGCGTCCGGCGGGCGCGCCGGACAAGTCGCTGGCCCGGCCGGTGGCCAAGGTCGGGATCGTGGGCGCGGGGCTGATGGCCTCGCAGCTCGCGCTGCTGTTCGCGCGGCGTCTCGAGGTGCCGGTGGTGCTCACCGACATCGACCAGGCGCGGGTGGACAAGGGCGTGGGCTGGGTCCACGAGCAGATCGACTTCCTGCTGCTGAAGGGCCGGATCAACCAGGACAAGGCCAACCGGCTCAAGGCCGCGGTGACCGGGTCGCTGGACAAGGCGGAGGCGTTCGCCGACGCGGACTTCGTGATCGAGGCCGTCTTCGAGGAGCTGGGCGTCAAGCGGCAGGTTTTCGGCGAGCTGGAGGCGGTGGTGCCGGAGCACGCGATCCTGGCTACCAACACCTCCTCCCTGTCGGTGACCGAGATGGCCGCCGGGCTCAAGCACCCGGAACGGGTCGTCGGCTTCCACTTCTTCAACCCGGTGGCGGTGCTGCCGCTGCTGGAGATCGTGCGGGCGGAGCGCACCGACGACGCCTCGCTGGCCACGGCGTTCGCGGTGGCCAAGAAGCTGAAGAAGTCGGCGGTGCTGGTGAAGGACGCCCCGGCGTTCGTCGTCAACCGCATCCTGACCCGCTTCATGGGCGAGGTGCTGGGCGCCATCGACGAGGGCACGCCGGTGGAGGTCGCCGACCGGGCGCTGGCGCCGCTGGGGCTGCCGATGTCGCCGATCGTGCTGCTGGACCTCGTCGGGCCGGCCGTGGCGCACCACGTGGCGGGCACGCTGAGCGAGGCGTTCCCCGACCGGTTCCGCGTCTCGGCCAATCTGGGCCGGGTCGTGGCGGCCGGCAAGCGCACGCTGTACGTGCACGACTCGGGCAAGCCGGAGCTCGATCCGGAGGTGGCGGCGCTGTTCGAGGTGGGCACCCGGGTGCTGACCGAGGAGCAGGTGCGCGCCCGGGCCCTGGACGCGATCGCCGAGGAGATCGGCCTGATGCTGGACGAGGGCGTGGTGGCCGAGGCGCAGGACATCGACCTGTGCCTGATCACCGGCGCGGGCTGGCCGTTCCACCTGGGCGGCATCACGCCCTACCTGGACCGCGAGGGCATCACCCAGCGGGTCCTGGGGCGGCGTTTCCTGGCGGCCGGCGTGGCGAGCGTTCCCGAGTGACACGGGAGCCAGACCGGCGTGCGGCGCCCGGCCCGTTCCCCCCGGGCCGGGCGCCGCTCGTCATCGTGGACGCCGCCAACGTCGTCGGGTCGGTGCCCGACGGCTGGTGGCGGGACCGGCGCGGCGCCGCCGAGCGGCTGCGCGACCGGCTGACGGCCTACCGGGGGCCGGGCGAGCTGGTGCTCGTCGTGGAGGGCGCGGCGCGCGGCGTGGCCCCGGTGCCGGGCGTGCGGCTGGAGTCCGCGCCGGGCAGCGGCGACGACCGCATCGTGGAGCTGGTGCGCGCGGAGAGCGGCGGGGGCCGGCCGTGCGTGGTGGTCACGGCCGACCGGGAACTGCGGGCCCGGGTGATGGAGCTGGGCGCCGAAGTGGCGGGGCCGCGCGGGGGACTGGAGAAAATTCTCGCCGAGGAGCGATGAGTTTTCGGCGGGTGGCTGGTCTGTATGTGTGACGGCCAACGGATGGCCGGACGCATACGAGAGATGAGGCCACCATGTCCACGAAGATCTTCGTCAATCTGCCGGTGAAGGACCTCGCCCGTTCCCGTGACTTCTTCACGAAGCTCGGGTATTCGTTCAACCCGGAGTTCACGGACGAGAACGCGGCCTGTCTCGTCATCAGTGACGACATCTTCGCCATGCTGCTGGTCGAGCCGTTCTTCAAGACCTTCACCAAGAAGGAGATCGCCGACACCGCCACCAGCGCGGAGACCATCATCGCCCTGAGCGCCGACAGCCGGGAGCAGGTGGACGAGCTGGTGGACCGGGCGCTGGCGTCCGGCGGGCGGCCGAGCATGGAGCCCCAGGATCACGGCTTCATGTACGGGCGCAGCTTTCAGGACCCGGACGGTCACGAGTGGGAGGTCATGTGGATGGACATGTCCGCCATGCGCGAGGCCGCCCAGGCGCAGCAGGGCTGACCACGGCCTGCCGCGTGGCACCACGGGGGGCGGGAGGCTCGTCGGACGAACGAGCCTCCCGGTCCGTTGCCGCGGGGGCGGGTCAGTCGGTGCTGCTGCTGAAGCGGGACGCCGTCGCGGCGTCGTAGCGGCCGTCGAGGCGGGCGACCAGGCCGGTGACCTGGCGGGCGATGTCCGGGCCGGTGAGGCCGACTTCGGCGAGCACCTGTTCGCGGGTGCCGTGGTCGAGGAAGCGCGGAGGAATGCCGAAGTCCCGCAGCGGCACGTCCACGTCGGCGTCGCGCAGCGCCTGGGCGATGGCCGAACCGACGCCGCCCGCCCGGCTGTTGTCCTCGACGGTGACGACCACCCGGTGGTCGGCGGCCAGCCCCGGCAGCTCGGGGTCGACGGGCTTGACCCAGCGGGGGTCGACGACGGTGGCGGTGATGCCCTGCCGGCCCAGCAGCTCCGCCGCCTCCAGACAGACTGGCGCCAGCGCGCCGATGGAGACGATCAGCACGTCGGGGCGGTCGGTGCCGGCCCGGCGCAGGACGTCCATGCCGCCGACGGTGCCCACCGAGGGGACGGGCTCGCCGACCTTGCCCCGGGAGTAGCGCACGACGGTGGGGGCGTCCTCGACCTGGACGGCCTCGCGCAACTGGAGGCGAAGCTGCTCGGCGTCGCGGGGCGCGGCCAGCCGCAGCCCGGGGACGCACTGGAGGATGGACATGTCCCACATGCCGTGGTGGGAGGCGCCGTCGGGGCCGGTGATGCCCGCCCGGTCCAGGACGAACGTCACGCCGCACCTGTGCAGGGCGACGTCCATCAGCAACTGGTCGAAGGCGCGGTTGAGGAAGGTGGCGTAGACGGCGAAGACGGGGTGCAGCCCGCCGGTGGCCAGTCCGGCGGCGGAGACGGCGCCGTGCTGCTCGGCGATGCCGACGTCGAAGACGCGGTCGGGGAACTCCTGGGCGAACGTGTGCAGGCCGACGGGGCGGAGCATGGCGGCGGTGATGGCCACGATGTCCTCGCGCTCGCGGCCGAGCCGCACGATCTCCTCGCCGAAGACGGAGGTCCAGTCGGCGCCGGAGGCGGACACGGGCAGACCGGTGTCGGGGTGGATGACGCCCACCGAGTGGAACTGGTCGGCCTCGTCCTCGCGGGCGGGCGCGTAGCCGCGGCCCTTCTCGGTGAGGCAGTGCACGATGACCGGCCCGCCGAAGCGCTTGGCGCGCTGGAGGGCGGACTCCAGGGCCTGGATGTCGTGGCCGTCGATCGGCCCAACGTACTTCAGGCCCAGGTCCTCGAACATGCCCTGGGGGGCGATGACATCCTTCAGGCCCTTCTTGGCGCCGTGCAGGGTGCCGTAGAGGGGGCGGCCGACGACGGGGGTGCGGTTGAGCATCTGCTTGCCGCGGGCGAGGAAGCGCTCGTAGCCGTCGGTGGTGCGCAGGGTCGCCAGGTGGTTGGCGAGGCCGCCGATGGTGGGCGAGTAGGACCGTTCGTTGTCGTTGACGACGATGACGAGCGGGCGGTCCTTGGCGGCGGCGATGTTGTTGAGCGCCTCCCAGGCCATGCCGCCGGTCAGCGCGCCGTCGCCGGTGACGGCGACCACGTGGCTGCCGGTGCCGCGCAGCTCGTTGGCCTTGGCGAGGCCGTCGGCCCAGCCCAGCACGGTGGACGCGTGGCTGTTCTCGATGACGTCATGCTCGGACTCGGCGCGCGAGGGGTATCCCGACAGGCCGCCGCGGGCGCGCAGCGCGGAGAAGTCCCGCCGCCCGGTGAGCAGCTTGTGGACGTACGACTGGTGACCGGTGTCCCACAGGACGCGGTCGGTGGGCGAATCGAACACGCGGTGCAGGGCGATGGTGAGCTCGACGACACCGAGGTTGGGGCCCAGGTGACCGCCGGTGCGGGCGACGGCACCGATGAGGAAGGAGCGGATTTCCCCTGCCAGCTCGGTCAGTTGCTCGGGGGTGAATCGGTCGAGATCGCGCGGTCCCGAGATACGGGTCAGCAGCGGCACCGTTCCTCCTAGCGGTTGTGGCTCGTGAGGCCGTTTGACGAGTTTAGTGTCGTTCGCTGGCTTCATGGTCTCAGGATGCGAGATAGGTCACCAACGGCGTGACCCGGGCCGCGTAACGCGACCCGGGTCGTTGTGCGCGCCGGGTCAGGTGCGCCCGGCCGTGCGCTGGGTGCGCCGGGAGACGGAGTCCAGAACAACCGCGATCAGCAGGACGGCGCCCGTGATCATGTAGGAGATCTCACTCGACATGTTCATCAGATTGAGCCCGGTCTCGATGGACTGGATGACCAGCGTGCCGAGCAGCGCGGACCAGATCCAGCCCCGGCCGCCGAAGAGGCTGGTGCCGCCGATGACCGCGGCCGCGATCACGTTCATCAGCAGGTTGCCCGAGCCGAGGCTCTTGGCCGCGCCGCCGTTCTGGGCGGCCAGGAACAGGCCGCCGAACGCGGCCAGGGTGCCGGCGATGGTGAAGACGGTCAGCCGGACGCGTTCGACGTTGATGCCGGCCCGGCGGGCGGCCTCCGCGTTGCCGCCGACCGCGAAGATCTGCCGCCCGTAGGTGGTGCGGCGGACCATGAAGTCGGCCAGCAGCAGCACGGCCAGGAAGATCACCAGCGCCAGGGGCAGGCCGCGGTGCTGGTTGAGGGTGTAGGCCGTGATGAACGCCGCGGCGGCGACGAGCCCGCCGCGCAGCAGGATCTCGCTGCGCGGCCGGGTGGGCAGCCCGGCGCCCGCCCGGCGGCGCTCATGGCGCCACAGGGCCAGGACATAGCCGCCGGTGATGACGGCGGCCAGCGAGTAGGCGGCGGAGATGTCGCTGAAGTAGAAGCCGTAGATGTCGCGGACCAGGCTGTCGCGGGGGATGTTGAGGGTGCCCTCCTCGCCCATCACCCAGATCTGCACGCCGCTCCAGCCCAGGAAGCCGGCCAGGGTCACGACGAAGGCGGGGACGCCGATCCTGGCGAAGAAGAAGCCGTGGATGGTGCCGACGACGGCGCCGGCGGCCAGGGCCAGCAGGATGGCGAGCAGGTCGTTCACGCCGTGACTGACCGAGAGCACTCCCCAGATCGCGGCGGACAGACCGGCCATGGAGCCCACGGAGAGGTCGATCTCGCCCAGCAGGAGGACCAGCACGATGCCGACGGCCATGATGCCGGGGCCGGCGATGTAGATGGCGATGTTGCTGAGGTTGCGCGGGGTGAGGAAGGTGCCGGTCTCGACCTCGAAGATGATCGCGATGATGATGACGCCGAACACGACGGGGATCGAGCCGAGTTCGCCGCCGCGTATCCGGCGGCGGAAGTCCTCCAGGTAGCCGGCGAGCCCCTTCTCCCGCACCAGCAGCCGGGGGTCGGGGGCGATGTCGGCCGCCGGCGCCGGGTCGTTCTGCCGCGGCTCGGTGGCTGTCTTTCCGTCGCTCACGATGCCTCCTTCGGGCTGTCCGTGGTGTCGGGGGTCCCGGCCGCGTCACCGGTGGCCTCGGGGGTGCCCTCGGCCTCTTCGGTGGCGGCCTCCCGGGGGGTGCGGCGCTGCCGGCGGACGACGGCGTTGTCCGCGGCGCCCGTGATGGCGGAGATGATCTGCTCGCCGGAGGTGGTGGCGGCGGGAAAGACCCCGTTGTTGCGGCCCAGTCGCAGCACGACGATGTCGTCGGCGACGGCCTGGACGTCCGCCATGTTGTGGCTGATGAGGATGACGGCGAGCCCGCGGTCGCGCAACCGCTCGACCAGGTCGAGCACTTGGGCGGTCTGCTCGACGCCGAGGGCGGCGGTGGGCTCGTCCAGGATGACCACCTCGGGCGAGCCGACCAGGGCGCGGGCGATGGCCACGACCTGGCGCTGGCCGCCGGAGAGCGAGGCCACCGGGATGCGCACGCTGGGGATGCGGATGGACAGCGTGTCCAGCAGTTCCCGGGAGCGCCGCTCCATGGCGACCTGGTCAAGCACGTGTCGGTGGCGGATCTCGCGGCCGAGGAACAGGTTGGCGACGACGTCGAGGTTGTCGCACAGGGCCAGGTCCTGGTACACGGTGGCGATGCCCAGCTCCTGGGCGTCGTGGGGGCGGGTGATGCGGACGGGCTCGCCCTTCCAGGAGATCGTCCCGGAGTCGATGGGGTGGACTCCGGCGATCGTCTTGACGAGGGTGGACTTCCCGGCTCCGTTGTCGCCCACCAGGGCGGTCACTTCGCCGGGGCGGATCTCCAGATCGACGTCGGTCAGCGCCTGCACGGCGCCGAACCGCTTGGAGACGCCGCGCAGCGCCAGGACGGGTGCGGCGGTCAACTGAACCTCCTTGCGTGGGTGGGCCGGCTCGCCCTCCGCCGCCCGCGCGAGTGGTGGCGGCGGGCGGCGGAACGGGCGGGCCGGTGCCGGGACGTCCGGGCATGGACGGGTGACGGTCCCGGTGGGTGGGGCGTTTGCGCCGGATCAGCCGAGGCCGATCTCCTGGCACGCCTGGGCGTATTCGGCGGTGCAGATGTCCTCGACCGAGTAGAAGTCGTCGGCGACGACGGTGTCGGCGATGTTGTCCGCGGTGACGGCGACGGGGTCCAGCAGCGTGCTGGGGATGCCCTCGTCGGTCGGGCTGTCCACGCTGTCGGGGGTCAGGTCGGAGAAGTCCTCGCCGCGCATGAGGCGGACGGCGATCTCCGCGGTGATCTCCGCCTCGGGGCGCAGCGCCTTGTAGATCGTGAAGGTCTGCTCGCCCGTGACGATGCGCTGGAGGCCTGCGAGTTCGGCGTCCTGGCCGCCGACGGGGACGCCGGTGATGCCGGCGGCGTTGAGGGCGGTGACGACACCGGCGGCCATGCCGTCGTTGGCGACGTACACGCCGTCGAAGCCGTCGGGGCCCAGGGAGTCGATGGCGGCGGTCATCTCCTCGTTGGCGAGGGCGCCGTCCCAGCCCTCGATGTCCTGCTCGTAGACGACCTCGGTGGTGCCGTCGAGCACGGAGTGGGCGCCGTTCTTGAAGAGTTCGGCGTTGGGGTCGGTGGGCGAACCGTTGATCATGACGACGCGGGAGCCCTCGGCGTCCTCGCCCAGCGACTCCAGCATGGTCTCGCCCTGGAGCTGGCCGACGCGCTCGTTGTCGTAGGAGACGTACGCCTCGATGGGGCCTTCGGCCAGCCGGTCGTAGGCGACGACGGGAACGCCCTCGGCGGCCGCGTCCTCGACCCAGGACGCGGTGGCGGAGGCGTCCACGGGGTCGAGGATGATCACGTCCACGCCCTGGGTGAGCAACGCGTCGAACTGCCGCTTCTGGGCGTTGGTGTCGTTGCTCGCGTTGGAGTGCTCGACCTCGCAGTCCGGACAGAGTTCGGCGATCTTGTCCTCGATATACGGCCGGTCGAAGGTGTCGTACCGAGTGGTGACATCGTCCGGCAGGAGGAGACCAATGGTCCCGCCGCCGTCGCCGTTCGACTCTTCTTCGCCGTCGTCACCGCCGCCGGCCTCGCCACAGGCGGCGAGGGCAATCGTGAGGGCTATGGATGTGGCTCCGATTGCGAAAAGTCGCAGGTGTTGACGCATAGTTGCTTTCGCCTCCCGGTAGGGCCGCGCCGTCGCGGCCGTGGGTCGGCAGAGAGCTAACTCCGCACCCTCGCTTGTCGTCAATACATAAAGCCGGGAGCTATCAAACCGATACCTTCCCTTACGGCTGAAACGAAGGTTTCGGTGGCCAATTCCCGGACGGAAAAGGGCGCACTCGGCGTGGACTCCTGAGGGATTTTCTTTTCTTCTGTGCGTTTACTTTTTGATCGCCGAATGATCGCGAAGGGCGCTCGTTCCGGCGGGCGGGCCGCTCAGGCCGCGGCGCCCACCGGGCCGAGCAGCATGCCGTCACCCATCTCGCGCAGCACCAGCGCGAGCGCGCCCAGCACCTCGGCCCGGCCGCCCAGCGCCCCGGGCACCAGCGAGAGCTGACGCGCGGCGCTGGGGATGGCGTACCGGCCCACCGAGTCGCGGATCGGGCCGAGCGCGATCTCGCCCGCCTCGGCCAGGTCGCCGCCCAGGACGACGCGGCTGGGGTTGAGCAGGTTGCACAACTGGGCCACGCCGGTGCCGATGTGGCGGCCGATGTCGGCGATCACCCGCCGGCAGCCGGGGTCGCCCTCGCGGGCGAGCTGGACGACGCGGTGCATGGTCAGCTCCGGGCCGTGGCTGGCGTGCAGCAGGGGCAGCACGTGGCGGGCCGCGGTGAACGTCTCCAGGCAGCCGCGGTTGCCGCAGCGGCAGACCGGGCCGGACTCGTCCAGGGTGATGTGCCCGATCTCGCCCGCCGTGCCGCCCGGACCGCGGTAGATCTGGCCGTTGATCACCAGTCCGGCGCCCACGCCGCTGGCGACCTTGATGTAGGCCAGGTCCCCCGAGCCGCGCCCGCTGCCCCAGACCAGCTCGCCCAGCGCGCCGAGGTTGGCGTCGTTGTCCACGTGGACCCGGACGCCGGTGCGGGCGGCCAGCTCCTCGCGCGGGTTGGTGCCGCGCCAGCCCGGCAGGATCGCCGTGGAGCCCAGCGCGCCGGTCTCCACGTCGATCGGCCCGGGCACGCCGAGCCCAATGCCGATGATCTTGCTCCGGTCCACGCCCGCCATGGCGAGCAGCCGCCCGACCAGCTTCTCGGCGCGGTCGAAGCCCTGGTCGGCCGAGGCGTCCACGTCGAACGGCTCGGCCTCCTCGGCGAGCACCTGGTGGGCCAGGTTCCCCACGGCGACGCGCAGATGGGAGTGGCCGAAGTCGACGCCGACGACGATGCCCGCGTCGCTGGACAGCGAGACGCTGCGCGCCCGGCGGCCGCCGGCCGAGGTGGTGCGCACCTCGATCGTGCCCAGATCCTTCAATTCCCGAACAATGTTGGACACCGTGGCCGCGGACAGTCCGGTGGTCCGCGCGATGTCCGCCTGGGTCAGCGAACCAGCGGCACGCACGGCACGCACCACACGTTCCAGGTTGGCTCGGTGCAGCGAGGACTGCGACCCCGGAGTCTCCACGGCTCACTCCACTTCGGTCTGCGGGCGGGCGCCACGGTGGGCCCGCCGGCCGCTCCGACAGCGGTAGGAGACGGCGCCGGGCCCACTATATGAACTGAAGGGCTGGCGTGGGAGAACAGTGGGGAAACCGCTTGCGCCCGGGCCCCGGACGCGCTCCGCTTCCCGGCTACCGCACCGCTCCCGCCGTCAGCCCGCTCTGCACCTGCCGCTGGAAGGTGACGTAGACCACCAGCACGGGCAGCATCGCCATGGTCACGCCCGCGTAGAGCGCTCCCCAGTCGCCCTCGTAGCCCTGCTGGACCATGAGCGCGGCCAGGCCCTGCGGCAGCACCGCGTCGTCCGGGTCCCCGACGTTCAGCACCCGGGGCAGCACGAACTGGTTCCATTGCCCGAGGAAGTTGAAGATCCCGATACTGATCAGGCCGGGCTGGGCCATCGGCATCATGATCTGGAAGAACGTCCGGGAGTGCGAGGCGCCGTCCAGGGTGGCCGCCTCCTGCACCGCGGTGGGCAGGGTGCGGAAGAAGGACACCAGGAAGAACGTGGTGAACGGCAGCGAGTAGGCGATGTAGACGATGATCAGGCCCTGCCGGGTGTTCAGCAGCCCGAAGTTGTTCAGGATGAAGAACAGCGGGACCAGGGCCAGGAACACCGGGAACATCATCCCGCCGACGAACAGCAGGTGGATGAACCGGTTGCCGCGGAACGTGAAGCGGGCCAGCACATAGGCCGCCATGGAACCCAGCAGCATCGTCCCGGTCAGCGAACCCGCCAGGATGATCAGCGAGTTCACGGTGTAGCGGCCGATGTCGGCGTTGGTCCAGGCGTTGCTGAAGTTGTCCCACTCCAGGCTGGTGGGCAGGCCGAACGGGTCCGAGATCAGCTCCGAGTGGGGCCGGAGGCTGGAGATCACCACCCAGATCAGCGGCCCGGCGGCCATGATCACCCACAGCACCAGGAACGAGTGGGCGAAGACGTTGAGCACGCCGCCGGAGCGCTCTCCGGCAGCGGTGGGCCGCTGCTCGCTCATGCGAAGGTCTCCCCCAGGTGAGGCGTTCAGAACTCGATCCTTTCCCGTCGGCCCACGAGCATCATCAGCACCGCGAAGGCCAGAGTGACAAGGAAGAGGGCCACGCCGATGGCGGTGGCGTAGCCGGCCTGACCGTCCCGGAACGCCTTCTCGAAGAGATAGCTCGGCACGACGTCCATGCCGTGCTCCGGGATCATGACGTTGACCAGCGCGAACGAGTCGAGGGCCTGGATGCCCATGTAGATCCAGCCGGTCCGGATGGTGTCCCAGGTCAGCGGGAAGGTGATGCGGAAGAACGTCACCGACCGGCCGGCGCCGTCCAGCAGCGACGCCTCGTAGATCTCCCTGGGGATCGAGCCCATCGCCGCGGAGAACAGCACCACGTAGAAGCCGACGAACGACCAGCACAGCACGGCAAGCACGCACCAGCGCGCGAGGTCGCCGCCCAGCCAGTCCTCCTGCCGCCAGGAGTCCAGGCCGACACTGCCGAGCCCCTCGTTGAGGATGCCGCTGCGCGGACTGTAGATGCGCGACCAGATCACCGCGACGACCGCGATGGACAGCACCTGCGGAAAGAAATAGACGATCTTGTAGAACCCGGTGCCGAAGACGCCGGACACCGCCTGGCTCCGGCCGCGCCGGCCGCCGGCGTTCAGCATGAACGCGATGAACAGACCGAGCGCGAGAGTGATCACCGGTGCCAGGACGACCAGCACCAGGCTGTTGACCATCGCGTCCCAGAACTTGTCGTCGTTCCAGAGCCGTTCGTAGTTCTCGAAACCCGTGAAGTTGTAGTTGGCGCTGTAACCCGTCCAGTCCGTCATCGAGTAGAAGAACGCCTGGAGAAACGGTGAGACAACAAAGAGCAGATAGACCAGCAGCGGGAGAAAGAGGAACCAGACTATGAATCGGTACTGATCGAGCTTCCGGTAACGCCGGTCGTATCTCACCCGGGCCGGGGTGAACCGGGGCGGCAGGAAGAACGCCGCCGCCAGGTGCAGTCTCGTGCTGGGGGGCAGGCTTTCGCCGCCCCCGTCCTTCCGGACTTCCATACCGCCCCTCCCCCGGTCAGACGTGCTGGAACTTCTGGATGGAGTCGTCCTGCGCCGTGGCGTCGGCGGCCTGCTGGCAGCGGTTGATGGCCTCGTCCGGCTCGATCTCACCGGCCATCATCGCGGCGACGGCGCCGCCGATCTCCTCGTTGTTGAGCTGCCGGTACCAGTCGGGCAGCCGGGGGATGACGATGTTGTCGCCGGCCGCGGCCAGCGTCTCCTGGGCGCTGGACAGGCCGGGCGGCAGCTCCAGGCCGTCGGCCGCGCCCCGCACACAACTCAGCGAGGAGACCAGCTCGGTGAAGTTCCGCGCGGACTCGCGGCCCAGCATGATGCGGAGAAACTCAAGCCCGCCGGGGACGTTGGGCGCGTCGGCGGGGATGATGAACGGCTCGCTGGCCGACGCCCACAGCGTCTCGAACGGCATGGCGTCGGAGGAGTCCAGGCTGGTGGGCGGGCCCACGGCCATGTCGAAGTCGGCCGGGGTGTTCTTCCGGGCCTCGTTCTCCACCCAGGAACCGTTGGGGATGAACAGGGCGTTGTACTTGTTCCACTCGTCCTGGGACTCCTCGTGCGTCAGCCCCGGGCTGCCCTGGAGGACGTAACCGCGCGCGGTGAGTTCGTAGTACGCCTCGAAGGCGGCCTTGACCGCGTCGTGGCGCCAGGCGTTGGGCTCCAGGTTGTCGATGGCGCGCAGGACGTCGGCGCCGCCGATCTTCCCGATGAAGGGGTACAGCGTGAAGTTGAAGTAGTAGGGGTACTGGCCCGCGTAGGTCCAGCCGGCCATGCCCTGCTGCTTGGCCTTCTCGCAGACGGCCAGCATCTCGTCCCAGGTGCGCGGGTACTCCACCTCCAGGCGGTTGAGCGCGGTGCGCGAGTACCACTGGCCGTACACGATGAAGGCGTAACTGAGGCGGTAGACCGCGTCGCTGCCGAACTGCCCCATCTCGATGGTGCCGGGCATCAGCGTCTCCCGCACCGTCACGCCGGGGTCGTCCAGGGACGGCGCGTCCAGCAGCTCGGTCAGGTCGAGCACCTGCTCGTTGCGGATCAGCGCGGCGATGTCCATGGCGTCCGCGCCGGAGTTGTCGATGACGTCCGGCGGGTCGCCCTGCACCATGCGGGGCTGGAGCCGCGTCTGGATCTCGGTGGTCTTGACGTGCTCCACCGTGCCGTAACTGCCCTGGTAGATCTTCTCGGCATCGAGCGCGTACTGGTCCCCGAAGCCGCCGTCGAAGATGACGACTTCGAGCTCCGCGTCGGCGCTCACGCCGAACGGGTTGGCGTCGGTGGACTCCTCGCGCTCGACGGAATCGTCGTCGCCGCCGCCGCTGGCGCAGGAGGTGAGTGCGCTGACCGCCGGCACGGTGAAGAGGCCCGCGGCAGCGGTTCTTCCCATCAGGGCACGGCGGTTGAGGTACGGACCGGAATTCATGTTCGAGTCCTCGCCTTCAATAAAGGACGCGGGCGGTGGTGGCCGCCGGATCCCCGACAGGTATAGTCCACTTGGCGCGGGCGGGGAAGATCGCGGACCGAGATCGCGAACAGGCTTTTCCGAGTTGAGATCTACGCGACACACATGCGAAGGCCGCCCTCCCCCGGTGGGGAGGACGGCCTTCGCCCGTACCGCGTGGGCTACTTGGCGAGCAGCGACCGCAGCACGTACTGCATGATCCCGCCGTTGCGGTAGTAATCCGCCTCGCCGGGGGTGTCGATCCGCACCGTCGCGTCGAACTCGACGCCGGTGTCGGTGGTGACCTTGACGGTCCCTGGGATCCCGCCGTCGTTCAGCGCGGTGACGCCGGTGAGGGAGAACGTCTCCTCGCCGGTCAGGCCGTAGGAGGCGGCCGAGTGGCCGGCCGGGAACTGGAGCGGGAGCACGCCCATGCCGATCAGGTTCGACCGGTGGATGCGCTCGTAGGACTCGGCGATCACCGCGCGCACGCCCAGCAGCGCGGTGCCCTTGGCCGCCCAGTCGCGCGAGGAGCCGGAGCCGTACTCCTTGCCCGCGAGGACGATCAGCGGCACGCCGGCGGCCTGGTAGTTCCGCGAGGCGTCGTAGATGAACGACACGGGCGCGCCGTCCTGGGTGAAGTCCCGGGTGTAGCCGCCCTCGGTGCCGGGCGCGATCTGGTTGCGCAGCCGGATGTTGGCGAACGTGCCCCGGATCATCACCTCGTGGTTCCCGCGGCGGGAGCCGTAGGAGTTGAAGTCGCGGCGCTCCACGCCGTGCTCGGTGAGGTACTTGCCGGCGGGGGTGTCGGCCTTGATGGCACCGGCCGGCGAGATGTGGTCGGTGGTGACCGAGTCGCCGAGCTTGGCCAGCACCCGGGCGCCCTCGATGTCGGTGACCGGCGCCGGCTCCGTCGTCATGCCCTCGAAGTACGGGGGCTTGCGGACGTAGGTGGACTCCGGGTCCCACTCGAAGGTGGAGCCCTGCGGGATCTTCAGGGCGTTCCACTGGGCGTCGCCGGCGAAGACGTCGGCGTAGCTCTGGCCGAACATCTCCTGGCCGATGGCGGAGGCGACGACCTCCTCGACCTCCTGCTCGGTGGGCCAGATGTCCCGCAGGTAGACCGGCTTGCCGTCCGGGTCGGCGCCCAGCGGCTCGGAGGTGAGGTCCACCTGCATCGAGCCGGCGATGGCGTAGGCGACGACGAGGGGCGGCGACGCCAGGTAGTTCATCTTGACGTCGGGGTTGATGCGGCCCTCGAAGTTCCGGTTGCCGGACAGGACGGAGACCACGGCGAGGTCGTTGTCGTTGACCGCCTGGGAGATCTCCTCCGGCAGCGGCCCGGAGTTGCCGATGCAGGTGGTGCAGCCGTAACCGACCAGGTTGAAGCCGAGCTTGTCGAGGTACGGGGTGAGGCCGGCCCGGTCGTAGTAGTCCATGACGACCTTGGAGCCGGGCGCCAGCGTGGTCTTGACCCAGGGCTTGCGGGTCAGGCCGCGCTCCACCGCCTTCTTGGCCAGCAGGGCGGCGCCCACCATCACCGAGGGGTTGGAGGTGTTGGTGCAGGAGGTGATCGCGGCGACGGTGACGGCGCCGTGGTCGATCTCGAACGTGGTGCCGTCGGCCATGGTGACGGAGACCGGGTTGCTGGGCACGCCGTTGCTGACGGCGGGCGGGTCGGAGGCCGGGAAGGACTCCTTGCTCGCCTCGTCCGCGTCGGTGGAGGGCACGTGGGCGCGGACGTCCTCGGCGAACTTGGCCTTGGCCGCGGTGAGCGCGATCCGGTCCTGGGGGCGCTTGGGCCCGGCGATGGAGGGCACGACGCTGGAGAGATCCAGCTCCAGGTACTCGGAGAAGTCGGGCTCGCGCGCCGGGTCGTGCCACAGGCCCTGGGCCTTGGTGTACGCCTCGACCAGGGCGAGCTGCTGCTCGTCGCGGCCGGTGAGGCGCAGGTAGTTGATGGTCTCGGCGTCGATCGGGAAGATCGCGGCCGTGGAGCCGAACTCCGGCGACATGTTGCCGATGGTGGCGCGGTTGGCCAGCGGCACGGCGGCCACGCCCTCGCCGTAGAACTCGACGAACTTGCCGACGACGCCGTGCTTGCGCAGCATCTCGGTGATGGTCAGCACCAGGTCGGTCGCGGTGGTGCCGGTGGGCAGCTCGCCGGTGAGCTTGAAGCCGACGACGCGCGGGATGAGCATGGAGACCGGCTGGCCGAGCATGGCCGCCTCCGCCTCGATGCCGCCGACGCCCCAGCCGAGCACGCCCAGGCCGTTGACCATGGTGGTGTGCGAGTCGGTGCCGACGAGCGTGTCGGGGTACGCCTGGCCGCCGCGGACCATCACGGTGCGGGCCAGGTGCTCGATGTTGACCTGGTGGACGATGCCGGTGCCGGGCGGGACCACCTTGAACTCGTCGAACGCGGTCTGGCCCCAGCGCAGGAACTGGTAGCGCTCGCGGTTGCGGCCGTACTCCAGCTCGACGTTCTCCTGGAAGGCGTTGGGCGTGCCGAACTTGTCCGCGATGACGGAGTGGTCGATCACGAGCTCGGCCGGCGCCAGGGGGTTGATCCGGGCAGCGTCGCCGCCGAGCTCCTGCACGGCCTCGCGCATCGTGGCGAGGTCCACGACACAGGGCACACCGGTGAAGTCCTGCATGATCACGCGGGCCGGGGTGAACTGGATCTCCTGGCTGGGCTGGGCGTTCGCGTCCCAGCCGCCCAGTGCCCGGATGTGATCGGCGGTGATGTTCGACCCGTCCTCGGTACGGAGCAGGTTCTCCAGCAGCACCTTCAGGCTGTATGGCAGGCGGGCCGACCCCTCCACCTTGTCCAGCCGGAAGATCTCGTACGACTCGTCGCCCACCCGCAACGTGCTGCGGGCGTCGAAGCTGTTCGCCGACACGACTGTCTCCTTCAACACATGATTCGCGCGTACTACCGCATCCTGCCGTTCGCACCGTGTCGGGGCTCGCTAAGGTGACCCTAAGTAAGCCGCCGTGGAGATGCGTGCGGCAGCGCCGTCCTGTCATCAGATATCTCGATGTCGAGATAACCCTAACTCATGGGCGACACGACCTCATCAGCCCCGTGCTCGCCGCGTGCGGGCGTGTCGCCGGGGATCCGCCGCACACGACTACCCCTCGAACGGCGTGTCGTCACCCGAACGGCCGCCCCTGACGAGCGCGATCTCATATCTGAGATAGGGTCGAGCGCATGATCGACGACTACCTCGCCCGGATCGGACAGCTCATTCGGGACGCACGTCAACATCGCGGCTGGACCCAGGTGCAGCTCGCGGAAGCACTCGGGACCAGCCAGAGCGCGGTCAACAGAATCGAGCGGGGGAATCAGAACATCAGCCTTGAGATGATCGCCCGCATCGGTGAGGCGCTGGACAGCGAGATCGTCTCGCTGGGCTACGCCGGCCCGATGCATCTGCGGGTGGTCGGGGGCCGGCGGCTGCACGGCAGCATCGACGTGAAAACGAGCAAAAACGCGTGTGTCGCGCTCCTGTGCGCCACCCTCCTCAACTCGGGCCGCACCGTCCTGCGCCGCGTCGCCCGCATCGAGGAGGTCTTCCGGATCCTGGAGGTGCTGGGCTCGATCGGCGTCCGCAGCCGGTGGATCAACGAGGGCGCCGATCTGGAGATCGTCACCCCGGCCGAGCTGAACCTGGACGCGATCGACCTGGAGGCGGCGCGGCGCACGCGCAGCATCATCATGTTCCTCGGTCCGCTGCTGCACCGCATGGACCAGTTCCGGATCCCCTACGCGGGCGGCTGCGACCTGGGCACCCGCACGGTTGAGCCGCACATGCAGGCGCTGCGGCGGTTCGGCCTGGAGGTCACCGCGACCGAGGGCATGTACCACGCCACGGTCAACCGGCAGATCACGCCCGGCCGGGCCATCGTGCTGACCGAGCGCGGCGACACCGTGACGGAGAACGCGCTGCTGGCCGCCGCCCGGCACGACGGCGTGACCGTCATCCGCAACGCCTCCTCCAACTACATGGTCCAGGACCTGTGCTTCTTCCTGGAGCAGCTCGGCGTGCGGGTGGAGGGCGTGGGCACCACCACGCTCACCGTGCACGGCGTGCCGGAGATCGACCGGGACGTGGACTACTCGCCCTCCGAGGACCCGGTGGAGGCGATGAGCCTGATCGCCGCGGCCGTGGTCACCGAGTCGGAGCTGACGATCCGCCGGGTACCGGTGGAGTTCCTGGAGATCGAGCTGGCCGTGCTGGAGGGCATGGGCCTGGACCACGACCTCGGCCCGGAGTACCCGGCGGACAACGGCCGCACCCGGCTGGCCGACCTCACGGTGCGGCCCTCCAAGCTGGAGGCGCCGATCGACAAGATCCACCCGATGCCGTTCCCCGGGCTGAACATCGACAACGCGCCCTTCTTCGCGGCCATCGCCGCCTCGGCGCACGGCTCGACACTGATCCACGACTGGGTCTACGACAACCGGGCCATCTACCTGACCGACCTGAACCGGCTGGGCGGCCGGCTCCAGTTGCTGGACCCGCACCGGGTGCTGGTGGAGGGCCCGACCCGGTGGCGGGCGGCCGAGATGATGTGCCCGCCGGCGCTGCGGCCCGCGGTGGTGGTGCTGCTGGCGATGATGGCCGCCGAGGGCACCTCGGTGCTGCGCAACGTGTATGTGATCAACCGCGGTTACGAGGACCTAGCCGAGCGGCTGAACTCGGTGGGCGCGCAGATCGAGACGTTCCGCAACATCTGACCGACCCCCGCCGTCGCACCCCCTCCGGCCCGCGGAAACGCTGGGCCGGAGGGGTGCGCCGGTGCCTGTGGGACTTCTCTGGGATTTTCCGCCGAGCCTGAGCCGTTCGGGTCGCGCCCGAAGACCGCGTCAACGGCGGCCGCTCCCCGTGCCCCGGCGCGTGGCAGAAAGTGCGCGTACTTGCGCAGCATGAATCCGGGATCCGCGTGACCGAGCCACTGGGCCACCGACACGATGGACTCACCGGCCTCGAGCTGCTCGGACGCATAGAAGTGACGCAGGGCGTGGAATCCGTGCCCCGAGGAAGGTTCCCGGACTCGGGGAATTCCCGGGGATTCCTGCTCCAGAGGCGCGATCACGCCAGCTCGGGCCAGGGGCAGGCTTCCAGACGTACGAGGTGAAGTAGTTCCGGTTGATCGCCCGTCGCTCTCGTCCTGTCGTGAAGAGCGCGTACGACCTGGGCCGCCAGCGTTGCTTCCTCCGGAAGGTCTGAGGTTCCGGTGGAACCGTGGCCTGGCCGCCCTGAGCAAGCTCTACCGGGTCGACCGCGCGTACGTCGCAGTGAACCCGGTCGTGATGCGGACGGTGATGGGCCGGTACAGCAAGGCGGTGTCGGTGCCGGACGCTCATGCGAAGCATGCCAGGGCCTGCAATGCCCGCTGGCCTGAACCGGTCACTGGTTCGGCGGGGATGCCACCCATCCTTGTGCCCCATTCAAAGGGGCGCCCGCGCTGGTCGCCCCCCTTCCCGCTTCGAGCGCGTCTGCCCCGGGTGTGGGCCGCCATGACCTACAATTAATCATCCATGGAATATAATTCTTCGGAAGATGAGTGATGGCTGATCTGAAGCAGATGTACCGGGAGCTGGTCTCGCTGGAGATCGAGCTGTGGAATGGCATCGAGGGGCGGTTGCGGGCGGAGTACGACCTGCCGCTGACGTCGTTCGAGGTGCTGCATCTGCTGTTGCGTCGGCCGGGGCTGCGGATCCAGGACATCGCCGAGGAGTTCTCGATCACGGTGGGCGGCACGAGCAAGGTGATTGACCGCCTGGAGGCGGCGGGCCTGTGTGGGCGTCGTGCGAATCCGAGTGACCGGCGTTCCTCGATTGTCCAGCTGACGGCTGAGGGGCAGAAGCTGGTGGACGGGGCGGTGAAGGTGTTCGAGGACGAGCTGGAGTTGCGGATCGGGTCGGTGATTTCCGAGCAGTCCGTGCGGGAGGTGACCACGGTCCTCAATACGCTGCGGGCAGCCGGACGGGCTCTGGACGCGGAGCGGAAGGCGCGGGGCCGGACGCCGGTGCCGGCGATGCCGGCGTTGAAGCAGCCCGGTCGGCCGGCCTCGTGAGCCACGGCGTTTCCGAAGTCCTTCAGTCGGCGGTGCCGTCAAAGGCGATGACTTTGTCGATGTGGGCGCGGACGAGGAGGTTGCCGGGGCCGCCGTTGCGGGCGGCGTATTCCTGGGTGCGGTCTTCGCCCATGTAGCGGGCGCCGAGGAGGCCGCCCCAGCGCAGCATCTCGTCGGGGTTCTCGGAGGTCTCGGCGTGTCCTTGGAGGGTGACGAACGCGCATGGGGGGCGGTCGTCGTCGACGCAGAGGGCGAAGCGTCCGTCGCGGGCGAGGTTGCGGCCTTTGACGCCGTCCTTCTCGGTGGTGAGCACGATGTCGTCGCGGTCATGAAGAAACCAGACCGGGGTGACGTGCGGGCTGCCGTCGGCTCGGACGGCCGACAGCTTCCCGGCGCGGGTGCCGTGCGTGACGAACGCCCGCCGCTGCTCGTCGGTCATCTTCCGCATGCGGTGCCGTTCACGCTGGTGGGGACCCGGCCGTGTGCCCCGAGGCCGGGGTCGGCCTCGGGGCGGGCCCGGGTTTCAGCGGCCCCAGAAGGCGTCTTCGGCGCTCTGGTCGCTGGAGAAGAGCCACGTCTCGGTGATCTTGCCGTTCTGGATGCGCAGGATGTCCACGCCGTCCATGGCCATGGAGGTGTCGCCGCGGCGGCCGGTGAAGTGGATGTGGGCGGCGACCAGGTCGCCGTTGCCCATGAGCGAGTGGATCGTGTCGATGGCGAAGGTGCCCTGGCTGGCTTCCAGCATGCTGCCCAGCATCTGGAAGACGGCGCCTTGGCCCTTGTGCTCGCCGGAGAACTGGTTGGTGCCCGGCTGGTGCCAGACGATCTCCTCGTCGAGGAGGTCGCCGAGGGTGGCCATGTCTCCGGTCTGCACGGCCTGGAAGTAGGCGCGAGCGAGGTCGATGTTCGCAGTGGTCATCGTGGTCTCCGTGGGTTCGGTCGGGTTATCGGGCGAAGTCGAGGCGGTGGGCCAGGTCGGCCTTGGTGAAGGCGGCTTCGATCTCGGCGCGGCCTTCCTTGAAGTGGGCCCAGCTGTCGTAGTGCGCGGGGACGACGCGGCGGGCGCCGAGTGTCTTCGCGGCCTCGGCGCCCAGGGCGCTGTCGAGGGTGAGCAGGGCGCCGTCGAAGGCGAAGGGCATGCGGGCGCCGCCGAGGAACAGGATCGCGGTGTCCACCGGGGCGAACTTTTCGGCGATCTCCTTGACATGCTCCAGGGCGGCGTTGTCTCCGCTGACGTAGACCGAGGGCAGGTCGTCGGAGGTGAGCATGAAGCCGACGACGTCACCGGAGATCGGCTCGCAGCCCACGGGGCCGTGCCTGGCGGGCACGCCGGTGACGGTCACGGTGCCGCCGTCGGGCCGCCCGAGCTCGGTGGTCTGCCAGAAGGCGAGACCGCGGGCGTTGCCGCCCAGGCGGCCGGCGCCGCTGACCGTGGTGAAGACGACCGGCACCTCGGCCAGGAGGGCACGGCCGGCGTTGTCGAGGTTGTCGTCGTGCTCGTCGTGGGAGAGCAGAACGGCGTCGACGCGGCCGAGGTCGGCGGCGTTGACCGGCGAAGGGTCGGTCTTGACGAGCTTGTGGTCGCCGGGGAGGGGCATGGGGTACTCGCCGGGCGGGTCGAAAGTCGGGTCGGTGACGAACCTGAGCCCGCCGTACTCGAAGAGCACGGTGGGGCCGCCGTAGACGCGCGCGGGGATCTTTTCGCTGATGGCGCTGGCGCGGGACATCGGGGAACCTCCCGGTCGGGGGAATAGTGGTACGTGGCCCCGCTGAGGCGGGAGGCGGGGCGGAAGAGGCGCGGGCCGCGGGGCCCTGCCATGGGCTGCCGCGCTCTGGCGGGGCACCCGGTCAGATCGGGCCTACTGGGCGGGTACGGAGAAGACGCCGAAGTGATTGCCGGCGGTGTCCTCCAGCCGGGCGAAGGTGAAGCCCGCGGAGTCGGAGACCGGTTCCATGAGGACCTCGGCCCCGAGCTCCTGGCCGGGTGTTGGTGTTGAGGACGTGCTTCCAGTCGAAGAGCTCGCCGTAGAACTCCTTGACCTTCTCGGCTGGTCGGTGCCGAACTCGAACCAGGCGACCGAGTTGAAGGCGGGGACAGTCATGACAGCACTCCTTACCCCCACGAGAGGGAGAAATATGACCTTCTGACGCAGGGTGAATCCAGATGGTGACCGCCCCGCGGGTGACCTCACGAGAACCCGGCGGGGGGCGGGCTCCGAACCGGCCGGTGTCCACCAAAGCACTTCCATTCCATAGAAGCAACTTCCATGGATTATTGTTCCACGGATAGGGCTCGGTGGTCTTCGGCCGACCGGCCCGTGGGCAGCACAGGACCCCGGCGCGTCGGACGCGAACGGCCGGGTCGGCAGGAAGGAAACGGTCATGGAGCCGGTCGAGATCGAGGCGAAGACCCTGATCCAGAAGTCGAAGGCCCCGTCGAACGACTACGTCATCAACCCCTACACCGGCTGTGTGCTGGGCTGCGGCTGCGCTTCGGGGAGGTCGTCCATCACGACGACAACGACGCCCTGCGGCACAGGCTCGCGTCCTCGGCGTGACCCGTGTCCGTGCCGCCGGGCCAGGCGTTGCGTCAGGCGGTGACGGCGGCGTCGGGATCCGGCACCGCCATGGCCCAGGTCCCCATGGCCTCCAGGACATCGCGCAGCCCCTCGCCGAGAGGGGTCAGCTCATACTCGACGCGCGGCGGGATCTCCGCGTAGGCCGTGCGGGTGACGATGCCGTGCCGCTCGAACTGGCGCAGCCGACTGGTCAGGGTGTGCGGGCTGATGCCGGGCAGGGCCTCGCGCAGTTCGGTGAAGCGGTGGGGGGCCTTCAGGAGTTCCCGCACGATCAGGGTGGCCCACGGGCCGTTGAGCAGGGTGAGGAACCGCGCGACACCGCACTCGGGAAGGCAGGGGTTGGACATTTTTCGAGCCTAGCCCATTAGTGCAGTTGATGTAACTGATGCATCGCATGCACTAATGGCGGCATGACCTACGTGATTCATGGCGCCACCGGCGCCCAGGGTGCCCCCGTCGTCGCCGCTCTCGCCGCCGCGGGAAAGTCCGTGACCGCGGTGACCCGCAACGAGCACGCCGTCGTGGACGGCGCGCACGTCGTGTCCGCCGCCTACTCCTCCGCCACCGACCTGACCGACACCTACCGTGGTGCCGCAGGGGTCTTCGTCCACCTGCCGGTGGCCTCGGAGGAGGACCGCCGGCTCTTCGCGGCCAATATCCTCACCGCTGTCCGCGAGGCCCGGCCGGACCGCGTCGTGTTCTCCACCAGCGGCTTCCCGATCGACCCCGCCATCGGCGGTGCCGCCGCGACCCTGGCCGCCGGTCTGGCCGACGGCAACGTGTCCCACGCGGTGGTCGCGCCCGAGCTGTACCTGGAGAACCTGCTCATGCCGTACGTCATCGACTCGGTCCGCGAGCGCGGTGTACTGCCCTACCCGATCCGCGCCGACTTCCCCGTCTCCTGGGCATCCCACCTGGACATCGCCGATGCCACCGTCGCCCTGTTCGAACACACGGACCTCACCGGCGTGGTCTCCGTCGGACAGTACCCACCGATCACGGGCCCGGACCTGGCCGAGGCGTTCGGCACCCGGCTCGGACGGGACGTGGTCTTCGAGCCGATCACCCCCGAGGAAATGCGTACCTCGGTCGCACCCCTGATCGGGAAGGACGCGGCCGCCGACATCGCAGCGGCCTACCAGGCGATGAGCGCCATGCCGAACCGCTCGATCACACCCGAGAACTCCGCCCAGAACCTGCTGGACATCACCCCCCGGACCACAAGCCAATGGCTGGCCGACATCGGCCTCTGACCGCAGCCACTGTCGGCTCCGGCCGAGCAGGCAGGGCTTGGCGAACCGCCGTTCTCCACGGACGGCCCGCCAAGCCCTGAAGTCCTGCCGAGCGCCGCGCCAGGACCCGCCCCTCCAACACGCTGAATATGACAGGGAAGTCCAGTTCCCTGCCAAGTCAGCGTGTTGGGATCTCCCGATCCGCGTGGCGTGCGGTATCTCCTCGCCGCGTGCTCGCGGGGAGCGCGTGCGCAGTGCTGGCTGGATCGGCCTCGCTGCTGGCGATCGGCAAATGGCCCGCCGATGCCCCGGCGCACGTACCGGAACGGCTCGGATCCCGTCCGGTCCTGTCCAAGCGTCTGGTCCCCCTCGGAGTCACAGTGCGCCGTCTGCTGACCCGGGTCGACGGCGACGCGCCGGACCGGGCCGTGCGCGGCTGGCTTGCCGACCGACGCCCAGCCGGCGCAGCGGCCGGCTGGCTGCAGGCCGGTTGGTCTGGGCCTCTATGGTGTGCTGCCGGTCGGTGGGGGCGGCCCCCGGGGAGGAGTCCGTCAGGCGCGCCGTGCCGGTGGTGGGGCCGTTGACGCACGTTGGGCGATTCGTCCGTGGAGTACGGTGCGTGAGGCGGCTGCGGAGGGGGTGTCGATCAGGGTGTGAACGGCCTGAGCGGCCATGCGTCCGAGTTCGAACTTGGGGACGACGAACGTCGTGAGCGGTGGCGACAGGAGTGTGCTCTGCAGCACGTCGTCGGTACCGATGATGGAGATGTCACGAGGAATCTCCAGGCCGGCCTCGGCGATGGCGGTGTAGGCGCCCATGGCGCTCTTGTCACTGACGGCGTAGACGGCTGTGGGCGGTTCGGGAAGATTGAGGAGTTTTCGCATCTGCTGATACCCCTTCACCGGGGCCCCGGCTTCCTGCGGGGGCGTGAGCTCGGGTACCGGCGTCAGCCCTGCCTCCAGCAGCGCCGCATGGTAGCCGCGCCGCCGGTCGGTGAGGCTGACGTAGCAGGTGGAGCCCACGAGCATGCCGATCCGTCGGTGTCCGAGTTCCAGGAGGTGCTGGGTACACCGGTAGCCGGCGGTGAAGTTGTCCGCGACGACCGCGTGGATGCCGGTGTCGTGGTCCAGGTAGTTCTCCAAGAGCACCACGGGCACGTCGGTGGCGAGGATGCGCTGGACCGCGGCCTCGTCGATGTCGCCGCCGTTGGCGACGATCATGCCGTCGACGCCTCGCCCGGTCAGGGACCGCAGGTCCGAGATCGGATCGTCGTGGGGGCGGTAGAGGTGGAGGAGCATCTGCAGCCCCTGGCCGCGCAGTCCGTCCTCGACCCCGGAGACGACCTCCGCCATGAACCCGTCCTGAGCGGCGGCGGGTGAGAGCGCCTCCATGACCAGCCCTACGATCCTGCGCGGCTTCCTGGTGTCCGCCGATCGGCGCGGGGGCACGTACTGCAGCGCTTCGATCGCCTGGAGAATGCGCTTTCTCCGCATGTCGGAGACGCCTGGCTTGCCGTTCACGACGAGGGAGACGGAGGACAGCGGCACCCCGGCGGCCTCCGCGACGTCTCGCAGGGTGACGGGCTTCCCCGTCCGTGCAGCCTGCACCTCTGCCATGCACCCATCCGCTCGCTGCCGATCCGGCCCCAACGCGAAGAGGTTACCACCGTTGACCCGAACGACGCGCGAACGGAGATGCGAACAAGCAGCTCCCTGTTCTCGAAAATTCCACCGCCGAATCTTGCGAACACTGGATGGGCGTTCTAGCCTCCGTCCCGCGGGCCGTGTGGGCCCTCATCGTCGACTCGGAGTAAGTCCGGGGAATGAAGCACCATGCCGGCAGACCCCGCTGCGGTCATCGACGTGTCACTCGCGCGACCGGGTGTCGCATACTCCCGCAACCTCTTCGGCCACTTCATCGAGCATTTCCATCGCCAGGTGTACGGCGGCCTCTACGACCCGGGCTCGCCGCTGAGCAACGAGCGCGGGTTCCGCGAGGACGTGATCGAGGCGATGCGCGAGCTACGGCCGTCCGTGGTCCGCTGGCCAGGCGGCTGCTTCGTCTCCAGCTACCACTGGCGCGACGGTGTGGGGCACCCTCGCCGACCGCATTACGACAAGGCGTGGCGGGTAACGGATCCCAACACGTTCGGCACCCACGAGTTCGTCGCCTGGTGTGAGGCGATCGGCGCCGCCCCGTACATCTGCACCAACGCGGGGACCGGAACCGCCGAGGAGATGAGTGACTGGGTCGAGTACTGCAACCTTGCCCAAGGCAGTCACTGGAGCGCGCTGCGCACGGACAACGGTCACCCGGCACCGTTCGCCGTCCCGTTCTGGAGCATCGGCAACGAGAACTACGGCGACTGGGAGATGGGCGCCAAGACCCCGCAGGAATGGGCGAACCTGGTGCGGGAGTCGGCCAAGATGATGCGGCGCGTCGACGAGTCCATCGTCCTGCTCACCGCGGCCCGAGCGGATCTCGAATGGACCTTGCCATTGCTGCTGGCCGCCGGCCGCTACCTGAACATGGTGTCGATCCATGGCTACTGGGACTCACTGGCCGATGTGAACCAGCCCAGCGCCTACCTCACCGCCATCAGCCGCTCCCTCGACCCGCAACGGGAGATCCAGCACACGATCGACATCATCGGGGCGGCCGCCCTGACCGGACAGGTCGGCATCGCCTTCGACGAGTGGAACCTCCGCGGCTGGCACCACCCCTGGGGCAACAGCGACGCCGCGGTCCGCGCCCGGGACGCCAACGACGACAACACCACCTACACCATGGCCGACGCCCTGTTCTCCGCCAGTTTCCTCAACGCATGCCTGCGCCGAGGGGATGTCGTCAAGATGGCCAACATCGCTCCCAGCATCAACGCCCGAGGCCCTCTCTTCGTCCACCCGGAAGGCATCGTCCGGCGCAGCACGTTCCACGTCATGGCCATGTACGCCAACCAGCTCGGCGAGCGAGTCCTCGAAACCCACGCCGCAGCCTCGGACCTCGAAGCCGCCTCCGTCCCGGTGATCGACTCACTGGCCACCATCGACTCCACAAATACCCGCGTCACCCTCTCGCTGATCAACCGCGAGCCGAACTCGGCGGTCCCCTGTGAAGTGCGCATCGCCGGGCATCCCGTGGATGGCAGCCACCAGGCGACCATTCTCGACGGACCCGGCGCCGACACCTACAACGACATCGACCGGCCCTCCACGATCACCCCCCGGAGGTCGAAGCTGGACTTCCGCTCGGGACACGTCGCCCTCCCCCCGCACTCCCTCACCATCTGCGACATCGACCTTCCCCTTCACCACACCGAAGGAGACATCGACGCCGGACGCATCCTCAGCGGCGACTGGCAGCTGTCGACCACCGGATGGCACAAGACCTCCTGAGACATAGCCCAGGCTCCGCCGGTCGCCGACGATGGCGACGCTGACGGCCGCTCCCGTAGACCCATCCGCTTTCCGCCTTCCGCTCAGGCACGGTCCTCGTACGCCATGAAACGTCGTCCGCCCCAGCTGACCGCTTCAGAGGACGGCTTGAGGAAGCCTCCGAAGTCGCTCGGCTGCGGGCTACTGCTCGCCCGGAGCCGGCCCGAGGGCCGGCAAAGCGGTGTTGTGGGTGGCGGCGCGCTTGACGGGCTTGGTGGGGGCGCGCAGAGTACGCCGACGGCGCTCGGACATGACCGGTTCCTTTCAAGGGCAGGAGCTGAGGGAAGAAGACGAACGGGCGAGGGCACGCCGCAGACGCCGCCTCCCCGGCCCTGTCAGGTCCTGGTCCGGGCGACGCCCTGCGGCATGCGACTGGGAGGTTCACCGCTCATCGCGGACGTCACCCGCCTTTCGATGCGTGCGGCAAGGGCGTCGCGCATCGTATAGCGCCCGGGCGAACCCCGGAATCCGGCGAACCGTCGCACCATTCGGATGATCAGGCACGAGGCGAGGCGCACTTCCCTCCGCGGTTTCTCCTCGCCAGAGGTGGTGGACGCCTCAGTGCTTGTCTTCACCGCGGGTGGCGGCGGGCTGCCGGGCGACAGCCCGGCGTACGCGGTCAGCCATCGCACGATGCGCGGACCGCCCGAGCTGGGCGCCGCACCCGTTCGGACTGTGGGTAGGCCGACCTGCGGCTGCGCAGCCGTTGACCCACCAGCCGGGAGACCCGTCACCCAGCTGGCCAGAGCGCCGGCTCTGATCTGACGCCCCATACCAGGACATGACCATTAGTTCACCTGTTCATGGTGGAAGTTGCTTGTTTCCATGGCAACGCTGACAATCGCCCCACCTGCACCACCTAGACCAGGAGCACCAGTGAACGTCTCGCTCACCGTCTGGCTGCTGACCGTGACGGTCCTGTGCGCGCTCGTCGCCGTGGACTTCTTCATCGGCCGCAAGCCGCACGACGTGTCGATCAGGGAAGCCGGCATCTGGACGGTGGTGTGGGTCGTCCTGGCCTGCCTGTTCGGGCTCGGGCTCTTCGTCTTCGGCGGCGGCCAGCCGACCGGCGAGTTCTTCGCGGGGTATATCACCGAGAAGTCGCTGAGCGTCGACAACCTCTTCGTCTTCGTCCTGATCATGTCGAGGTTCGCGGTGCCGTCCCACTACCAGCAACGCGTGCTGATGATCGGCGTCATCATGGCGCTCGTTCTGCGCGCCGGGTTCATCGCGGCTGGCGCAGCCATCATCTCGGCGTTCTCCTGGGTGTTCTACATATTCGGCGCATTCCTCATCTGGACCGCCTGGAAGCTGATCCAAGATGCGCGGACGGGTTCGCACGACGGGGAGTACGAGGAGAACAAGCTGCTCAAGTCCATCGAGCGCCGCTTCAGCGTTGCGGACCGCTACCACGGCACCAAGCTGTTCGTCATTGAGAACGGCAAGCGCGCGATGACCCCGATGATGGTCGTGATGCTGGCGATCGGCTCCACGGACGTCCTGTTCGCGCTCGACTCGATCCCCGCCATCTACGGCCTGACGCAGGACCCGTACATCGTCTTCACCGCCAACGCCTTCGCGTTGATGGGTCTGCGGCAGCTGTACTTCCTCATCGGCGGCCTGCTGAAGAAGCTGGTCCACCTCTCCTACGGACTGTCGATCATCCTCGGCTTCATCGGCGTCAAACTGATCCTGCACGCGCTGCACGAGTCCGGCGTCCACGTGCCGGAGATCTCCACCCCCTTCTCGCTCGGCTTCATTGTCCTCGTCCTGGCCGTCACGACCGCCACCAGCCTGCGCGCCGCGAAGCGGCAGGAGGCCGAACCGGGGAAGGCGGGTGGCCGAGCGTAAGGAGCAGGCCACACGCTTGGTCCTGCCGGATCTATTCCTGCCAACCTTCAGGCACCGGGAGGGCCTGGCCAAACGGCGGGCGACGCTGCTGTTCAACCCCGCTCGGGGGCACAGGCGACGGCGTGGCATGGTGCCGCGCGAACAGTTCGCTTTGGCCTGGAAGACACGACTGCCGCGGCCCGCGCCACGCCCGTCCGTGTGTACCCCCATTACCTTCGAGCGCGAATGCACCCTCGGAAGCTTCGGGAAAGTTTCACCGCCGACGGACCTACCCAGCCACGGATGACCATCCCTGGGACCTGCCCTTCCTTGGCGTAGCACAGCAGCAAGGTCCGCTGGGCACCTTCTACTGTAGGAGCTTTCGGGCCCGAAGAACGATGGCGTTCACCCCCGCCCGGGCGAAGGTGAACCGGAACCTGAGCACCTGGCAGCCAATTGGCTCCGGCAGCCCCGCACACATAACCTGCCCGCGGCCACTCCACAACCCAGGATTCCTATGTCGCGCGACATAGACTGACGTTCACAGAGCGCGGTGGTCGAGGGCCGTGTTCGACTTCGACCCCAATCGCATCGACAAACCGCACTCACCCACAGAGAGTCACCTCTCCCCGCACGCAGGCGGAACGATTGCACTTCGAAGAGCCGGACGGCTGTGGGAGTTCTCTGGGACTTTCGGCCGCATCAGAGAGCAAACACGAAGAAAGCCCTGAAAGGGCGTATCCGCAGGTCACCGGCATGCTGGTGCTTAACGCAGCAGGTCAGGGGACTGGCTGGTCTCTTCCGCAACATCTGATCGCCCCCCGTCGTCGCACCCCCTCCGGCCTGCGGAAACGTTGGGCCGGAGGGGGTGTGTCCAGTTTTCGGGTCAGCCCGCCGTTGGTCCAGCCCTTGCCGATGGCCGATACGGCGGGCGGCACGGGCCGGCCAGGCATAGAATCGGTGCCCGATATCGGATTCGTCACTGCCTGGGCCAGGCGGGGGAAGCGGGCGAGAAGTGCGGGAGTTTCAGCGCGGCGCGGTGCGGCTGCACATCCTGCACCACGCGGCCGAGGAGGAGATCCACGGCGCGTGGATGACCGAGGAACTGGCCCGGCACGGCTACCGGATCAGCCCCGGCACCCTGTACCCGACGCTGCACCGGCTGGAGGCCGACGGCCTGCTGGTCTCCGAGCAGCGCGTGGTCGACGGCCGGGCGCGGCGGGTGTACCGCGCCACCAAGGCCGGACGGCAGGCGCTGGCCGAGGACCGCAAGGCCCTGGCGGAACTGGCTCGCGAAGTCCTCGGCGACGACGCCCCCTGACGCGCTTCCACACCGCCTGGCGGTCGGCGACCTGCCACCTCGGGGTGCGCGGAAGCCGGGCGCCGGGATGCCGGCCTCATCGAACGGGCCAGGCGCGCGTCGTACGCGGCTACGCCCTCCGGCCGGCCACCACGCGACGCGCCCCATAGGCGGCGGCACCCACAGCCAGCACAGCGGCCCCGGAGATCACCGAGTCGAGCGGCAGGGCGAAGGCCAGCACCCCGCAGCCGGTCAGCCCCACAACGGGGATGATGCGGGCCGGGCGGCCCTCGTCCGGGGTGAGGGTCCAGGCGGAGGCGTTGGCGATGGCGTAGTAGGCGAGCACGCCGAAGGAGGAGAAGCCGATCGCGCCGCGCACATCCGCCGTCGCGGCGACCACGAGCTCGGCGCGGTGGGGCACGGCGAACCGGGGGTGGACGGCGGCCAGCGCGTGGGGCAGGTGCCGGTCGCGTGCCATGGCCAGCGTGGTGCGCGAGACGCCGAGAATGAGGGCGAGCAGGGAGCCGAGCGCGGCCACCGCCGCTCCGGCCCGGACGACCGGCGCGAGCCAGTCGGCGCCCGCGGCCCGCACGGCGTCCGACAGCGGCGCGGTGGCCTCGCCCAGACCGCCGTTGCCCAGCACGGCGAGCACCGCCACCGTCACCGCCGCGTACACGACGAGGGTGATGCCCCAGGGCGAGCGGGATGGCGCGGGGGATGGTCCGGGCGGGGTCGGTGACCTCCTCGCCGAGGGTGGCGATGCGCGCGTATCCGGCGAAGGCGAAGAACAACAGGCCCGCCGCCTGGAGCACCCCGCCGACGGTGGCGTCATCGCCGACGTCCAGCCGGGCGGCTTCCGCTGTGCCGGAGGTGAGGGCGGCGATCACCACGGCGACGAGCACGGCCAGGACGACGGCGACGATCCCCCGGGTCAGCCAGGCCGCCTTCTGCACTCCGGCGTAGTTCACCGCGGTCAGCGCCACCACTGCCGCGACCGCGACCGCGTGTGCCTGGTCGGGCCAGACATAGGAGCCGACCGTGAGCGCCATGGCCGCGCAGGAGGCGGTCTTGCCGACCACGAAGCCCCAGCCCGCCAGATAGCCCCAGAAGTCGCCCAGCCGCTCGCGGCCGTAGACGTAGGTACCGCCCGAGGCCGGGTACCGGGCGGCCAGTCGCGCGGAGGAGGTCGCGTTGCAGTAGGCGACGACTGCCGCCAGCGCGAGACCGAGCAGCATCCCGGACCCGGCAGCCTCTGCGGCCGGGGCGACCGCGGCGAAAATCCCCGCGCCGATCATCGACCCCAACCCGATCACCACGGCGTCGAACACCCCAAGCCGCCGCCGCAGTTCCTCCGGCGTCCCGGTGGCGGTCGATGGCTTGCTCATGAGACCTGCTCCCTCGGCGGCACGACGAGCACCTTTGACGAAATCCGATATCGAAAGACGATAGAGGGCTCCGCGGCGCCGGCGCCACCGAGGTACCGGTCGGGAGCGAGCGCGGGAGGGCCAGGAGTCGTTCGCCGGTTGTTCACTCGCCCGTTGGCGGAGTCGGACGCGATTGCACCTAGCGTCCTGCATCGACACCAATCGATCCATCAGTGGCGGGTTTCGACCCTCCACGGACCATCCTGGAGGTGCCGTGCGCCACCCATCCTCCGAATCTGACGACAGACGGAACAAACGGGTCGTGCCGTTGCCGCTGCTCGCCTCGCATCCCGGCGGGCGCGCAGCGCTCACCTGCCGGTACCGCTGTGGTGACGCGTGCAGCCACCCGGCGCCGAACGCCTCGGACAACGCCTATTTCGGCGATCTCATCGCCAGGGCCGTCTCGCGCCGCTCGCTCCTGCGGGCCGGGGCCGTGGTGGGCGTGGCCGCCGGTGCCGGCGGAGGCGTGCTGGCCGGGACCGCGTCCGCGGCCCGGGGTGGCGGCGGCGGGGCGCGCGGGCTGGGCTTCGAGCCGGTGGCGCCCAACACCGCCGACGCGCTCACCGTGCCGCCCGGCTACCGGCAGCAGGTGGTGATCCGGTGGGGCGACCCGGTGCTGCGTGGCGCGCCCGAGTTCGCCCCGGCCCGTCAGACGGCGGCGGCGCAGGCGGCCCAGTTCGGCTACAACTGCGACTACATGGCGCTGCTCGACCTGCCCCGGGAGCGCGACGCCCGGCTGCTGGTGGTCAACCACGAGTACACCAGCGAAGAGGTGATGTTCCCCGGGTACGACCCGGACAACCCCACCCGCGAGCAGGTGGAGATCGCCTGGGCCGCGCACGGCCTTGCCGTGGTCGTCCTCGCCGAACACCGCCGCTCCGGCAAGCTCACGCCCGTCGCCGGGCACCGGCTGAACCGCAGGATCACGGCGACGACGCCGTTCGAGTTCACCGGCCCGGCCGCCGGCAGCGACCTGCTGAAGACCTCTGCCGACCCCACCGGCACCACGGTGCTGGGCACGCTGAACAACTGCGGTGGCGGCACCACCCCTTGGGGAACGGTGCTCTCGGGCGAGGAGAACTTCAACCAGTACTTCGGCAACGCCGCCTCCGTGACCGACCCGACCACCAAGGCCCGCCTGGCCCGTTACGGCATGTCCGGCGGCGCGAGCGAGCGGAAGTGGGAGCGCTTCGACCAGCGGTTCGACCTGGCGGCCGAGCCGAACGAGGTCAACCGGCATGGCTGGGTCGTGGAGATCGACCCCTACGACCCGACCTCCACGCCCCGCAAGCTGACCGCGCTGGGCCGTTTCAAGCACGAGGCCGCCGAGCCGCGCCTGACCCGGGACGGGCGCGTGGTGGTCTACATGGGCGACGACGAGCGGTTCGACTACTTCTACAAGTACGTCTCGACCCACCGCATGATGAGCGGGACCAGCCGACGGGCGCGACGGCACAACCGCGGCCTGCTGGAGGAGGGCACCCTCTACGTCGCGAAGTTCACCGGCAACAGCCCGGCCGAGGAGATCGACGGCACCGGCGCCCTGCCCGAGGACGGCGAGTTCGACGGCAGCGGTGAGTGGATACCGCTGGCCAGCGGCGACAGGTCCTTCGTCGACGGCATGACCGCCGAGGAGGTCTACGTCTTCACGCGGCAGGCCGCCGACAAGGTGGGCGCGACGAAGATGGACCGGCCCGAGGACGTTGAGCCCAACCCGCGCACCGGCGCCGTCTACATCGCGCTCACCAACAACACCCGCCGCGGCGCCGCCGGCCAGCCGGGCCCGGACGAGGCCAACCCGCGCACCAACAACAAGCACGGCCAGGTCGTCGAGGTCATGGAGTCGCGCAACGACCCGTCCGCGACGCGCTTCACCTGGCGGCTGCTGCTGGTCTGCGGCGACCCCAACGACCCCGGCACGTACTTCGCCGGGTTCGCCAAGGACCAGGTCAGCCCGATCTCCTGCCCGGACAACCTGGCCTTCGACCCGCACGGCAACCTGTGGATCTCCACCGACGGCAACGCCCTGGGAGCCAACGACGGCCTCTTCGGCGTCGCGCTGGAGGGCAGCAACCGGGGACAGGTCAAGCAGTTCCTCACCGTCCCCGTCGGCGGGGAGACCTGCGGGCCGATCGTGGAGGAGCACCGCGTCCTGGTCGCCGTCCAGCACCCGGGCGAGGTGGACGGCTCCAGCCACGAGAATCCCGGTTCTCACTGGCCGGACGGGCCCGGCACGCTTCCTCGCCCGTCCGTGGTGAACGTGACACGGACGGACGGCAGGCGCATCGGCTCCTGAGGCGCCGCCGCGGAAGCGGCCGCGGCGGGCCCCTGCCCGCCGCGGCCGTTCCGTCGTGGTCAGCCCGCGAGCGGCAGTTGGGTGCGCGGCCGCGCCACGAGGTCGGGGGTCACCACCTCGGCGGTCTCCTGGTCCACCACGCTCACCCTGATCACCCGGCCCGCCGGGCGGTCCAGATGCGCGCCGGCGTCCATCGCGAACAGCACCGAGACCGGCCGGTCCCGGCCGCCCTCGCGGTGCGCGCCGGTGTAGTGGAGGATGCGCCAGCCGTCCTCGTCCCAGTGCTCGACCAGCCCTGACCGGATGAGCGGGGACGCCGTCTCCCAGGCCAGCGACCTCTCCAGCAGCTCGACCGAGGCGGCCACCGGGACCGCGCCGGAATCGCCGCCCAGCGGATGGCCGAACAGCCGCAGCCGCAGGCGGCGCAGCGGCACCTGCCAGCTCCGCTCCGGCGCGGCCGACAGATACGCCAGCACGGCGGCGCCGACGGCCAGCACCCCGGCCGCCGCGCCCGGCCGGTCGGCCGCCGCCGACCACCAGGGCCGCCCCGCCGCCGCGGCACCCGCCCCGCCGGCCGCGACCAGCCCGGCGCGGGCGAAGGAGTGCCAGGTCAGGGCCGCGTTCTCGCTCGCCGTGCAGCCGCAGGACGACTCCGGCGCCACGGCCTTCGCGTAGCCGAGGTACCCGAGGAAGCCGGCGCCGAGCGCGGCCGTGGCCAGCCCGGGCGCCATGGCCCGGGGGAACGCCAACAGCCCGGCGGCCAGCAGCACTTCGACCGCGCCGGTGGCGCGCAGCACCAGCGCCGCACGGTCCGGTCCCCGGACCAGCCGGGGCAGGGCGGTGCGGGCCGCCTGGGCACGCAGGTTCCGGCTCGCCAGTTTGGCGGCGCCGGTCCGGGCGAGCAGCCCGCCGAGGAGCAGCGGGAGCAGGCTCGCGGTGAGTGAGAGCATCTGGATCACCCGCCCTCAGTGTCCGACGGTCACGCGGACGAGATCGATGGAGCCGTCCGAGGGCCGCCAGGCGCCCAGCACTTGGGCCGGCTGGCCGATGCGCAGCCGGGACAGGTCGGAGGTGAGCGCGCTACCCGCGTAGGAGGCGGCCGTTTCGGGGATGGTGCGGCCGACCAGCTCGTGGTTGCCGTGGGAGAGGTGGAGGCGTTCCTTCTGGATGCCGCGGATCGTGGTGTAGAGGTTCACGATGTTGACCCAGACGGCGTCGGCCGCGATCGTGCCGTCCGGCATCTCCACTCCCCGCGCGTAGAGCCCGTCCCCGACCTCGATGGCCCCGGCGGTGGTGGGGCGGGCCTTCCAGACGCTGGTCGCGTTGGTGAGCTGGATGTGGTGCGTCTCCCCGTGGGAGCCGGCAACGTGGAGCACGCTGCCCTTGATGGCGCCGATCCGCCCCTCGGCGAACGAGGTGTGGGTGACGGCGGGGTCCAGGGACGGGCCGGGGGCGGCGAACGCGGCGTCGGCGTCCAGCGCGCCGAGCGCGGAGGCGCCGACGATGGTGGCCCCGCCCAGGGCGGCGGAGGTGAGGAAGCCGCGCCGGCCGAACCGGTCGGGCCCGGCCGCGGAGGGCGTCCGGGAAGAGCTCGTCGAGCGTGTCATGGGGGTCTCCTCCTGCCTCTTCACTCGGTGATGACGACGGGCAGCACGCCGGAGCTGAGGCTGCCGATGGCCGAGAAGGCCGCGGGCGTCAGGTCCAGCACGCGGTTGATGCGACAGGTGCCGCCGCAGCAGGTCTGCTCGCCGCAGAAGCTTCTGGTGCGCGGGCCGCAGTCGGTGATGGTGATGCAGACGGTGGCGCCGGAGCACTGGTGTCTGACGTTCATGACGGAGCCGCAGCCCCGTCGGACGATGCCGCCCTCGCCGCACAGGTCGGGGCGGGTGATGTCCCAGCACGCCTGCGAGGCGTTGGGCCAGGCGCCGTGGTTGGCGGCCGAGCGGCAGTTGCCGCAGGCACCGCCGCCGGCGCTGCCGCACGGACCCCAGGCGGCGCCGCAGCAGAACCAGGTGGTTTCCCCGGCCCAGAGCGCGTTGGTGGAGCAGGCCACGGTGAACTCCCTTCGGAGGACGCGAGAACGCTCTCTTTTTGACCTGCACATGACATCTCGACGACATGATCCGCGGCGGGACGAAAGGCGCGCGGGGTGAACGGTGGGAGGACTTCCACCCGATGCCGGAACCTGTGGGGGGACGTCGGGGCAGGGAAGGCGGAGCGTCGGACCCGCCCATAATCCCCCGGCGCGGGGCGGCGACGCCAGAGGGCCAGGTGACCGCCATTGGTCCGATGTGTGATGGCACCGGGCCGAGGCGCATACTGAGGAAGGACGCGATCCGGTCTCGAATCCCCGTCAGTTCGGTCAATTCCGCCGGCCTGCATGACCCGGGGCCAGACGGGGGACAGTGATCGAAGAACCGGTGAACACCCGGCTGCGGTGAGGAGTTCCGTCATGGACCAGGCACTGGACAACAGGCTGGACAATCGGCTGGACCACAAGGCCACGCGGCACACACTCGTACTCTTCGGCGTCACGTTCGCACTGGCCGTGCTCGCCTCTCCCGTCTTCGTGCTGTACGAGCTGCTGCTCGGCGCGTTCGGCCTGGTGTTCACGGGCATGCTCACCCGGGGCCGGGAGGGCACGAAGGCCCGCGCGGCCACCGTCGTCTTCGCCGGACTCCTGGCGGGCAGCCTGCCGTATCTGGCCGCCGCGCCGTTCGTGTCCTGACGGCGCGCGCCACGCGACCGGATTGCGTCAGGACAGCTCCAGGGCGACCCGGTCGAACACCGGGCGGTAGCCGATGCGCTGGTAGACCGCGTTGCTGGTGGGGTTCGCCAGGTCGGTGAACAGCACCACCTCCGCGGCCCCTTCGCCCCGGGCCCGGCGGCTGGCGGCGGCGGTCACCGCCCCCGCGTAGCCGTGCCGCCGGTGCTCCGGCGGGGTGTACACGAAGGCGATCCGCACCGCGCCCGCGATGAGACGGGTGGCGGAGGCCATGGACACCGGCGCCCCGTCCGGGCGTTCCCACAGGACGAAGCCGTCGTGCGAGAGCCGGTCGTCGACCGTGTCGGCCAGGGCCGTGGTGGGCGCGCCGACGTCCGCCATGAAGCTCTCCGTCCAGGAGAGCAGCAGGTCCCGGTCGGCCGGGCCCGCGATCCTGGCCCGCCCCTCCGGGGCCGGGTCCGGCGGCACCAGCGTGCCCAGCCGGTACAGCCGGGTCTCATGGGTCACCCGCGCGCCCGGGCCCCAGGCCGCGGCGAACGCCTCGGCGGGCGCGCGCGGCAGTTCGACGGCCGTCGGCGGGGCGTCGCCGGCCGCCGGCCCGGCCAGCAGCTTCGCCAGCGGCGCGACGGCCGCGTCCGGCAGGTGCGTGACCTGGACGGCGCGCGGCGGGGTCTGGAACAGCGCGGCCCCCACCGAGCCGTCCGCCTCCCGCCACCAGCCGAAGAGGGACGGCGCGTCGCCGTACACCGTGGCACCGCGGGTCCGCAGCATGTCGGCGACGGTGAGGTGAATGGTGTGCTCGGCGGGCCGGGACCGCAGGAAGTCCCCGGCCGCGGCCAGATAGACGGTGACGTCGTGGGTGGTCGTCCAGGTCATGCCGCCCATCGTGGCCAGGCGGCGCCCGCCCCGTACAGCGAATAAACGGGAACGCCCGTACGAGTGATTCCCCGGGCGAGGGACAACTGGTCACGGACGGGGTGGCGTAGAACGGAAGGCAGTCGTTCAGCCCCGTCGGGGAGACCGCCATGGAGGACCAGTGAGCATCCGGCCCGGCCCCCGCGGCCCGGAATAGCCGGCGCGTCGTGTACCAGCGTCGGCGGCGCCGTTACTTCGTGCTGATGACCATCTGTCTCGTCCTGTTCGTCGGGGCGTGGACCGTGGTGCGGCTGTGGTCGGTGCCGCTCGCCATCGCCATGTGCGTGGTCGCTGCGGCGATCCCGCCGGTGGCGGCCATCGCGGCCAACCGGCGGGAGCCGGACGACCGGTGGTGGGACGAGCGGTAGGGGCTCACCAGGGCAGATCGCGGATCTGCTGGACGCACAGCACCAGGAACAGCACCCCGGAGCCCAGCAGCATGACGTTGCTGAGCGGGCCGTTGCGCCAGCGCGCGGGCACCCGGTCGGTGTTGAGCAGCCAGAGCAGGGTCAGGGCGAGGAACGGCATGAAGAACGCGCCGAGGACGCCGTACGTCAGAACCAGGCCGATCGGCTCGTCCAGCCAGAGCAGGGCCATCGGGGGAAAGGTCAGCCACAGCAGGTAGGCGCGGAACGGCTGGGAGCGCTCCCGGTCCTGCGGGGGCACGGCCCGGGCGGGCCAGGTGCGGCCGACGAAGTCGGTGAACAGCAGGCTGACGCCGTGCCAGACGCCGACGACCGAGCTGAACGAGGTGGCGAAGAAGCCGATCAGGAACAGGTCGGCGGTGAGCGGGTCGAAGCGTTCCTCCATAACGTCGCCGACGTCCACCAGGCCCCGGTCGCCCTGGCTCAGGGCGATGTCGGCCGCGTGCAGCAGCTCGGCGCCGATCACCAGCATGGCGATGACGAACAGGCCGGTGGTGGCGTAGGCGACCCGGTTGTCGAGGCGCATCATCGGGATCCAGGCCGGGCCGCGCCAGCCCTTCGCGGTGACCCAGTAGCCGTACGCGGCCAGCGTGATCGTGCCGCCGACGCCGCCGATCAGCCCGAGGGTGTAGATCACGGAGCCGTCCGGGAGGGCCGGCCACAGCCCGGCGGCCAGCGCGCCGGGGTCCGGGCCGACGCGGATCGCGATGCCGACGACGACCACGAACATGACGCCGACGAGGCCCATCATGAGCTTCTCCACGACCGCGTACCGGTTGAACCAGACGCAGGCCAGGCCCAGCAGCCCGGACACGATCCCCCAGGTGCGCAGGGAGGGGCCGTCGGGGAAGAGCGCCACGAGCGGCAGCGCGCTGGCCGACATGGCGGTCGCCCCGTAGACGAAGCCCCAGACCACGATGTAGACGCCGAAATAGCCGACGGCCCACCGGCCCAGCGAGTCCCAGCCGTCGAAGATGGTGGTGCGGGTGGCCAGATGCCAGCGCCCGGCCGCCTCGGCCAGCGAGATCTTGATCAGGCAGCCCAGCACGGCGGCCCACACGAGCGTGTACCCGTAGCGCTCGCCCGCCACGGCCGTCGCGACCAGATCGCCCGCGCCCACACCGGTCGCCGCGACCACCAGGCCCGGTCCGATCAACCGCCAGCGGCTCGCGGGGAGTTCGGTGTCCTCATCCGTCTTCGCCACAACGGGGATCCTGCCCAGCGGCGGCCGTCTGATACGCGAAGGCGAACGGTGGGGGCGGGCAACGGTGGTGTCCGAATCCCGCCGGACCGCGCGTGCGGGCGGCTGATGTACTGCCCTCATGACACAGATGACGCACATCGCCGACCGGGCCCGGCTCTTCCACTCGCTGCACCGCGCGGGCGACCCGCTGGTGCTGCCCAACGCCTGGGACGCGGCCAGCGCCCGGATCGTGGCGCGGGCCGGGGCCGCAGCCGTCGCCACCACGAGCTCCGGGGTCGCCTGGGGACTGGGCGCGGCCGACGGCGACCGGCTGGACCGGGACCTGGCACTGGAGTTGACGACGCGGGTGGCCGCGGCGGTGCCGGTGCCGGTGACGGCGGACATCGAGAGCGGGTTCGCCGAGGACGCCGACGGCGTCGGCGACACCGTGCGCCGGGTGGTGGCCGCGGGGGCCGTCGGCGTGAACCTGGAGGACACCCACCACCGCGGACCGCGGCCCCTGCGTTCGGCCGCCGACCAGGCCGCGCGCCTCGCGGCGGCGCGCCGGGCCGGCGACGAGCTGGGGGTGCCGGTCTTCGTCAACGCCCGGGTGGATGTGTTCCTGCGCGACACCGGCGAGCCGGGCGAGCTGCTGCGGGAGACGCTGGAGCGCGCCAAGGCGTATGTGGCGGCCGGCGCGGACGGGATCTTTGTGCCCGGGGTGACGGATCCGGCGGTGGTCGCGCGGCTGGTGGCCGGCCTGGACGCCCCGCTCAACGTCATGGCCGGGCCGGGCGCGCCGCCGGTGGCCGAGCTCGCGGCGGCGGGGGCGGCCCGGGTCAGCGTGGGCTCCGGGCTGGCCCAGGCGGCCTACGGGGTGGCGGACCGCGCCGCCCGCGAGCTGCTGACGGCGGGCACCTACACGGAGTTGGCGGGCGGCCCGGGATTCGCGGAGCTGAACGCGCTGATGGACGAGTGACGTTGGGGCCCTGGACGACATCTCCCCATGGGGTTACATTGGGGGTACTTCATAACCCCAAGGGGAGGACTCCGTGGTGCCGAAGATCAACGTCTATCTGCCCGACGACCTGGCCGAGGCGGTGAAGGACGCCGGGATCCCGGTGTCCGCCGTCTGCCAGCGCGCCCTGGAAAGCGCCGTGCGCCGGATCGCCGCGCTCCGCGAGAGCGTCGCCGGCGGCGAGTTCGACCCCGAGGACCCGGCCAGCCTGACGCAGTACACGCAGCGCGCCCGGAACGTGGTCAAGCGCGCCCAGGACCTGGCCCGCGCCGAGGGCGCGCCGCTCGTCGCCACCCGCCATCTGCTGGACGCCCTGCTGGCCGAGGAGGGGAACCTCGCGCTGCGCGTGCTCTCGGCACTGGAGATCGCCCCCGCCGCCGTGCGGCGGGAGCTGACCCGCCGCGCCGAGATCGAGCAGGGAACCGAGGGCGGCGGCCCGGCGTTCAGTTCCGCGGCGGCCGGCGCCCTGGAGCTGACGGCCACCGAGGCCGTCGGCCTCGGGCACAACTACGTCGGCTGCGAGCACCTGCTGCTGGGCCTGGTCGGCGAGCCGGAGGGCGTCGCAGGGCACACCCTGCGCGCGTTGGGCGCCGAGTACCGGGCCACCCGCCGCGCGATCAGCGCGGCCGTGGCGGGCTTCGTCCACCTCCGGGCCCAGGAGTCGGCCGCCCAGGCGCCCCCGGTCGACAAGGAGCAGTTCGCGCGGCTGCTGTCGGCCGCCGTCCAGCGGGAGCTGGCGCCGATCGTCGGCCGCCTGGAGCGCCTGGAACAGCGGCAATCGCTGTAGCGACACTCGGAAATGAATGCGCGCGGGCGGTCGGCACCCTGCATACTCAAACGGGTGTTCCTGACGATATCGGCCGCCGGTGGCGCCGGCCGCCCCGCCACCGATCTCGGCTTCCTGCTGCACAAACACCCGGAAAAAGCCCAGGAGTTCAGCACATCCGCCGGCCCCGCGCACGTGTTCTACCCCGAGGCGGACGCCGAGCGCTGCACGGTGGCCCTGCTCCTGGACGTCGATCCGGTGGCGCTCGTCCGCAACCGGGGCCGCGGCCGGGGCGCGGCGCCCGACGCCACCCTGGCACAGTACGTCAACGACCGCCCCTACGCGGCGTCCTCGCTGCTGGCCGTGGCCCTGGGCCAGGTCTTCCGCACCGCGCTGCGCGGCCAGTGCGACGCCCGGCCCGAACTGCCCGCGCGGGCGTGGCCGTTGCGGATCCAGGTGCCGGCGCTGCCGGCCCGCGGCGGGGCGGACGTGGTGCACCGGCTCTTCGAGCCGCTGGGCTGGACGGTGGAGGCGCGGCCTGTATCCCTGGACGAGGCGTTCCCCGAGTGGGGCGACAGCCGCTATGTGCGGCTCACCCTCACCGGCTCCGCCACGCTGTCCGCCGCGCTGCGCCAGCTCTATGTGCTGCTGCCGGTGCTGGACGCGGCCAAGCACTACTGGATCACGGCCGAGGAGGTGGACAAGCTGCTGCGCGCGGGCGACGGCTGGCTCGCCGGGCACCCGGAGCAGAAGCTGATCGTCGGCCGCTACCTCGCCCACCGCACGGCGCTCACCCGCAAGGCGCTCGCCCACCTCGAACTGGCGCGGCTGGCCGAGTCGGACGACAGCGCGGCCGAGGAGCTGGACAACGCGGTGGACGACGAGACGGACGGCGAGAACGCGCCGGTGCCGCTCGCCGTCCAGCGGCGCACCGCCATCCTGACCGCGATCCGGGAGACCGGCGCCACCCGCGTGCTCGATCTGGGCTGCGGCGGCGGGCAGTTGCTCGACGCGCTGCTGAAGGACCAGCGGCTGACCGAGGTCGTCGGCATGGACGTCTCGGTCCGCGCCCTGGCCGCCGCCCACCGGCGGCTGCACACCGACCGGATGCCGGAACGGCAGCGCGCGCGGCTGACGTTGATCCAGGGGTCGCTGATGTACACCGACTCCCGGCTGAAGGGCTATGACGCGGCGGTCCTCAGCGAGGTCGTCGAGCACGTCGACCCGCCGCGGCTGCCCGCGCTGGAGTACGCCGTCTTCGGCGCGGCCCGGCCCGGCGCCGTCGTGGTGACCACCCCCAACGCCGAGTACAACGGCCACTGGGAGTCGCTGCCGGCGGGCGAGTTCCGGCACGCCGACCACCGGTTCGAGTGGTCGCGCGCCGAGTTCGCCGCCTGGGCCGGCGGCGTCGCCGAACGGCACGGCTACGACGTGACGCTCCGCCCGGTGGGTCCCGAGGACCCGGTGTCGGGGCCGCCCACCCAGCTCGCCCTGTTCATCCGCCGCACCGACCGAGAGACCACCGACCGAGACGACAAGGAGGCCGTCGCATGACGGACCTCACCGTGCCCGACCTGTCGCTGGTGGTGCTGATCGGCACCACCGGATCCGGCAAGTCCACCTTCGCGCGCCGGCACTTCCCGCCCACCCAGATCGTCTCCTCCGACGTCTGCCGGGGGCTGATCGCCGATGACGAGAACGACCAGAGCGCCACCCCCGACGCGTTCGAGCTGCTGCACTACCTCGTGGGGAAGCGGCTGGCCACCGGCCGGCTCACCGTGGTGGACGCCACCAACGTCCAGCGCGAGTCGCGCCGTCAGCTCGTCCAGCTCGCGCGCGACCACGACGTGCTGCCCGTCGCCATCGTGCTCGACCTGCCCGAGCAGGTCTGCGCGGAACGCAACGCCGCCCGCCCCGAGCGCGCGGACATGCCCGCGCACGTCGTTCCGCGCCAGCGGCGCGAGCTGCGCCGCTCGCTGCGCGGCCTGGAGCGCGAGGGCTTCCGCCATGTGCATGTGCTGCGCGGCGAGACGGAGGTCGCCGAGGCCACCGTCCGGCTGACCCGCCGTTTCAACGATCTGCGCCACCTGACCGGCCCGTTCGACATCATCGGCGACGTCCACGGCTGCCGCGCCGAGCTGGAGACGCTGCTGTCCGGCCCGTTGGGCTACGCGATCGAGCGCGACGGCGCGGGCCGCGCGGTGAACGCGCGCCACCCGGACGGCCGCACCGCGGTCTTCGTCGGCGACCTCGTGGACCGCGGCCCGGACACCCCCGGCGTGCTGCGGCTGGTGATGGGCATGGTGGCCGCCGGGACCGCGCTGTGCGTGCCGGGCAACCACGAGAACAAGCTGGGCCGTTACCTCAGGGGCCGCAAAGTGACCCTCACCCATGGCCTGGCGGAGAGCGCCGAGCAGTTGGCCCGGGCCGACGCCGACGACCCCGGATTCGGCGCGCGCGTGGGCGCGTTCATCGACGGGCTGGTGTCCCACTACGTGCTGGACGGCGGCGGGCTGGTGGTCAGCCACGCCGGTCTGCCCGAGAAGTACCACGGCCGCACCTCCGGCCGGGTCCGTTCGCACGCGCTGTACGGGGAAACGACCGGCGAGACGGACGAGTTCGGGCTGCCCGTCCGCTACCCCTGGGCCGAGGACTACCGGGGGCGGGCGGCCGTGGTGTACGGCCACACGCCGGTGCCGCGCGCCACTTGGCTGAACAACACCCTGTGCCTGGACACCGGTTGTGTCTTCGGCGGCGCGCTGACCGCGCTGCGCTGGCCGGAGCGCGAAATCGTGGACACCCCGGCCGAGCGCGTCTGGTACGAGCCGGTGCGCCCGCTGGCCGCCGAGACGCCCGGCGGCGCCGACGGCCGCCCGCTGGACCTGGGCGACGTGGCCGGCCGCCGCGTGGTGACGACGCGGCACCTGGGCCGGCTAACGGTGCGCGAGGAGAACGCGGCGGCGGCGCTGGAGGTGATGAGCCGCTTCGCCGTGGACCCCCGGCTGCTGCTCCACCTGCCGCCGACGATGGCGCCCTGCGCCACCTCCGCCGAGGAGGGCTATCTGGAACATCCGGCCGAGGCGTTCGCCGCCTACCGCGGGGACGGCGTGCGCGAAGTGGTGTGCGAGGAGAAGCACATGGGCTCCCGGGCCATCGCCCTGGTGTGCCGCGACGCCGGGATCGCGCGGAAGCGGTTCGAGGCGCCGGAGGGCATGCGCGGGGTGGTGCACACCCGCACCGGCCGCCCGTTCTTCGAGGACGCCGGGACGGCGGATCAGGTGCTGGACCGCCTCGCCGCGGCGATCGGGGCGGCCGGGCTGTGGGACGAGCTGAACACCGACTGGGTACTGCTCGACGCGGAGATCCTCCCCTGGTCGCTGAAGGCCGGCGGCCTGCTGCGCGAGCAGTACGCGGCGGTCGGCGCGGCGGCGCGGGCGGTGTTCCCCGACGCGCTCTCGGCGCTCGCGGCGGCGGCCGGGCGGGGCGTGGATGTCGGCGCGCTGCTGTCCCGGCAGCGCGAACGGGCCGCCGCCGCCTCGGCGTTCACCGACGCGTACCGGGCGTACTGCTGGCCCACCGGCGCCGGGCTGGAGGGGGTGCGGATCGCTCCGTTCCAGATCCTGGCCGGCGAGGGCCGCTCGTTCGCGACGCTCCCCCACGACGAACAACTCGCCCTGATCGACCGGTTCGTGGACCGCGACCCGCTGCTGACCGCGACCCGGCGGCTGGCGGTGGACACCGCCGACGAGGCGTCGGTGGCGGCCGGGATCCGGTGGTGGCTGGATCTCACCGCGGCCGGCGGCGAGGGCATGGTGGTCAAGCCGCGCCTCGCACATGTGCTCGGCGCGGACGGGCGGCCGGTCCAGCCGGGCCTCAAGTGCCGGGGCCGGGAGTACCTGCGGATCATCTACGGCCCCGAGTACACCCGCCCCGAGCACCTGGCGCGGCTGCGCGAACGGCCCCTGGGCCACAAGCGGTCGCTGGCGCTGCGCGAGTACGCGCTCGGCCTGGAGGCCCTGGACCGGCTGGCCGAGGGCGAGCCGCTGTGGCGCGTGCACGAGGCGGTGTTCGCGGTCCTGGCACTGGAGTCGGAGCCCGTCGACCCGCGCCTGTGAGAACGACAACCTGAGCAACGTTCACATACGTATACCCCCGGTGCGCCAGCGCCGGGGGTAAGCGCTTGTCGGAACATTTTCGGAGAAACCCCTGACAGAACCGGTGTTGTCCGGAGTCTTGACCCGGCTCGGAGCGGCTCCCTACGGTGCTCAGGCATTTACAGGGATGAAGCATGTTCATGAACTTGAACCGGGAGCTGCCATGCTGAGACCACCCCTGATCCGCACCCCCGTGGCCGTCGCGGCGATCGCCGCAGTCCTGGGCACCCTGACCGCCTGCGGGTCGGACGACGAGGGCTCGGGCGGGTCCGACGGCCCGCTGGAGGTCTGGACGCGCAGCGCCGACGCGCCCGCCGCGACGTATGAGCGGGTCTTCGAGGCGTTCACCGAGCGGACCGGCATCGAGATCGACTACCAGCCGGTGGTCGAGTTCGACACGCAGATCCAGGGCCGGGCCGCCTCCCGCGACCTGCCCGATGTCTTCATCAACGACAGTGCCTCCCTGGGCACTTACCAGTCGCAGGGCTGGCTGCTGCCCATCGACCGGGAGTCGATCGCGGGCGGCGACAGCATCTCCGAGGAGAACTGGGACGTGACCCGGGGCGTGGACGGCGAGTACTACGGAGTGCCGTTCTCCCGGCAGGCGTTCGTCACCATGATCCGCAAGGACTGGCGGGACAACGTCGGGCTGCCGGTGCCCGAGACCTGGGAGGACCTGGCCGCGCTCGCCGACGCGTTCGCCACCCAGGACCCGGACGGCAACGGCCAGGACGACACGTTCGGCATGGTCGTGCCCGGCACCACCGAGCGCGGCTACATCGCCTGGTGGGCCTCGTCCTACATCTGGCAGGGCGGCGGCGACTTCCTCGCCGAGGCCGGGGACGGCCGCTACGAGTCCGCCTTCGACTCGCCCGGCACCATCGAGGCGGTCAACTGGATCAAGGAGCGGTTCTGCACCCCGGGCCATGTCCAGCCCGGCGCGCTCACCTCGACCACGCTGGACGCCCGGCACTTCAACAACGGCGAGGCCGGCATCTATGTGACCGGCCCCTACAACCTGGCCGCCTACGACGACGCGCCCGGCCGGGACACCTTCGAGGTGATCCCCACGCCCGCCGGGCCGGCCGGCACCACCACGCTGGCCGAGGGCGAGAACATCTACTTCGGCGCCGGCTCCGACAAGACCGACGCCCAGCGGCAGTTGGCCGAGTTCCTGATCTCGCCCGAGGCGCAGCAGATCGCCATGGCCGTGGAGGGCGACTCCGAGCCGGTGGTCCGGCTGCCCGTCAACACCGAGCTCAGCGCGGGCGAGGTGCGGCAGGACGAGCGCTGGGACCTGGTCCAGGAGCAGTACGACACCGATGTGCGGACGTTCCCGTCGGCCATCGACTTCACGCCCGTCAAGCAGGCGGTCGCCGAGGGGCTGAACGCGATCATGTCCGACTGCGGCAGCGATGTGGCCGCGGGCGTCGCCCAGATCGACGAGGACATCACGGCCGAGCTCGAGGCGCAGGACCTGCTGCCGTGACCGCGCCCGCCGCCGCGCGCCCGCCGGCGAAGCCCGCCCCGCCGTCCCGCGCCGCCCGGCGCCGGCGGTGGGGGCGGGCCTGGACCCCGTGGCTGTTCCTGGCCCCGGGCCTGCTGCTCGCGCTGTTCTTCAAGTTCATCCCGATGATCGAGGGCATCCGGCTCAGCCTGCACGAGGTGCAGCCGTTCCTGGGCGACCAGTGGGTCGGGCTGGACAACTACGAACAGGTGCTGAACGACGACCGCTTCCAGGAGGCGTTCGGGCACACCCTGCTGCTCGGCCTCGGGCAGACGGCGGGCGCCATCGTCGTCGGCTTCCTGCTGGCGCTGCTGCTGGAGGGGCAGGCCCGCACGCTGTGGCTGATCCGCACGGCCGTCTTCCTGCCCGTGGTGACGGCGCTGGCCGTGGTCGGCGAGATCTGGCGGCTGCTCTACCTGCCGACCGGCGACGGGTTCGTCAACTCCGTGCTGGGCTTCCTCGGTTTCGGGCCCCAGCCGTTCCTGGACAGCCCGGACACCGCGCTGTGGTCCGTGATGGCCGTCGGCGTCTGGATCGGCGCCCCGTACAACATGGTGATCATCCTCGCCGGACTGGCCGGGGTGCAACGTTCGCTGTACGAGGCCGCCGCCGTGGACGGGGTGTCCCTCTGGCAGCGGCTGCGGTACATCACGCTGCCCGCGCTGCGGCCGGCGCTCACCATCGTGCTGACCCTGGCCGCCATCCGCGGCCTGCGGATCTTCACCGAGGTCTATGTGCTCACCGGCGGCGGCCCGGCCGGCTCCACGGAGGTGTGGATGACCCGCGTCTTCTCCCTCGGCTTCGAACGCAACGACATCGGCGTGGCGTCGGCCGGTTCGATGCTGCTGCTGGCCGTGACCCTCGTGCTGACGGTGACCGTCCGCCTGCTGAGCCGCGAGAGGAAGTCATGAGCACCCTCACCCGGCGGGCGGCGGCGACCCGCGCCACCCCGACCCGTTTCGACACCGCCCTGGCCTGGTCGCCGCGGCCCGGTCCCGGGCTGGTCCTGCGGATCCTGCTGTGCGCGCTGGCGCTGTTCGTGTTCGCGGCGCCGTTCCTCATCATCATCACCGGCGCGTTCAGCGAGCACGCGCAGGCGTCCAGGCTGTCGCTCCTGCCGACCGAGACCACCCTCCAGAACTTCTCCGTCGCGAGCGACCGGGGAATCTGGGAGTACTTCGCCAACTCGCTGGTCATCGCCGGCGGCGGGCTGCTGCTCCAGATGACCGTCTCGGTGCTGGCCGCCTACGCGCTGGCCCGCCGCAGGTTCCGCGGCCGGGCGCTGGTGATGGGGCTCTTCCTGCTCACCATGATGCTGCCGGAGGAGATCATCGCCGTCCCGCTGTCCGTGGTCCTCGGCGACCTGCCGGTGCTGGGACTCGACCTCAAGGGCACGGTGTTCGGGGTGATCCTCCCGGTCGGGGCATGGGGGTTCTCGGTGCTGGTCATGACCGAGTTCATGAAGGAGGTCCCCACCGAGATCGAGGAGTCCGCGCGGCTGGACGGCGTGGGCGAGTTCCGCATGCTGTGGCAGATCGTCCTGCCGCTGTGCCGCCCCGCGCTCGGCGTCATCGGGATCTTCGGCTACCTCATGATCTGGGACCAGTACCTGCTGCCGATCATCGCGGCCAACAGCCCCGACGACTACACCCTCACCGTCGCCCTGTCGATCCTGCGGGCGGACGTCGAGGTCGGCTCGGGCGTGGTCCTGGCCGGGGCGCTGGTCGCTCTCGTGCCCAGTCTCATCGTCTATTTCTGCCTCCAGGGCTCACTCGTCCGCGGGATCACCGCGGGCGCGACCAAGGGATGACCACCGCGATGAAGTTCCAGGGAATCCTCTTCTTCCCCGTCACGCCCTTCGCCGAGGACGGTTCGGTCGACGAGCAGTTGCTCGCCCGGCACATCCGGCGGGGCGTCGAGTCCGGGGCGGGCGGCGTGTTCGTCGCCTGCGGGACCGGCGAGTTCCACGCCCTGTCCCCGGCCGAGGTGGGCGCGTGCGCCCGCGTCGCGGTGGCCGCCGCCGGGGGCCGGGTCCCCGTCGTGGCCGCCGCGGGCGGGCCGCTGCCGCTGGTGCGGCAGCAGGTCGAGCGGCTGGCGGAGGCGGGTGTGGACGGGCTGCTGCTGCTTCCGCCCTATCTGGTGAACGGCCCGCAGCCGGGCCTGGTGGACTACGTCCGGGCGGTCACCTCGGCCGGCCCGCTGCCGGTGATCGTCTACCAGCGGGCCAACGCGGTGCCCACCCCGGAGACCGCCGTCGAACTGGCCCAACTGCCCGGCGTCGTCGGCCTGAAGGACGGCGTCGGGGACATCGAGCTGATGCACCGCACCGTCCGCGGCGTGCGGCGGGCCGCCGGCGCGGACTTCCAGTTCTTCAACGGGCTGCCCACCGCGGAGATGACCGTGCACGCCTACCGGGGGCTGGGCGTCCCGCTGTACTCCTCGGCGGTGTTCGCCTTCGCCCCGGAGATCGCGCTGGCCTTCCACCGGGCGGTCGGCGAGGGCGACGAGGAGACGGCGGGGCTGCTGCTGGACGAGTTCTACGTGCCGCTCGTCCGGCTGCGCAACGAGCGCCCCGGGTACGCCGTTTCGCTGGTGAAGGCGGGCGTGCGGCTGCGCGGCCTGCCGGTGGGCGGCGTCCGCGCGCCGTTGCTCGACCCCACCCAGGACCATCTGAACCGGCTGGCGGAGCTGCTGGAGCACGGGCTGCGGCTGGTGCCCGCCTGACGGAGCCACGGGCGGCCGTCGGTCGGCGGGTCCCGCGGCGGCGCGGCGCGGGCGTCGCAGAATGGAGCCCATGACCTTCCATGTCGACTCGGAGACCGGGCGGCTGCGCCGCGTGATCCTGCACCGCCCCGGGCTTGAGCTGAAGCGGCTCACGCCGACGAACAAGGACGAGCTGCTGTTCGACGACGTGCTGTGGGTGCGGCGGGCCCAGCAGGAGCACGACATCTTCGCGCAGCTCCTGCGCGACCGGGGTGTCGAGGTGCACCTCTTCGGCGAGTTGCTGGCCGAGAGCCTCGACATCCCGGCGGCGCGGGCGCTGGTGCTGGACCGCGTCTTCGACGAGCGGGAGTACGGGCCGCTGGCCACCGACCGGCTGCGGGCCGTCTTCGACGCGCTGCCGACCGCCGAGCTCGCCGAGGCGCTGGTCGGCGGCATGACCAAGCGGGAGTATCTGGAGCGGCACGCGGAGCCGGTGTCGGTGCGGTTCCACGTGATGGACATGGACGACTTCGTGGTGCACCCGCTGCCCAACCACCTCTTCGCGCGCGACACCTCGGCCTGGGTGTACGACGGGGTGGCGATCAACGCGATGCGCTGGCCGGCCCGGCAGCGCGAGAGCGTCCACTTCGAGGCGGTGTACGGGTACCACCCGCTGTTCACCGTGCCGGTGGCGGGCTCGTTCCACACCTGGTCGGAGGGGCAGGGCGAGCACCCCTCGACGATCGAGGGCGGGGACGTGCTGGTCATCGGGAACGGCGCGGTGCTGGTGGGCCTGAGCGAACGGACCACGCCGCAGGCCGTGGAGCTGCTGGCGCGGCGGCTGTTCGCGGCCGGTTCGGCGCGGGTGATCGTGGCGCTGGACATGCCCAAGCGGCGGGCGTTCATGCACCTGGACACGGTGCTGACGATGGTGGACGGGGAGACGTTCACGCAGTACGCCGGGCTGGGGATGCTGCGTTCGTACACCATCGAGCCGGGCTCCGGCGAGCAGGAGCTGAAGGTCACCGACCATCCGCCGGAGCACATGCACCGCGCGATCGCCGCCGCGCTCGGCCTGGACCGGATCCGGGTGCTGACGCCCGTGCAGGACGTGCGCTCGGCGGAGCGGGAGCAGTGGGACGACGGATGCAACGTGCTGGCCGTCGAGCCGGGCGTGGTCGTCGCCTACGAGCGCACGGTGACCGCCAACACCCATTTGCGCGACCACGGGTTCGAGGTGCTGGAGATCCCGGGCAGCGAGCTGGGCCGCGGCCGGGGCGGGCCGCGCTGCATGAGCTGCCCGGTGGAACGCGACGCGGTGGGCGCGGGGTAGGGCGCCGGACAGGCGGGGTTGCGCGTCACCGAGAGTTGGGGTTCGATGCGATCCCGTGACGGTGACCGCTGCGCTGCGCAGGACCGCGCTCCGCTGCCTTCCGGTGGCGCGGCGGGCGCTGCTGACCTGCCTGCTGGCGGGCGGATTCGTTCTGCTCGGCGGCCTGTTGGCCGACCGGGCGCAGGCGGCGGAGGGTAATGTCCCGGCGGCCGTCGCCGAGTTGACCGACGCGGTGGCGGCCGGGCCGGTGGTGACCGAGGCGGCGGCCGAGGTGGTGGACGAAGCCGCCGTCGCCCCGCCCGGTGCCCCCGTGGCCGACGGGCCCGCCTCCCTCGGGGAGGTGGTGGACGCCGCGGTCCCGGCCGGGCTTCGGGAATCGGTGCCGGCGGACGACGCCACGCGCACGCTGCCCGCGCCGCCCGGACTGCCGCCCCTGCCGGGGGCGTTGCCCGAGATCCCCTCCCCCGAGCCGCCGGAGCGGCCCGCCGCGCCGGACGCGGAGCCCCGGCCGCCCGCCCCGGCGGCGGACGGCGAACGCGCCGGTTCCGGCGGCGAGCCGGCCGGTCCTTCCTCGCGCGAGCACCGGCCCGGACCGGTCCGGGCCCCCGGCGCCGGACGGCGGCCCCGCGCCGGCGTTCACTCCCGCGCCCGCACCGGCCGGCGCCGGCCCGGTGCTCGACAACGGCGGGAACCCGGCCGGGCCGCCGCCGTTCGCCCCGGCCGATCAGTACTCCCGCACCGGACAGTGCGGCGGCGACCAGACGCCGCGCGGCAAGGACCAGCACGCGGTCTGCGCGGCGCGGGTCATTCCCCTGCCCGCGTTCGCCGCGGCCTTGCCCGGATTCGCGGCCGCCTCGCTTCTCGAACGCCCTCACGACTTCCGCCCGCTTCCCGGCTGACCGGGCGTCCGCGCGTTTCTCCCAACGCGCTGACGCCCCGTCGGTTTTCCCAACAGAAGCGGAAGTCATAGAGAAGTCCGACCAACAGATCGTGGAAATCCTGGCTGCCTTTGACGCCACGGAATCCGTGTATTCCGCAGCCAAAATCGCCGACTGCGATCCGAAGACCGTGCGCCGCTATGTCGAGGCCCGGAACGCGGGCCGGCCGGTCGCCGGTCCGGTGCGGCGTGCCCGGCTGACGGACGCCCAACTGGCGAAGATCGAGGAGTGGGTGGAGCGTTCGCAGGGGCACATCAGCGCGCGCCGGGCCCATGAGTGGCTGGTGAGCCTGGGGTACTCCGGCAGCGAGCGCACCACGCGGCGCGCCGTGGCCGAGGCCAAGGAGCGCCGGCGGCACCCGGGGAACGCGGCGCCGCGCCCCTGGATAGCCGAGCCGGGGCTGTGGGCGCAGTTCGAGTGGACCGGCGGGCCGCCGGTGGCCGGGCCGGACGGGGTGCCGCGGCCCGGAGTCGGTCGTCCTCGACCCGCCGGGCGTCGTCGCCTCCCTGTGCACCACGGACTGATCGCCGGCTGATCCGTTCCGCACCGAGATCGCCGGGGCGCCGCCCGTACCCCCGCCGGGTGGCGCCCCGGCCCCGTTCCCGGCCTCAGCGACCCAGCGGCCACACCCCCAGCGTCTCGTAGCGGGGCCGCCCGCCGGGAACGCCGTCGGTCGGCAAGTGGCTGCGCAACAGGGCGACTTCGGCCACCGTCCAGCGGATGCCGACGAAGCCGTCGAGCCCGGCCGCGAAGGGGCCGAGGTCCACCCGGGAGTGGTTGCGGGCGAGCGTGAGATGGGGCCGGTGGGCGCGGCGTTCGGGCATGTCGAGTCCGGTCCGCCGGGCCGCCGCCGTGGCCGAGTCGGCCAGCCGCACCAGCACGTCCCGGTCGCCAGCCACACCCGCCCACAGCACCCGCTGGGCGAACCGGCCGCCGCCGGCCAGCCACACCTCGCCCGGGACCTGCCGCCGGACGGCGCGGGCCAGCCGGGCGCCCAGCTCGGGCACGGCCTCCTCCGGCACGTCCCCGTAGAAGGCCAGCGCGAGGTGCCAGCCCGCGGGCTCGGTCCAGCGCAGCCGCCCGGCGCCCGGCAGAGTGCGCAGCCCGGCCACCGCGCCGCCCAGCTCGTCGAGGGCCGGTGCGGGCGGCACCACGGCGGCGAAGAGTCGCATCCGGCTCACCCGGCCAGTGTCCGCCCGGACGCGCGCCGGCGCCCGTTCTGCGCCGCGCGCCCATCGGGGCGACGATGGGGTGATGGAGCAGCGTGCCGGACACCGCAGTGTGCCGCACACCGCCGACCTGCGCGTCGAGGCGTGGGGGCCGGGCCGCGAGGAGTGCCTGACCGAGGCGGTACGCGGCGTCGTCGAGGCGTTCGCCGACATCGGCGGCGCGCAGGCGGTCCGGGACCGGGAGAGCACGGTGCGCGGCGAGCGGGACGAGGACCTGCTGGTGGCGCTGCTGGACGAGGTCGTCTACCAGCTCGACACCAAGGGCGAGATCCCGGTCGAGGTCCGGCTGAACGCGGTGCCCGGGGGTGTGCGGGCCCTCTTCCGGACGGCCGACATCGGGACGGTGCCGTTGATCGGGGCGGCGCCCAAGGCGGTGACGCTGCACGGGCTGGCGATCGGGCGGGGAGCCGACGGCTGGTCGTGCGCGGTGACGCTCGACGTGTGAGGAGGCGTTCATGTCCGATTCCGTGGTGGAGCTCGTCGAGGACGGCCCGTGCCGGTTCCGCATCCCCCGGCGGGCCGGGATGCGGGTGGACGGCGTGGTGTTCGCCACCCCGGGCCTGCTGCCGGAGATGGCCGGCGACCAGGCGCTGAAGCAGGTGGAGAACGTCGCGAAGCTGCCCGGGATCGTGGGCGCCTCGTACGCCATGCCGGATGTGCACTGGGGCTACGGCTTCCCGATCGGCGGCGTGGCGGCGACCGACACGGAGGCCGGGGGCGTCGTGTCGCCGGGCGGCGTGGGGTTCGACATCTCGTGCGGCGTCCGGCTGCTGGCGGCCCGCTGCGACCGGGAGGCGCTGGACGACCACCTGGAGCTGCTGATGGACGCGCTGGGCCACGCCACCCCGCGCGGCGCGGGCAAGGGGGCGGTGTGGCATCTGGGCCGGTCGGAGCTGCGCGAGGTGCTGGCCGAGGGCGCCCGGTACGCCGTCGAGCAGGGGCACGGGGTGCAGCGCGACCTGGACCGCTGCGAGGACGAGGGGGTGCTGGAGGGCGCCGCGGCCGAGGGCCTGAGCGACCGGGCGCTCCAGCGCGGCCTCGGCCAGTTGGGCAGCCTCGGCTCGGGCAATCACTTCCTGGAGGTGCAGGCGGTCGACGCCGTCTACGACGAACGGGCCGCCCGGGCGATGGGGTTCGCCGAGGGGCAGGTCTGCGTGATGATCCACTGCGGGTCGCGGGGCCTGGGGCACCAGGTGTGCACCGACCATGTGCGCAAGATGGACCGGGCCATGGCGCGGTACGGGATCGAGGTGCCCGACCGGCAGCTCGCCAGCGTCCCGGCGGACTCGCCGGAGGGCGAGGAGTACCTCGCCGCCATGGCCGCCGCCGCCAACTACGCCCGCGCGAACCGGCAGTTGCTCACCGAGTCCGCGCGGGGTGTGTTCCGCCGGATCGTCGGCGCGGACTTGGACCTCGTCTACGACATCTCGCACAACCTGGCCAAGATCGAGGACCATCAGGTGAACGGGGACCGGCGGCGGCTGTGCGTGCACCGCAAGGGCGCCACCCGCGCGCTGCCCGCCGGGCACCCCGATCTGCCCGAGGACCTGGCGGAGGTGGGCCAGCCGGTGCTGATCCCCGGCACCATGGGCACCGCCTCGTATGTGCTGACCGGGGTGCCGGAGGGCGAGGCGTGGTACTCCACCTGCCATGGCGCGGGCCGGGTGCGCAGCAGGCACCAGGCCGCGCGGGAGGTGCGCGCCGGCCGACTGCGCGGCGAGCTGGCGGAGGCCGGCATCACGGTGCGTGCCGGGACCGCGCGCGGGCTGGCGGAGGAGGCGCCGCTGGCCTACAAGGACATCGACGAGGTGGTGGCGGCGAGCGAGGGCGCCAAGCTGTGCAGCAAGGTGGCCCGGTTGGTGCCGATCGGCGTGGTGAAGGGCTGAGGAACCCGGGGCCGGGAACGGCGGTGTTCCTGTGCGACGGGAAAACACCTGGCCACCCAATGCATAGTCATGTAGATTGATGCATACAATTTCAGCAATTGACCCGCACGACGTACGGAGCCGCCATGGCGACAGAGCTTTCGGGCCGCCACTTGCTCAAGGAGCTGGACCTCACCCCCGAGGAGTTCCGCTCCCTGACCGGCCTGGCCGCCCAACTGAAGGCGGCCCGCCGTTTCGGCACCGAGACCAGGGCGCTGACGGGCAAGCACATAGCGCTGATCTTCGAGAAGAGCTCGACGCGCACCCGCTGCGCGTTCGAGGTGGCCGCGGCCGACCAGGGCGCCGCCACCACCTGTCTCGACGCGGCCGGCACGCACATCGGCAACAAGGAGTCGGCGCGGGACACCGCCCGCGTGCTCGGCCGGATGTTCGACGCCATTCAGTACCGGGGCGCGGCGCAGAGCACCGTCGAGGAGCTGGCGGCACACGCGGGCGTGCCCGTCTACAACGGCCTCACCGACGACTGGCACCCCACCCAGATGCTGGCCGACGTCCTCACCATGACCGAGCACAGCTCCAAGCCGCTGGAGTGGATCTCCTACGCCTACCTCGGCGACGCCCGGAACAACATGGGCAACTCCTACCTCGTCACCGGCGCCCTGCTCGGCATGGACGTGCGGATCGTCGCTCCCCGGGCGCTGTGGCCGGACGCCGCCGTGCGCGCCGAGGCGGAGAAGCTGGCCGAGCGCACCGGCGCCCGCGTCACGCTCACCGAGGACGTGGCGGAGGGCGTGCACGGCACGGACTTCGTCGCCACCGACGTCTGGGTCTCGCTCGGCGAGCCCGCCGAGGTCTGGGACGAACGGATCGCCCTGCTGCGGCCGTACGCGGTGACCATGGACGTGCTGCGCGCCACGGGCAACCGGGACGTGAAGTTCCTGCACTGCCTGCCCGCGTTCCACGACCTGGGCACGGCGGTCGGCCGCCAGGTCCACGCGCGGCACGGCCTCACCTCGCTGGAGGTCACCGACGAGGTCTTCGAGTCACCGCACTCGGTCGTCTTCGACCAGGCGGAGAACCGGCTGCACACGATCAAGGCACTGATGGTCGCCACCCTGGGCTGACCTCGGGGAGCACGGCGGCACCGAACGTTCATCCGCCGCCGGTAGGGTCCGGAAACCCGTTCCTCCGCACCCCCAGGAGCCCCATGTGCGCCACCGCGTGTCGCTGAGCACCATCGCCCGGGAGTGGGGGCGCATCGGCGTCCTCGGCTTCGGCGGTCCACCCGCGCACATCGCGCTGCTGCGGGAGTTGTGCGTGGAGCGGCGGGGCTGGGTCGAGGCGCGCGACTTCGAGGACGGCATCGCCGCGACCAACCTGCTTCCCGGGCCCGCCTCCACGCAGCTCGCGATCCTCAACGCTTGGTGGCTGCGCGGCGCGTGGGGCGCCGTGGTGGGCGGGGTGTGTTTCATCGTGCCGGGGCTGGCGCTGATCCTCGCGCTGGCCGCGCTGTTCCTCGCCGGGGATCCGCCGAGCTGGATCAACGGCGCGGCGGCCGGGGCCGGATCGGCGGTGGCAGCGGTGGCCGTCCAGGCCGGGGGGCGCATGATCCCCGACAGCCTGCGCCGCGCGGCCGACCGGCCGGCCCGGATCCGCTGGGGCTGCTACTTCGCGGTCGGCGCCGCCGCGACCGTTCTGCTCGGGCCCTGGCTGGTGCTGGTGCTGCTCGCCACCGGTCTGGTGGAGGTGGCGATCCGGCGCGGACGCCGGCGCCCGAGCGCGGCCGACGCGCCAGCCGGCGGCACCGGCCAGCTGTGGCTGCTGCTGGCCCTGGTGCCCATCAGCGCGGCGCTCGCCGCGCTGTCCGCGCTCACCTGGGTCGCGTACAAGGTGGGCGCCCTGTCCTACGGCGGCGGCTTCGTCATCATCCCGCTGATGCAGGCGGACTCGGTCGACCGGTACGGGTGGCTGACGGACGGCCAGTTCCTCAACGCCGTGGCCCTGGGCCAGATCACCCCCGGTCCGGTGGTGCAGACGGTCGCGGTCGTCGGATACGCGGCGGCCGGGCTCGGCGGCGGACTGCTGGCCGCGGCCGTGGCGTTCGGCCCCTCGTTCCTGCTGATCACCCTGGGCGGCGGCCAGTTCGAGCGGCTGCGCGCCCTGCCCGCGGTGCAGTCGTTCTTCGACGGCGCCGGACCGGCGGTGATCGGCGCGATCTGCGGCTCGGCGATCCCGCTGGCCCTGGCGCTGCGACACGCCTGGCAACTCGCCGTGCTGACCCTCGCGCTCGTGCTGCTCCTGGCGCTGCGCCGGGGCGTGGTGAGCACGCTGCTGATCGCCGGAGGGCTGGGCGTGGCGGCGGCGCTGGCCGGCTGGGCGGTCACCTGACGCCCACCGACACGGCGAACAAACGCCGCCTTCGTGGAGGTCATGACCGCTCCGGCACATCCCCTTTACACTGAGCGACGTGGGGCGGACCCGGCCCCGGGGCGTCGCGTGGCGTCCTCGGTGGGGCCAAGGGCCGGTTGTCGCCGCGGAGTTGGGACCCGCGGCGGAAGGGGGGCCGGATGTCGCCGGGCGGAGTTTCGCCGTCGCCAGGGGCGGTCGGCGGGTGGGCCGTTGCCGTTTCCCACGATCACTCGCGGGCGCACCGCACGCCTCCCCGGAGCCGCCGGCCCGCGAATCCATCGAACGAAGGACATCACGTGCGACGTACAGCCGCTGTTCTCCTGTCCCTGTGCGGTCTGCTGAGCGCCATGACGCTCACCACGACCGCCGCCAGCGCGAGTTCATCCGGTGCCGGCGAGTCGCCCGCGGCGGCCGGCTGGAGGGTCGTCGACACCGAGCTGCTGAACGAGCTGCTCGTCGAGGACGGCCTGGCCCCCCTCGACGAGAGCGCCGACGAGCCCCAAGAGGTGCCCTACGCCATCGAGTCCGTGCGCAACGGGCTGGTCGTCGCCTCCGAGCAGCGCCTCGCCGAGCCGTACACCGGCCTGCTGCGGGCCCGTTCGGCCACGTGGAGCGGGAGCTGGGAGCTGTTCGACATCTACTGGGACGACACGCGCGGCACCGTCTCGCTGAGGTCCAACGCGAATGGCCTGTATGTCGCGGCGGAGCGCAACTACACCGGCGCCGCCAGCGGCGTGCTGCGCGCCCGCTCGGAGAGCATCGGCGGCTGGGAGCGGTTCGTCCTCTGGTACGACGAGACGACCGGCCGCTTCTCCTTCGAGTCGCGGGCCATCGGCCTCTTCGTGGCCACCGAGCTCAACGCCACCGGCACGCTGCAGAACGCCCTGCGGGCCCGCTCCGACTGGATCAACGGCTCCTGGGAGGAGTTCAACCTCTACTGAGGGGCGCGGCCGGGCGGCGGGCCACCGGGCCGGTCAGCGGCGGCTTCCGTCGCCGGCCGGCCCGAACTCCACCGACTGCGGGTCCACCACCAGCGCGCCGGCGGCCCGCAGTTCGGCCTCGACCTCGCGGGGCACGCCGGGCGCGTGCGTGGCGTGCGCGCCCCGGGCCAGGACGACGCGGTGGCCACGGTCCAGGGCCGTCAGGGCGGTGGCGCGCACGCCGATCTCGCTGCGCGTGCCGGCGACCACGACCTCGGCACCCACCGGGAGCAGTGCGGCGAGGCCGGTCCCCGCGAACGCGTCGGGCCCGGTCCGGTCCACCACATGCTCGCCGTCGGCCGCCTCGGTGGCCGGCTCACGGCCGGGGACACCCGGCGCGCCCGCGCCGGCGTCGCGTACGTGGACGACGAGGGCGCCGGCGGACCGCGCCCGTCGCACCAGGCCGTCGATCGCGGCCGTGACCGCCGCCGCGCCGGGCAGGGGATCGGGCGGGAGCGGCGCGTTCTTCTGTTCGTCCAGGAGAAGCAGCACGGTGGCCATCTCCGCAGACTAGCAACCTCTCGTTTCGCTCAACTCTCCACCCTGGCAACGGGGTTGGGCCAGCGGACCCGGTCCCGGGCCGTCCGGGCCGCCGCCCTGCCCCTGTTTCCCGGCGGCTCAGCCACGGGGCGGCTCGGGGCCGGTCGTGGTGTGGGTGGTGACGTTGCCGTAGATGGTGCCCGCGGCGACGGCGCCCGGGCCGGAGGCGGTGATGGTCGTCCGCGGCGCCGGCGCGGCGGCCGCCTCGGCGGTCAGCGCCCGCAACTCGGCGGCGGCCTCCGGGTGCTGGGCCAGCAGCTCGGCGAAGCGCGTGGCCCACTGGGCGGTCAGCGTCTCGTCCACGCCGGGCACAGAGCCGGCGCGGGCGGCGGTGAGCACCCCCTGGGCGCCGTCCAGCCCCTGGGCCACGTCTTCCTCCTGCTCCGGCCGGAAGCGGTGCCACAGGCCGACCACCCGGTTTCGGGTGCCGGTCCAGGCATCGGTGCACATCAGGGTGATCACACTCTGTGCGGCGGTGGTCGCCAAGAGAGCCAGTTCAGCGCTCATGTGTCCTCCAGGAAACCTGATGGTGCGCTGGAAATCAGCCGATCTCGCGTTGCTCCGTAATCATCAGCTTACGCGAGGCGTCCGACAGAGTGACCGAGTCGATGCCGGTCCGTGACCGAGCCGATGCGCCAACCCCCGCTTCGTCAGGGGCGGATCAGCGGGCGCCAGTACTGCTTGGCGGCGTCGTCGCGGACGACGAACCCCAGCCGCTGTATCTCCTCCCGCAGTTCGGTCGTGTCGTCGTCGTCCTTCTTCCGCAGCGCGGACTCCCGGGCCTTCAGCAGCGCGTTGACCGCGGGGGGCAGGTCGGGGGTCTCCGGGACCCAGCGCCGGTACAGCCCGGCGTGCGGGTCCCGGCCGGCCCAGGGGTAGAAATGCCGCTGGAAGCCGCGCGCGACCTGGGCCGCGCTGCCCTCGTGGGACTCGCGCAGCAGCTCGCGCGACGCCGGGTCGAGGATCACCAGCTTCCGGCCGTCGAGGAACACCGCGGCCACCTCGGGCCGGGGTATCACGCGCGACCGCCCGTCCTTCTCGATCACCAACCGGGTGTCCGAGACGGTCACCTTGAGGCAGGAGACGACCGCCAGCAGCGCCAGCCCGAGGCCGAGCAGCAGCCCCACGCCGCCCAGCACCAGGGCCACCCACCGCCCCTCGAACGAGGAGATCAGCTCGAACGGCCCCTGCATCGGCACCCACGGCCGCCCCTCCACCCAGTCCGCGACGGGCGGCGTGCAGAATCCGAGCACCGCCCCCAGCGCGGGCCCGCCCACGATGAGCAGCAACCGGTCCCCGAAGGTCAGCCCCAGCGTTGTCGTTCCCATGGTCCTGCCGGTCCTCATGCCCGCCACGCTATGTGTCCGGAACGCCACCGCACAGCTGCCGAAAGTCTCTGATCCGACTGCCTTTCGTCAACTTTGGTCGTACAGGCCGCCATCGCCGCGCCGCTGTCCGCGGTCGACGCGGAGCGCGCTTGCGCAGAGCATGGACATGACCAAGAGGCTCAGTACACTCCGCGCCATGAGACGGAACTTACCCCTCGCCGCCGGAGCCGCGGCGGCCCTCATCACCCTGACCACCGGCACCGCGCAGGCGGCCGACGCACCCCTGACCATGCTGATCGGCGACGCGTCGCTGTCGTTGTACGCGTCCGCCGCCCCCGCCGACGGCACGGCGAACGATCCGTATGTGCGCATGCTGCGGCTGGCCGGCGCGCCGGAGCAGCACTGGCAGTTCGCCGCGAACGGAGAGAGCACGACCATCGTCAACGTCGGGACCGGCGGCTGCCTCGGGATCGATCCGGCCGGTCTGCTCCCCTACGCCACCCTGAGCCACTGCACCGGGGACCGGACCCAGCTCTGGGACCTCAAGTGGGACGACATCGGAACGGTGTTCGTCAACGCCGGCACCGGTGAGTGCCTGACCCAGCCGCCCACCTTCACGCCGCCCGGGGCCGGCGACCGGCTGACGGTGACGCGCTGCGACGGCGGGGAGTCGCAGTCGTTCTCCATCGTCTGGTGAGACCCCCGTGGTGACGTCCGGGGTCGCGCTCTTGCGGACCGCGCCCCGGGCGTACGCGGGGAGGCGGCAGCACCGGTACGCGGTCCGCCGGGAGCACGCGCCGGTACCTCCGCCCTGCACCGCCGAGGTACCGGCCGGGCTCCCGTTGGGAGTCTGCCGGAATATCGGGCGAACTCCATCAGCGCACGGACACTTTCGGTCGCGATGCGTATCGCCTCAACTACCGAACGATGAATTTTCAAGCATTAAGACAGGGCCTGCCACCTGGCGGCTTCAACCTCGCTCCCCCACATTCCGGACGAGCCGGACTCCCCGGAACACGGCCGGAATTCACGCTGTCAACGCGCATCAACGCTGATGGCGAGGTCAGGGGCATATGCCGAGGGCCAGTTGGCGGCTAGGAGGCGCCGAGCGCGGTTGCCAGCCGGGCGATCTCGGCCGGGCCGACGCGGCAGCAGCCGCCGATCAGCCGGGCGCCGGCCCGCTGCCACTCGGCGGCCGACTCGGCGAGGGCGGCCGGGGACCCGCGCCACCGGCGGCGCCGCGCGTCCCACACCTCGCCACTGTTCGGATAGGCGACCGCGGGCTTGCCGGTGACCGCGACGGCCCGCTCCACCGCGGCCGTCACCTCCCCCGGAGCACAGCAGTTGACGCCGACCGCGAGCACCTGGTCGTTCCCCGCGGCCAGCCCGAAGGCCGTCTCCAGCGGCTGCCCGGCCCGAGTACGGCCGTCCGTGACGGTGTACGACAGCCACACGGGCACCCCGCAGCCGGCGGCGGCGCGCAGCAGCGCCTCCGCCTCCGTCACATCGGGCACGGTCTCCAGCGCCAGCACATCGGGCCCGGCCGCGGCCAGGGCCTCGACGCGGGGGCGGTGGAAGCGGACCAGTTCGCCCACGGTCAGCCCGTACCGGCCGCGATACTCGCTGCCGTCGGCCAGCACCGCGCCGTACGGGCCGACCGAGGCGGCCACGAACTCCGCCCCGGCGGCCCGGGCCAGCCACACGCTGTCGCCGAACAGCCGCGCCGCCGCCGCCCGCCCGATGCCGCGGCGGGCGAAGCCCTCGAACGACGCCTGGTAGCTGCTGGTGATGACCACGCGCGCGCCGGCGCGCACATAGGCGGCGTGCGCCGCGCGGATCGCGGCCTGGTCCTCGGCAAGCAGCCGTGCCGTCCACAGCTCGTCGCCGAGGTCGTGGCCCAGCGCCCGCAGCTCGTTGGACAGGCCGCCGTCCAGGACCAGGGCGCGCGTGCCGAGCGGCGGGGCGCTCATTCCGGCAACTGCGGCTTGACCTGTGCGGCGATCAGCTCCAGATGGTCCAGGTCGGACAGGTCGAGGATCTGGAGGTAGATCCGGGAGGAGCCGACCTCGGCGAAGCTGCCGATGCGGTCCACGACCTCGGCGGGCGAGCCGGCCAGGCCGTTGCGCTTCAGCTCGTCCACGTCCCGGCCGATGGCCGCCGCGCGCCGGGCCACCTCGGCGTCGTCCCGGCCGACGCACGCCACCAGCGCGTTGGAGTAGACGAGGTCGTCGGGCTTCCTCCCGGCCTCCTCCGCCGCCCGGCGCACCCGCTCGAACTGGGCGCCGCTGTCCTCCGCCGAGCCGAACGGGATGTTGAACTCGTCGGCGTACCGGGCGGCCAGCCGCGGCGTGCGCTCCTTGCCCATGCCGCCGATCAGGACCGGCACGCGGCGCTGCGCGGGCTTGGGCAGCGCGGGCGAGTCGGCGAGCTGGTAGTAGGTGCCGTCATAGGAGAACGTCTCGCCCTCCGGCGTCCCCCACAGACCGGTGATCACCGCGAGCTGCTCCTCCAGCCGGGGGAACTTCTCCTTCGGGAACGGGATGCCGTACGCGGTGTGCTCGGCCTCGAACCACCCGGCGCCCAGGCCGAGTTCGACGCGGCCCCCGGACATGGCGTCCACCTGGGCGACCTGGATGGCCAGCACGCCCGGCAGCCGAAAGGTGCCCGCGGTCATCAGGGTGCCCAGCCGGATGCGGGAGGTCTCCCGGGCCAGGCCGGCCAGCGTGATCCAGGCGTCGGTGGGCCCCGGCAGGCCGTCCACGTCGCCCATCTTCAGATAGTGGTCGGACCGGAAGAACGCGTCGTAGCCCAGCTCCTCGGTGGCCTTGGCAACGGCCAGCAGGGTGTCGTAGCTCGCGCCCTGCTGCGGTTCGGTGAAGATTCGCAGATCCATGCGCCCCATTCTCCGCATCGGGCGGCGGCCCCCGGCGGGCGGGCTCACCCGGCGCGCCGGGGCGGGCTGCCAGGGGTCAGCAGCGCCGTTTCGGCCGGGGAGATGTCGGGGCGCAGCACGTCCGCGCCGGTGGCGCGGAAGACCACGATCTCGCCCGGGGCCAGCGCGGCGGTCACGCGGGCGGCCTCGGCCCCCAGGACGCGGGCGACGGCCTCGGCGAAGCGGGCGTCCAGCGCCAGAATCGCGTCGGCGGCGGCCCAGAACCCGGCGCGGGGCGGCGTCACATGCGTGACGTGCAGCACCGTGCGCCAGTCACCGTCGCCGAGGGCCGCGGCGGGCGGGCGGCGCAGGTCGCACACCAGGGCGGCGGGGCCGCCGTCCACGGTGGGCGGCGCCGGCTGGTGGGCGGGCCAGCCGCCCGCGTCGCCCGCCACGGTCAGCCGGTCGCCAGCCGCCCGCCGCAGACCGGCCCACGCCGCCGGCGCCCGGGTGACGGCCGTGACGCGGGCGCCGGCCGCGAGCAGCCGCAGCGCGAAGAGGTGGCCGAAGAGCGCTTCGCCGAGCACCCCGACGCGGCTGCCGGCCGGCCCGGGGGCCGACAGCGCGACGGGCCGGCCGGCGCGGTCGGTGCCCAGGTGGATCCCGGCCGGGGCGGGGACGAGTTGGCAGGCGGTTGACGGTGTCTCGTCGTGCCAGGTGGTGGCGGGCAGCGCCGCCACGTCGGGGGTGCTCATCGCGGTCCTGACGCTCCTCGGGGTCCTCCCCCGGCCGGGGCGGGACCCAGTTGGCAGGCGGTTGACGGTGTCTCGTCGTGCCAGGTGGTGGCGGGCAGCGCCGCCATGTCGGGGGTGCTCATCGCGTTCCTGACGCTCCTCGGGGTCCTCCCCCGGCCGCGCCGGCCGGTGCGAAGCCGGTGGCCTCGGCGAGTGACCGGGACGGGTGGGCCAGCGGCAGCGTGGCGAGCAGGCCGGCCACCTGGTCGGCGACGGGCGGGCCGGTGACGTTCGCCGCCACCAGCCGGTCGCGTTCGGCCGCGGCGGCTTGCGCGAGCGTGCTGACCACCCGCACCGCGGCGCGGACCCGCAGCGCGCCCCCCTCCCGGGTGACGGTGGCGGAGGCCAGCACGCGGTCGGCGGTGCAGGCGGTGAGGGCGTACAGCAGCCCGGACCAGTCGGCCCCCGACCCGACCCGCGCCGTCAGCGTGCAGTGGGTGGCCGCGCCGCCCGCCCAACTGCCGGGCAGGGCACGCCCGTCGGGTGAGCTGTCGCCCGTCGAGCGCAGCAGGTCCCGCAGCGCGGCGGCGCTCAGCGGCGTGCTGGGGGTGCCGGTGGCGGCGAGCCGGGCGCGCAGGCGCGCCGTGGCGGCGGCCACGGCCGCTCGCGCGCCGGCCGTGCCGCCACCGCGCCGTTCGGCGGCCTCGGGCGCCTCGAACGGCTCGTGGCGGACGACCAGATGGGCGCGGACGGCCAGCGGCCGGCCGCCGGTGGGCAACTGCCGGTAGGCGACGGTGGGCTGGTAGCCGTAGTGGATGTCCCAGGGCGGCACGCCGAACTGCTCCACCAGGAGCTGCGCGGCGGCCGGCCGCGCGGGGTCGCCGTCGAGCCAGTCACCGAGCAGGCCGGCCGGCAGCGAGGGCAGGGCGTCGCCGGGCAGGGCGAGCACGGCGGCGTGGCCCCGGCCGTCGGCCAGGACGCCCAGCGTGCCGTTGCGGTGCGGGACTTCCACGACGTCCAGGGCGGGCAGCAGGGCCCGCGCCAGGCCCAGGCCGTTCGTCGCGTCCGCGGCCCCGGCGGGCGCGGGGGGCGCGGCGGGGGTGAGGGCGGCGCGCGTGGCGCGTTCCCGCAGCGGCCGGTCGGCGCGCAGCAGCGCGGCGGCGAGAACGGCGGCGCCCGCGCCCGTCAGGGTCCAGCCGGCGGCGCCGCCCCAGGCGACGCCCGCCGCGGCGCAGCCCAGCCCGGTCTGGGCGCCCACCAACAGGCCCCTCACCGCGACACTCCGCGCTGTTCGGCGGCGGCGGCCTCGGGGTCCAGGACCGGCCCGGCGGGCAGCAGGCCGACGAAGCTCACCGGCATCGCGGGGGCGTCGTCCGGCCGGTAGCCCAGGCGCCGCACGGCGTCCGGGGACGCGATGGGATACGCCGTCCCGCTGTCGGTGATCAGCGTATGGGTGCCGCCGGTGCCCGCCGAGGTGGTGGCCCGCACCAGCGCGCCGGTGCCGGGCGGCAGGTGGATCGCGTCCAGCAGGCCGAGCCGTTCGCCGTCGGCGCCGCGCACCGGGGTGAGGCCCGCGGGGTCCGGCATGGCGCCGGGCAGGGTGATGGTGGCCTGCCAGGGCGCGTCGCCGGGCCGGCCGCCGGGCGGGGTGGTGACGCACACGGGCTGGTCGCGGCCGGGCTCGTCGGCGACGGGCAGCGCGTCGGGCCACGCCGGGTCGCCGGGCGGCGGCTCGGCGGAACGCGGGGCGCGGGCGGCGTCGGTGGCGCCGATCTCGTGGTCGGCCGCGGCGGCGGCGGTCAGCAGGGCGTGCGTCAGCGCGGACACGGAGGTCAGGCCGTCCGAACGGACGAGGTAGTACTGGGGGTTGGGGCCGGAGGTGTCGGTGTGGGCGAGGTCGCCGACGGCCGCGTCGAACGGCAGGTCCACCGCCGGTGCGTCGCCGGCGTCCGGGGCGGGGGCGGGGATCGTGAGCGCGGGTCCCTCGGGGACGGTGGCGAGGACCTGCCGGGGCAGCTCGACGGGCGTGACGCGTTGCAGGCCGAGGAGTTCGCCGGCGGCGGGTTCGAGGGCGTGGCGGCGGCCCTCGGTGAGCAGCCAGCGGTCGCCGTTCTCGTCCTGGGCCAGCACGGTCGCCGGGTCGGCGGGGCCGATGGGCACGGAGACGTACAGCGCGGTCGCGGTCGGGGCGCCGCCGGTCTCGGAGGGGGTGGCGCACAGCGTCCAGTCGCCGGCCGCCAGATCGTCGGCGTCGGGCAGCGCGTCGGGGGCGCCGGGGATGCCGACGGGCAGGCCGCGCGGCGCGTCGTCGAGCGTCGCCTGCCGGACCTTGGTGATCTCGCCGCCGCCGACGAGCAGGGCGGAGGCGAGGTTGAGGGCCGGGTGGACGACGCCGTCGGTCACGACGTAGCGGTCGCCGCTGCCGCCGGCCACCACCGCGCCGTTGTCCGGCAGTTCGGGGCCCCGGCCGCCGCCGAGCCAGCCGGCGATGCCGAAGCCGGCCATGATGAGGACGCCGATGGCGACGCCGCCGCCGAGCGCGCGGTTCAGCCGGCGCCTGGGGTCGGCGGCGGCCTCGTCGGTGCCGCGGATCAGGCCGGTGGTCCGGCGGCGGTTCTCGTAGGCGTACGCCTCCGCCTGTTCGCGTGTGGTGGCCATCTATCGTTTCCGGTTCCGGGGGTCGGGGCGGCTGTCGCCGCCGTCCAGCCAGTCGAGGCGCGCCGGGGCTGCGGCCGGGAGCGGGTCCCCCGCCGCGTCGGGTCCGGTGCGCCAGCCGCGGCGGGCGGCGCGGCGCGCGGCCGGGGCGCCGAGCAGGCCGAGGACGACGGCGAGGAGCAGCCCGCCGCTCACGGCGAGCGCGGTGGCCGTGGTGGGGCCGAGCAGCGGCTCGTCCGGCGGGAGGGGCCGGACGGGGACGCGGGCGGCGGGGGCCTCGGCGGCCTCGGCCGGGCCGAGGTCGGTGAGCGCGCCGAACGGGTCGACGAGGCCGGCGCCGGTGCGGTCGTTGCGGCCGCCGCCGACCGGGGTCGCGGAGTCGGTGAGGCGCCGCGCCACCTCGGCGGCGGTCAGGCCGGGGAACCGGGAGCGCACCAGGGCGGCGGTGCCGGACACCTGGGCGGCGGCGAAGCTGGTGCCGGACTCGACGCGGTAGCCGGTGCCGCCGGGGGCGACCACGGCCAGGTCCGCACCGTAGCCGGCCAGGTCGACCCACGGTCCGGCGTTCGAACTGTCCAGCGGCTGGCCGTCGTTGCCGACCGCGCCGACGGCGAGCACGCCGTCGTAGGCGGCCGGGTACATCCGGCCGCCGGAGATGCCCTGGTTGCCCTCGTTGCCCGCCGCGGCGACGACGACCACGTCGGCCTCGACGGCGCGGGCGACGGCCTCGCGGATCGGCTCGTAGTCGGTGGGGACGGCGAGCGAGAGGTTGATGACTCCGGCGCCGGCGGCCACCGCGTCGTCGATGGCGGCGGCGAGGATCTCGGTGGTGGCGCGTTCGACGCCGTCGGCGATCCGGACGGGGTAGACGGCGGCGCCGGGCGCGACCCCGGTCATGCGGTCGCCCTCGGCGCGGCGCGCGGCGACCAGCCCGGCGACGGCGGTGCCGTGGCCCTCGCAGTCCTGCTCGGGCTCGGGGGTGGTGCGGGAGTAGCCCGTCGCGTCCCGCACGATGGTGAACTCGCTGCCGCGGCGCACCGATCCGGTGAGGTCGGGGTGGCGGGCGTCGACGCCGGAGTCGATGACGGCGACGGTCACGCCGCTCCCGGTGGCCAGGTCCCAGGCCTGCCGCAGCCCCAGTTGTTCGATGAGCGGCAACGGCCCGGCGCCGGACGGCAGTTCCTCCCCCGTCACCGCGCGCCGGCAGGGCTCGGCGGCGTCCGCCGCCGGGGGGTGGGCGAGGCCGCCCGCCGCGAGCAGCAGCGCCGCCGCGCCGGGGAGCAGGAGTCGCCGTCGCACCGCGTGGCCCCCTCTCATGCGCGGAGGTTGAGCAGGGCGGAGTAGACCTCCCACACCGCCAGGGCGAGCGGAACGACCGTCAGCAGGAGCGTCGTCTCCACCAGGTCGAGGGCGCGGGAGAGCCGGGGGCTCGGCTGCTGGCGGCCGGCGAAGAGGGCGACGGCGCCGGCGATGAGGGCGGTCACCAGCGCGGTGGGGAGCGCGACGGCGAGCAGGGGAACCGTTTCGCCGAGGTGGGCGGTGAGGAGGAACGCGGCGGCGCCGGCGAGGGCGAGCAGCGCGGTGGTCAGCGACAGCGCCGCCTGGGCCGTCTCCTTGAACAGGCGGGCGCGCAGCAGGGTGAGCAGGAGCAGGGCGGTGCCGAGCGCGCAGGGCCAGAGCTCGGCGGTGGCGAACAGGATCAGCGTGCCGCCGCCGGCCACCAGGTGACTGCCCGCCAGCAGCCCGGACAGCAGGCGGCGGGCCCGGTCGACGCGGGCGGTGAGCTGGTTGTGGACGAGCTGGCTGGGCAGCGTCTCCAGGTCCTCGGCGGAACCGGCCACGCGGGGCGGGGGGATGCGGGCGACGCGCAGCGCCACGGTGGGCCACAGCGTGGTCAGGGCCAGGGCGAGCGGGGCGGCGACGGCCGCCGCGCGAGCGGCGGGCACGTCGCCCACCGCGCAGATCGCGGCGCCCGTCGCGGCGAGCGGACCGGCGACGACGAGTGCGGCGAACGTGCCGTCGCCGCCGCCGATCAGCACCGGGCCGAGGGCGCCGACGACGGCGAGCACGGCGCAGGCGAGCAGCAGGTGCGCGGCGGTCCAGCCCGAGTCGGTGCCGAGCAGGCGGGCCGCGCCGAGCATGGCCGGCGGCGCGGCGAGCACGGCGGCGAACGTGCCGGCGCGGGTGTCGCCGAAGGCGCGGGAGGCCAGAACGCCGACGGCGAGCGCCAGCAGGGCGGTGGCCAGGCCGAGCCAACCGGGCAGCCGTCCGGGGGCGGCGGCCAGGGCGCCGCCCGCGGCGAGGGTGGCGAGCGCGGTCAGCGCGGCGGCGGCGCGGCGGGTGGCGGTGGCCGGCCGTGCGGTGGCGCCCGTCCGGCGGCCGACGACGTCGCCGATGACCTCGACGATGTCGTCGTAAAGGGGCGGCGTGATGTCGTCCGTGCCATGGCCGAGGACGAGCAGGTCGCCCTCGGCCACGCCCTGGGCGGTGAGCGTCGCGGCCGGGTCGAGCCGGGTGCCGTCGGGGCGGCGCAGCACCCAGCCGCCGTGCCGGACGCCGCCGTCGGCGCCGGGTTCCTGGCCGACGTGGTGCAGCAGGGCCGGCAGCAGCCGGGCGAGCGGGACGGCGGCGGGGATGGCGAGGTCCGCGCGGCCGGCGGGTCCGGCCAGGGCGATGCGGACGAAGTCGGTGCCGGTCATGGGTCGTTCCTCAGGGGGGAGTCGGCGCGGGCGAGCTGCACGGGCACGTTGCCCAGGCGCCGGTGGAGCAGGAGTCCGCGGCCTTTCTTGCGCTGTGCGGGCTTGATGCCCCAGATGGGCATCTCGTCCTTGGGGATGCTCAGCAGCACGGCGGGCGTGTTGAGCTCTTTGAGGCGGCCGAGGACGGGTTCGACGACGGCGCGCGAGGAGCCGCCGGCCTGGCGGGTGATGAAGAGATGGAGCCCGATGCCCCGGGCCTGGGGCAGGAAGTCGAGCAGCGCCTTGAGCGGGTTGCCGCGCGAGGTGGCGACCAGGTCGTAGTCGTCGACAAGGAGATAGATCTCCGGTCCCGTCCACCAGGAGCGGTCACGCAACTGCTCGGGCGTGACATCCGTGCCGGGCAGCCGCTTCTTCAGCCCCTCGGCGAGACCGCCGACCACCTCCAGGGACCGCTCATGGCTGGTGGAGTAGCCCAGCAGATGCGGCCCGTCGAACTCGCGCAGCATCGTCATGCGGTGGTCCAGGACGATGAGCTTGGCCTGCTCGGGGGTGCGCGTCGCGGTGATCTGGCGGGCGACGGCGCGCAGCAGGGACGTCTTGCCCGACTCGGTGTCGCCGATGACGATCAGCCCGGCCTCCTCGCCGGGGGTGA